>CACMBY010000019.1:0-2127 GCA_902612065.1 uncultured Pelagibacteraceae bacterium | reverse complement strand
CACAGGATCTTTTGGTAATGCATTTGTAAAAAAAATTATCAAGTCTAAATTTAAAGAATTAAGAATTTTTAGTAGAGATGAGAAAAAGCAATTTGATATGAGGAATCTATATAATGATAAAAGATTAAATTTTATAATTGGTGACGTTAGAAATTTTGAAACTGTTTGTGAATCTTTAGATGGTGTAGACTATGTTTTTCATGCCGCAGCTTTAAAACAAGTGCCTACTTGTGAATTTTTTCCATTGGAAGCTATAAAGACAAATGTAATCGGTAGTGAAAATATTGTTAATGCATCTATCACTAAGGGAGTAAAAAAGTGTATTATTCTAAGTACAGATAAGGCAGTTTATCCAATAAATAGTTTAGGATTAACAAAATCTTTAGCAGAAAAAATTATGACTTCTAAAGTTTTGAACAATAATACAAACAAAACTACAATTTGCGCTACAAGATATGGGAATGTAATGGGTTCAAGGGGCTCCGTTATTCCACTTTTTATTAATCAAATGAAAAATAATAAAATTGTTACTATTACAAATAAAAATATGACTAGATTTATGATGTCATTAGATGACTCAATTAATTTAGTATTCAAAGCTTTTAAAGATGGAAATAATGGCGATATATTTGTTCAAAAATCACCTGCATGCACAATGTATACTCTTTATAAATCGTTAAAAAAAATTTTAAAGTCAAAATCAGACTATAAAGAGATTGGAATAAGATATGGAGAAAAAATGCATGAAACTCTTGTTTCGGAAGAAGAAATGTTGAAAACCAAGGACGATAAAAATTTTTATGTTATTAAAACTGATAAAAAAAATGAAAATTTTGAAAATTATTTTTTTAAAGGCAAAAGAGTAAAAAATTTATTTCGAACCTATAATTCCTCAAATACAAAAAGACTTGATGAAAAAGAGTTAACTAAAATCTTGAGTAAATTATTTTTTTGATTAATGATTAAAATAGCCACCATTCTAGGAACAAGACCTGAAATAATTAAATTATCTCAAATTATTAAAAAATTTGACAAATTTTTTGCACATAAACTTATTCATACAGGACAAAATTATGATTATGAATTAAATAAAATATTTTTTGAAGACCTTAAGATTAGAAAACCTAACTTTTTTTTGAACGCTGCAGGTAAAGACAGCAATCAGTCAATTGGTAATATCATAATTAAATCTTCTGAGGTTTTAAGAAAGATTAAACCTGACGCGCTCTTTATTCTTGGAGATACTAATAGTGGGTTATCGTCTATAGCCGCAAAAAAATTAAAAATACCAATTTTTCATTTTGAAGCAGGCAATAGGTGTTTTGATTTAAACGTTCCTGAGGAAATTAATAGAAAAATAATTGATCACATATCAGATGTTAATATAACATACTCTAAGATTGCCAAAGAGTATCTTGTAAAAGAAGGGATTCATCCTAAAACAATAATCAAATTGAGTAGCCCAATGAAAGAGGTTTTAAATTTTTATAAAGACCAAATTGATAGCTCTAGTATTTTACGAAAATATAAACTATCTAAAGATGATTATATCTTAGTTTCTTATCATCGAGAAGAAAATGTAGATGATATTAAAAATGTAAAAACAATGATCAATTCACTCAAAAAGATTTCAAAAAAATATAAAAAAAAAATATTTATCTCTACTCATTATAGGTTAAAAAAAAATTTAAATAAAATATCAAATTTTCAAAATAAAAATTTATATTTTCTAAAACCACTTGGTTTTTTTGATTATATTAAATTAATGAAAAATTCTTTTGTGTGCATGTCCGATAGTGGAACAATTACTGAAGAAGCATCTATCCTTGGAATTCCTGCACTAAATTTAAGAGAGACAAACGAAAGGCCCGAAGGGATGGAAGTTGGCGCAGCTATGATGACAGGATCAAACTATAAAAAAATATTAAATGGCATCCAAATATTAAAAAAAAATAGTAAATTTAAGCTTGAAAAAGTTCGAGATTATGAAGAAACGAATGTATCTGATAAGATTGTAAAAATTATATTAAGCTATCAAAACTATATAAATAAATATCTGTGGCAAAAAAAATATCTAAAATATTAAATTTTCTTGTTCTAATATTTCCTTTATGTTTTATTAGTGGA
>CACMBY010000018.1:0-2187 GCA_902612065.1 uncultured Pelagibacteraceae bacterium | reverse complement strand
TAGAAATAATCGTACTATGGACTTTTATTTGACCAGAGGAAAGTGCAAATTCAATTTGATCCGCATTTAAAAAATATCCAGCTGGCTTATCAGTAACTGGTTCTTGAGATAAATAATAAATTCCTAAAATCATATCCTGACTTGGGACAATTATTGGTTTTCCGTTAGATGGAGAAAGAATATTGTTAGTTGATAGCATTAATATTCTAGCCTCAAGTTGTGCCTCTAAACTTAAAGGAACGTGAACAGCCATTTGATCACCATCAAAATCTGCATTAAACGCAGCACATGTTAAAGGATGTAATTCAATTGCATCTCCCTCAATTAATTTTGGTTCAAAGGCTTGAACTCCCAACCTATGTAGTGTTGGTGCCCTATTTAGTAAAACTGGATGTTCTCTAACAATTAATTCAAGTGCATCCCAGACAGCATTAGTTTCTTTCTCAACTAATTTTTTTGCTTGTTTAATTGTTGAAGCTAAACCTAGTTTATTAAGTCTAGCATATAAAAATGGTTTAAATAATTCTAACGCCATTTTTTTTGGTAATCCACATTCGTGTAATTTTAGGTCTGGACCTACTACGATGACTGAACGACCAGAGTAATCAACTCTTTTACCAAGAAGATTTTGTCTAAATCTTCCTTGTTTTCCTTTTAACATCTCAGCTAAAGATTTTAATGGTCTTTTACCTGTTCCAGTAATTACCCTACCTCTTCTGCCGTTATCAAAAAGTGCATCAACAGATTCTTGTAACATTCTTTTTTCATTTCTGATGATAATATCTGGTGCCTTAAGATCCATTAGTCTCTTTAAACGATTATTTCTATTAATAACCCTTCTATAAAGATCATTTAGATCTGATGTTGCAAATCTTCCACCATCTAAAGGAACCAGTGGTCTTAATTCTGGTGGAATAACTGGAACAACAGTCATGATCATCCACTCAGGTTTTTGACCAGTTTCAATAAAAGACTCAATTAATTTTAATCTCTTAATAGCTCTTTCTTCATTAACTTTTGATTTCGTCTCTTTAATATAATCAACAAGATTTTTTCTCTCTAAATCTAAATCAAGATTTTTAAGCATTTCCAGAACTGCTTCAGCTCCAATTCCAGCCGTAAAAGCCTCCTCTCCATATTCATCTTGATATTTTGCTAGTTCTTCCTCATTTAAAAGCTGATTTTTTTGCAGACCTGTTAAACCTGGCTCAATGACAATAAAATTTTCAAAATACAAAACCCTTTCGACTTCTTTGAGCTTCATATCAACAGCAAGTGCTATTCTACTTGGTAGTGATTTAAGAAACCATATATGTGCAACAGGTGTTGCTAAATTAATATGACCCATTCGTTCTCTTCGAACATTTGATTTTGTTACCTCAACACCACATTTTTCACATATGATGCCTCTAAATTTCATTCTTTTATATTTTCCACACAAACACTCGTAATCTTTAATTGGACCAAATATTCTTGCACAGAAAAGGCCATCTTTCTCTGGTCTAAAAGTTCTATAATTGATAGTTTCTGGTTTTTTAATTTCACCATAGGTCCAAGATTTTATTTTCTCCGGGCTAGCTAATGAGATCTTGATACTATTAAAATTTTGAGCTTCAGATATTTCTGAATTTTTAAATAGATCTGTTAGTTCTTTTTTCATAATTAATTTAATTCCACATTTAATGCCAAAGATTTTATTTCTTTAACAAGTACGTTAAATGATTCTGGTATTCCGGACTCAAAGTTTTCTTCACCCTTAACAATGGTCTCATAAACTTTTACTCTTCCAGCAACATCATCAGATTTTACAGTAAGTATTTCTTGAAGCGTGTATGATGCACCATATGCCTCAAGTGCCCATACCTCCATTTCACCAAACCTTTGTCCACCTAATTGAGCTTTTCCACCCAATGGTTGTTGAGTCACCAAACTATAAGGACCTGTAGATCTTGCGTGAATTTTATCCTCAACCAAATGATGAAGTTTAAGCATGTAAATTATTCCAACAGTTACCGGTCTATCAAACTTTTCACCTGTTCTTCCATCCCATAAGTAAGTTTGTCCAGATTTAGGAAGATTTGCTAATTCTAACATTTCTGTTACATTTTTTTCTTTAGCCCCATCAAAAACTGGTGTGGATATAGCTATACCATTTTGTAAATTTTCACATAAATCCTTAAATTCTGT
>CACMBY010000017.1:0-2194 GCA_902612065.1 uncultured Pelagibacteraceae bacterium | reverse complement strand
CCTTTTTTAGGTGATCGTCATCACATTCATCATTTGTTATTAAATAAATACAGTATTAAAGTAGCGATCACTTTTTCTAGTTTTATATTAATCACACCCTGTATATTTATTATTTTTTTAGATAATAATTTAATAATATTCATTGTCACTTTGCTAATATATTTGAGTACAATAATATTTTTAAAAAAAAATAATTAAATTTATCTGTCCGAGTTTATTAGTTGAATTACACCTAATGAGGTCAAATTTCCCCCATTTTTAGTTTTCCAAGGAAGAGAATGTAGCAAATGAACTTTAAGGTTAAGTTTCTTTGTAATTTTTTTTAAAGCTAAATATGGTCCATTTAAATTGCTTTTTTTAAGGCTAAAATGCTCTGACTGATAAATATCATGCATGATTATAATACCTCTATCTTCTAAAAGATTTAAAGATAAATAAAGATCCTTATAAGCTTTATTAAAAGAATGGCCGGCATCTATAAATATTAGATTATATTTTTGCTTATCTTTTTTTAAAAAATTATCAGTGAAATCATTGATAAATACAATTTTATTTTGCATATTTATTTTTTCAGACATTTCTTTTGGGGAAAATGAGGAATAATATTTTTTCCAATTTGAAATTTTTTCATTATTCACGTCTACAATATCAACTGTAGTGAGGTTTTTAAAATTTTGATTTTTTTTAGACGCTAACAAGAAATTAATTGTAGAACATCCAATATGCGTCCCTAGCTCTAGAATTCTAGTCGGTGTATAAAGTTTAGTAAGAAAATATATTGCTTTTTGGTCTCCAATATTTATTCCCCCTGAATTTTCAGGAAGATTAAATGTTTTCAAATACTTGGTGTAATCTGACTCATATTCAATTTTAAAGCTTTCAGAGTTAAAAATATCTGTAAATGTTTTATCATGAGATAGTTTTAAATTATTTTTTAATGGTATAGTTGAAAAAAAATAAGAAATAAAATTAATTAAATTCTTTAATAATATTTTTAAATTTTTCATAATTTATTATTATTTATTCAATAATGTAGATTTTGTAGCCATATATTTTTTTAATTTGTTTCACGTGAGTTGGCTCAGTGGTACACGGTAGTTTCGTATAGAAGCAACGTTTTTTTTTTAAATAATAGTTATCACCCAACTTTTTTTCAACACCTATTTCCTCATTTGTAATTTTAGGAAATTGCGATGATAAAGAAAAGTTTTCGATAATCCTAATTGAATGTTTGATAATAACTAAGGATGATGCAAATATAAAAAAATACATAGCAATTTTTTTTACTGGTTCTTTGAAAGTTAAATTTTTAAAAAAAGTAATCTTATTCCAAATGAATAGATAACAAAAAATATTAAATATAATTATATAGCCTGAACCAAATCTATATAAAGGAAATTTAATAAACCAAATTAAACTTAAAATTAGATTATAAATTAGTATTATATTTATAGCCTTTTTTAATTTTTCATCATAGATATTTTTATAAGCATAAAGAAAAAAAATAATTATTAAATTTAACATAAGCAAAGATTTAAAAATGATTGGAAAATGACCTTTAAACCAAACTTTTACCCAATTGACGTCATTAAGATAAGTATAAACCGATCCTTTGTATTCAGGATTGATTTTACGCCAATCTATGTATGCTTTAGCTACACCTTCAGTCGATTTTGAGACCTTTTCTGGATTTGAGGGATTAATTTTTTTTGAATTACTCCAAGTAATATTTTCTGAACATGTTATTACAGCTGGATATAATACACATGAAGTTGTGAGAAAATTTTTTAGAAACCATAATAAAATAAATAAACAACTAAAAAAAACAACTTTATTAAAAAACCATCTCAATTTTGGTTTTAAAATAAAATAAACAAATATAGGCAAAAAAATTACAAAAATTAACATTGTTTTAAGAGCAATAGAAAAGCTAATTAATAAAATCAACTTCTTAAAATTTTCATCTTTATAAATTATTGTTTTAAAAAAATATAATGTGCATAAAAAATATATCATGAATGATAATTCATCATTACCGTGTCCACTGAATCTATTAAACTCGTAAAGAGAAAAAATTAAAAAAATTGATGATAAAAATTTAAGTAAATTATTTTTTTCTTTTCTAAATTCATTAAAAAATAAAATTATTAATATTGAGAATAAGGAACATAGAGAAATTGTTATACCATTTATA
>CACMBY010000016.1:0-4302 GCA_902612065.1 uncultured Pelagibacteraceae bacterium | reverse complement strand
ATCATGGAAATCTCTTATTTTTAGATTTACGTGATAACTATGGCATCACACAGTGTATAGTAGATAAAGAAAATAAAAACTTCAAAGATTTAGAAAAATTACAACTTGAAACAGTTATTAATGTAGAGGGTAAAGTAGTTGATAGATCAACTGATACAATTAATAAAGAGATAGAAACAGGAGAAATTGAAGTCACTATCGAAAATTTTGTTGTTTTGGGTAAGTGCAAAGAATTGCCAATGCCTGTTTTTAGTGATCAAGAATATTCTGAGGAAATCAGATTAAAATATAGATATTTAGATTTAAGAAGAAAAAAATTCATGAAAATATTATTTTAAGATCAAAAGTTATTTCATTTATCAGAAATGAAATGAATAAATTTGGTTTTTTAGAGTTTCAAACACCAATATTAACTTCATCTAGTCCTGAGGGAGCTAGAGATTTTCTTGTGCCAAGTAGATTGAATCCAGGTAAGTTTTACGCTTTGCCGCAGGCACCGCAACAATTTAAGCAACTCATAATGGTTTCAGGTTTTGATAAATATTTTCAAATCGCGCCATGTTTTAGAGATGAAGATGCTCGTGCTGATCGAAGTCCAGGAGAGTTTTATCAATTAGATTTAGAGATGTCTTTTGTTGAGCAAGAGGATGTTTTCAAAGTCGTTGAACAATTATTAGTTAACACCTTTAAAAAATTCTCAAAAAAAAAAATTATAACAGAAAAATTTCCAAGAATTACCTATAGAGATGCTCTTTTAAAGTATGGAAGTGATAAACCTGATCTTAGAAATCCATTGATAATTGAAGACATAACAGAAATTTTTATAAGAGAGGATGTTTCCTTTGATATTTTTAAAAAACTTGTAAACTCTGGTTCAAATGTAAGATGTATTGTTACTCAGAATACGAAAGATAAACCAAGAAGCTTTTTTGATAATATTGATAGATGGGCCAAAGATGAGGGAGCTTCTGGTCTAGCTTATTTCACTATTGAAAATGGGATTTCTGCAAAAGGGCCAGTGGGTAAATTTTTTTCAAAAGAGTCTTTAGAGGAAATTATGAAAAAAACAGGCGCAAAAGTTGGAGATAGTATATTTATGGCTTGTAGTAAAAAAAAGGATTTAGAGCGAATAACTAGTCTGGCTAGAGATAAAATTGCAAAAGACCTAAATTTAATAGATGATAATGTTTTTGCATTTTGTTGGGTAGTCGACTATCCAATGTTTGAAAAAAACGATCAAACAAATAAAATTGAATTTAGTCATAATCCTTTTTCGATGCCGCAAGGAGATATTAAAAAACTTAATTTTGAAAAACCTTTGGATATGTTAGCCTATCAGTACGATATAGTATGTAATGGGATTGAACTTTCATCTGGTGCTATAAGAAATCATATTCCTGAACTAATGTATAAATTATTTGCTATTGCCGGTTATGATAAAGATCAAGTGGATGAAAAATTTAGTGGAATGATTAATGCTTTAAGCTATGGTGCACCACCGCACGGGGGAATTGCTCCTGGAATTGATAGAATAATAATGCTTTTGGCAAACGAAAAAATATTCGGGAAGTAACTATGTTTCCTATGAATCAAAACGCTCAAGATTTAATGATGAAAGCTCCTTCATCAATAGATGAGAAACAATTAAAGGAGCTTAATCTAGCTCTTAAAATAAAAAAATAGATTATTTTTTACCTTTTAGATTTATCTTTACATCTGATAAATCTACTAAATTTTTTTTATAATTATTTCTCACAAAACCTTTACTGGTAATATCTTTTACTATTTTCAAAAGCTGATTTTGATCATCTGAGTTTTGCTCATCAATATTTGAAATTTCTGAATTACCAATTGAAGGTGTATGAGCTAAATCTTCTCTATTTTGATAAGAAATAGCTAATTCTCTAAAAATATAGTCTAAAATAGATGTTGCGGTTAAAATTCTATCATTTCCATGAACTTTACCGGAAGGTTCAAATTTCGTACCAACAAAAGCACTTATAAATTCATCTAGTGGAACTCCATATTGTAGACCTAAGGACACTGCTATAGCAAAATTATTCATTAGAGCTTTAACTAATTCACCTTCTTTGCTTGTATCAATAAAAATTTCTCCAATTTTTCCATCTTCGTACTCACCAGTGTGTAAATATACTTTATGATCACCAATAGTTGCTTTTTGGATGTAGCCTTTTCTTCTATCTGGCATACTAAATCTTTTTCCTGATTTTTCTGAATTATTATTATTTGACTTGATTATTTTCTCTAAATTTTTTGATGATGATTGGTTATTTGAGACCACTACATCAATTTTCTTGTTTTCAACAATTTTTTTATTATTTGGATCTAAGCTTTTGGTTTTTCTACTATCGAGTTTTACGTCCAGGACTTCAAATTTACCATCATCACGTTTTTCCAAATTTTTAAGCTCAGTTTCATTAACGTCGTCTAAATAATGATTTACTTTAAAAGTACAAGTGTAATATGTTTCAACTAAATATTTTGCCATTTAACCTCGGTTATTATTTTAAATTTTATTTGAATAATGAATCAATTAATTTATATACAAAAACAAATTTTAGTCTAATTTAATTTATACAATTTTAAATTGAAAAAAATAATTTTATTATGTTGACACTTTTAAAAAAAATTTTCACCTGGTGGAATCGAGATACTTTTGGAACTAGAATAAAAACAATTTTATCTGGTAAATTAGTAGGTACAGATCATTTAGGAAATAAATATTACGAATCTAAAAATGGAAAAAGATGGGTTATTTACGCTGCAGAAATTGACGCATCAAAAATACCAGTTGAGTGGTATTCATGGATACATTTTACTCATAATAAAATAGAAAATAATCATGAATTAAAAAAATATGATTGGCAAAAACCCCATAGAGAGAATTTAACTGGCACGGAGTCAGCTTATTATCCAAATAAAAACAAAAATGCTATTCAAAAAAAATATAGGTCTTGGAAAGACTAAATTTAATTTATTTATATATCTTTTTTTTATTATACCCTTTTTTGCATATTCTGAGCAAAATCAAGAAGGAAGCTACACTAATATAAAAATTTTAGATAAAATTTCCTCAAAAAATATTTTAGTTAAACTTAAAAACGGAGAGGCAAAAAAACATAAAGATCTTTTAATTAAAAGTATGAAGTGTAAAAATTCTGAATTCGATGATAATCCAGAAATTACAGCTTATATTCAAGTTAGTGATCTAATAAATAAAGACAAAGACGATGTGTTTGTTTTTAATGGATGGATGTTTTCATCAAGCCCGTCTATAACTCCATTTGATCACCCTGTTTATGATATTTGGTTGGTAAGCTGTTATTAAACTATCTTTTCATTGTCAAGCCAACTTACATTAAAATCAGACTCGATAAATTTTTTATGACTTAAAAGTTTTTTGTGTAAAGGAATTGTTGTTGTAATACCTTCAATAACAAATTCATCTAATGATCTAGTCATTCTTTGAATAGCCTCTCCTCTGTTTCTACCATGACAAATTAGTTTACATATCATACTATCGTAATATGGAGTTACTTTATAACCTTGAAATATTGCTCCATCTACTCTTGTCCTAAAACCAGATGGTTGATGACACATACCGATTGTACCTGGAGATGGTTGAAAATTTTTTTCTGGATCTTCAGCATTTATTCTACATTCAATAGCATGGCCCCTAGGATTTATATCTGATTGTTTAAGAGCTGTTTCACCAGTAAAAGCAATCCATATTTGTTCTTTAATTATGTCTATTCCTGTAACCATTTCAGTAACTGGATGTTCAACTTGAACTCTCGTATTCATTTCCAAAAAGTAAAATTTTCCATCCTCAAAAATAAATTCGACTGTACCAGCTCCTTGATAACCTATTTTTCTCACCATATTTACAGTTCTATCAAATAAATCTTTTCTAATTTCGTTATTCAAAACTGGGCTTGGAGTTTCTTCAATTAATTTTTGATGTCTTCTTTGAACTGAGCAATCTCTTTCATGTAAATGGATTGTTGCATTTTTTCCAGCTAAAATTTGAACTTCTATATGTCTTGGATTTTGAAAAAATTTCTCAATATAAACTTCGTCATTGCCAAAATATTTTTTTGCCTCGGATTTTGCTGTAGAAAACATTGTCTCAAAATCTTCCACTTTTTGAACAATTTTCATACCTTTACCTCCTCCACCTCCGGAGGCTTTAATTAAGACTGGAAAACCAATTTTTTTACACAACTCTTTTGCTGCAGCTACATCTTGAACACCACCATCAGATCCTTCTATAATAGGTAA
>CACMBY010000015.1:0-5597 GCA_902612065.1 uncultured Pelagibacteraceae bacterium | reverse complement strand
AGTTTAAAAGATTATAAAATTTCAAAATATGAAATTATAATTGTTGATGATTGTTCAAATGATGGAACAAATAAATTATTAAAAAGCTTAGAATTAGAAGAAAAAATACAAATTTATTATCATGATGCTAATTTAGGAAAAGGTGCTGCGATACATACTGCGCTAAAATATGTTACTGGTGACATTACAATAATACAAGATGCAGACTTAGAGTATGATCCTTCCGATTATAATAAATTGCTTACTCCTTTTTTTGAGGCTAATGCCGATATTGTTTATGGATCTAGATTTATTGGTGGTGGGAAATATGTAAGAATACATTTTTTTTGGCATTATCTAGCAAATAAGATTTTAACTTTTATATGTAATTTATTTATAAATTTAAATTTAACTGACATGGAGACTGGTTACAAAGTTTTTAAAACTTCAGTCATAAAAAGTATTAATCTTAAAGAAAAAAGTTTTTCCTTTGAACCCGAGGTTACAGTTAAGTTAGCAAAAAAAAAATATAAATTTTTTGAAGTTCCTGTTACTTATAATGGGAGATCATATGAAGAAGGGAAAAAAATTGGTCTAAAAGATGCATTTATTGCTTTAAAAGCCATTATTTTTTATTCTTTTAAGAGATAATCGATTTTTATTTTTCTTTGACTATAATTTTTCTTTAGGTATAAATACGTCGCCTGGTGATTATAGCGAAGAGGTAATACCCGATCCCATTCCGAACTCGGAAGTCAAGCTTTTCAGCGCCAATGGTACTTTGTCTTAAGACATGGAAGAGTAGGACTTTGCCAGGCTTAACTCTTTAAATTATGAAAATAAAAAGTTCACTTAAATCAATTAAAAAAAGAGACTTAAACTCTAAACTTGTAAGACGTAGAGGTAGAGTTTACATAATTAATAAAATCAATCCTAAATTCAAAGCTAGACAAAAATAATTTTTATGGATAATGAAAACCATAAAAAAACCTGGAATAATTTTACCAAATTTGTGTTGTGGGGAACTGTCGCGGTGGTGTTAGTTTTAGTATTAATGGCCTTGTTCTTATTGTAGGAACTTTTAATGAAAATTGGATCAGTATTAGAAAATCAAAATATTGAAAAAAGAATTTCAATTACTCCGGAAATTGCGAAAAAATATATTTCAATAGGATTTGATGTTCATTTAATAAAAAATTATGGTGTTCACTTAGGAATTTCTGATGAAGAATTTAAAAATATAGGTGTCAAATTTTCTGATGATGAAAATGAAGTAATAAATCTTTCAAATATAATTGTTCAATTAGGATTATTGTCTGAGGAAAAATGTTCATTAATCAAAGAAAATAAAACTCTTATAGGTATTTTAAATCCTTATGATAATAAGGAGAAATTAGACAAACTTAAGAAAAATAAAGCAAATCTTTTTTCATTAGAATTATTACCAAGGATAACTAGAGCTCAATCTATGGACATATTATCTTCTCAAGCTAACTTAGCTGGATATAAAGCAGTAATTGAGTCTTTTGCTTACTTTGAAAAAGCTATACCAATGATGATGACAGCCGCTGGTACAATTCCGGCAGCAAAGATTTTAGTTGTTGGAGCTGGTGTTGCGGGATTGCAAGCAATAGCAACTGCAAAAAGAATGGGGGGAATAGTTTTTGCTACAGATGTAAGAATGGCATCAAAAGAACAAGTTGAGAGTTTAGGAGGAAAATTTTTGATAGTGGAGGGTGCTGAAAATTTAGAAACAGAAGGTGGTTATGCAAAAGAGGCCTCTGATGACTTTAAAAAAAAACAAGAGGAATTACTTTCTGAAACTTTAAAAAAAATTGATATTGTTATTTGCACCGCATTGATACCAGGAAAAAAAGCACCTGTGATTATCAAGGAGGATATGATTAATAATATGCAAGCTGGATCTGTTATTTATGATTTGGCCGCTATACAGGGTGGCAACACTGCATTTACAAAAGCAGATGAAATTATTGAAAAAAATGGAGTAAAAATTATGGGTGAAAGTAATATTTTAAATAAACTACCAGTGTCTGCTTCTAGCTTATATGCAAAAAATATGTTTAATTTCGTTGAAAACTTGTTTGATAAAGAAAATAAAAAATTAAATATTAATTTAGAGGACGAAATAATAGAAAAAACACTTATTAAATGAAATATGGAAATTGATCCTTTAATTTTTAGACTAAGTATATTTATCCTCTCAATATTTGTAGGTTATTATGTTGTTTGGAGTGTTACTCCATCTTTACATACTCCCTTGATGTCAGTTACTAACGCAATCTCATCTGTAATTATTGTTGGGGCAATAATTGCAGGATTATCTGGTGATGTAGATAGTGTATTTAATATTTCTAGCATTTTTGGTTTTTTAGCTATTGCATTGGCAGCGATAAATATCTTTGGTGGTTTTTTAGTTACTCAAAGAATGCTTGCAATGTATAAAAAAAAGAAAAAGGATAAAAAATGATATCAGCGAACTTATCAGCAATATTTTATCTAGTTTCTGGTGTCCTATTTATTTTGGCTTTAAGGGGTCTGTCATCTCCTGAAACATCAAGACAAGGTAATTTTTTTGGTATTCTTGGAATGATAATAGCTGTAACTGTAACTTTTTTATCTACTGGTAATTTTTCAACTGGATTTGTATATGTTTTAATATTCATTTTAGTTGGAGGTTCAATAGGTGCCTTTATTGCTTACAGAATACCAATGACTGCGATGCCAGAGTTAGTAGCAGGATTTCATAGTTTAGTTGGTCTAGCAGCAGTTTTCGTGGCAATTTCAGCTTTTTTAAATCCTGAGGCCTTTAATCTGGGATATCCAGGAAAAATAAAGCTTGGTAGTTTAATTGAAATGTCAATTGGAGCTGCAGTTGGAGCTATAACATTTTCTGGTTCAATAATTGCTTTTTTAAAATTACAAGGAATTATGTCAGGTTCACCAATAACATTTAAAGGTCAGCACCCTTTAAATGCTATAATCTTGATTTCAATAATTGTTTTAATTTATTTGTTATGTTCAACGCAATCATCAAATTTATTTTGGATATTATTAGCAGTCTCATTTTTAATTGGTTTTCTTTTGATAATCCCAATTGGTGGAGCAGATATGCCAGTTGTGATTTCGATGCTTAACTCGTATTCGGGGTGGGCAGCTGCAGGTATAGGTTTTACTTTAGAAAATACTGCATTAATAATTACAGGTGCTCTTGTAGGATCATCTGGTGCTATATTATCTTATATAATGTGTAAGGGAATGAATCGTTCATTCTTTAATGTAATATTAGGTGGCTTTGGTGCGACTGACGAAAAGTCAAATACTTCATCAAAAGAACAGAGACCCGTTAAAAGTGGAAATGCAGATGATGCTGCATTTTTGATGAAAAATGCTTCATCTGTTATAATTGTTCCTGGTTATGGTATGGCTGTCGCGCAAGCTCAACACGCTTTAAGAGAAATGGTTGATACTCTAAAAAAAAACGATATTAAAGTTTCGTATGCTATTCATCCAGTTGCAGGAAGAATGCCAGGTCATATGAACGTATTATTAGCTGAGGCAAATGTCCCTTATGATGAAGTTTTTGAATTAGAGGAGATTAACAACGATTTTGCAAATGCAGATGTAGCCTTTGTGATTGGTGCAAATGATGTAACCAACCCTGTCGCAAAAACTGATCCGCAGAGTCCAATATATGGAATGCCAGTATTGGATGTTGAAAAATGTAAATCTGTTCTTTTCGTTAAAAGAAGTCTCTCACCTGGATATGCAGGTATTGATAACGACCTTTTCTATAAAGAAAATACACTTATGCTATTCGCTGATGCAAAGAAAATGACAGAAGATATTACAAAAAATTTATAGATAAATGAGTATAAAAGTTTTTTGCGATATAGCTGACCTAAATAATATTAAAAAATTTAAGAATAATAATTTTGTAAAAGGGTTTACTACAAATCCCAGTTTAATGCGAAAAGCAGGAGCAAAAGATTATGAATCATACTCAAAACAAATACTTAAAGTTTGTAATAAAAAACCAATTTCATTAGAGGTTTTTGCTGACAACCCTAAATTGATGATTGAGCAAGGAATTAAGATCAATAATTGGGGTAAAAATGTTTATGTAAAAGTTCCTGTAATTAACTCTAAAAAACAATTTACAGGTAAAGTTATAAGAAACTTAAATAGTAGAAATATTAAACTTAATATAACGGCTGTTTACACCGCTAAGCAAACAGCAAAAATTTTAAAAGCCATTAATAAAAAAACAAAAGTAATTATTTCTATTTTTGCTGGAAGGGCAGCAGATACAGGAAAAGATCCAGTGCCTGAATTTATCAAAAGCATAAAAATTGCAAAAAGTTTTAAAAATGTTCAAATTTTATGGGCAAGTGTAAGAGAACCTTATAACTATATCCAAGCAAAACAATTAGGTTGTCATATAATAACTATACCACCATCGATCATTGAAAAAATACAAAAATTTGGAAAATCTTTTGACCAACTTACTCAAGAGACCGTCAAGAATTTTTTGATTGATAGTAGAAAGTCTAAATTTAAACTTTAGGATATTTGGTTGCGGGGGACGGATTTGAACCGCCGACCTTCAGGTTATGAGCCTGACGAGCTACCAGACTGCTCCACCCCGCGGTATACTTAAATTCTATTTTTTAATTTATTAAGTTTTTTAACTCTCTTAATATTTTCTTGGAGAATTCTTTTTTTCTTTTCAGAGGGTTTTTCATAAGTATTTTTTAATTTTATTACTTTAAAAAAACCATCTCTTTGAAGTTTTCTTTTCAAAACTCTAAGAGCCTGCTCTACATTATTGTCTTTAACTTCTATTTTAATAAATACCTCCAAAAAAACGTGTAGTTAACATTTTTATATTTTTATGTCCATCTAATTTATGCACAATAAAGGATTATATTGATTGTTTTTGTTTTTCTTTATCTTTTTTTTCTCTTTTAATTCGTCTTTCAGCTTTTTCTAATGCTTGAACTAAATCCTTTTGAGAAAATAAATTTAAAGCAACAGGGTCTTTTGGATTTAAATTATTATAATTCCAATAACTTTTATTTCTTATTGAGGTAACAGAATTTTTAGTCACACCAACAAGCTTTGCAATTTGTGAGTCTTTTAAAATGTTATGATTTTTAATAAGCCATAATGCTGAATCTGGTTTGTCTTGTCTTTTTGATAGGGGAACGTATTTTTTAATTTTTTTTTCTGAATTTGATATTTGAATGTCAGTATTTTTTATCTCTAAAGGCCTTGATTGATCTTTTGAGGATAATTCAATTTCTTCTCTAGAAAGTTGTCCTGAGATTATTGGATTATAAGCTTTGATTCCTTTTGCAACTTCTCCATCAGCTATACCTTGGACCTCAACTTCATGCAAATTACAAAAATCAGCTATCTGTTTGAAAGTTAGTGTTGTATTTTCTACAAGCCATACAGCTGTTGCCATAGGCATTAAGGGAGCGTTCGTCATTAATTTTTATTTTCTGACCTAAAATTTTGAAATTTTTTATTAAATTTACTTATTCGACCTTTATCTAATAATTTTTGTTTACCACCTGTCCAAGCGGAATGTGATT
>CACMBY010000014.1:0-7366 GCA_902612065.1 uncultured Pelagibacteraceae bacterium | reverse complement strand
TGAACAACAGATCCTAGAAAGTAATTAAAAATTTTTTTATTTTTAATGAAATATTTAAATAAAATCTCAGATAATTCTAGGGTTGTTAAACCAGAGAAAAAAGCTGAACTATATCCTTGAATTTTTCTTTTTTGGGAAAAGAACCATTCCAAAAGACCTCGTTTTCTTTTTTTTGTTTCAAATCCTATAATCGATGTTCTGATATTGACAACATTTTGAGAATTAATTTCGCCTAAAATTTTTGAAATACCATAGTGATCCTTAGCATCACAAAAATCTTTTTCTTTATAACTACCCTTTGTACCTAAAAAAACACAGTCGGTGCTAATATGTATAATCTTAAATTTTATTATGTGAGAATTTATTTCTAAAAATTTAGGTAATAAGGAATTAGTTCTATATATATCTTCAACACTAGAGTTGGTATTTTTAAGTTTGCCAATACAATTTATAACAATATTTGGTTTTAATTTTTTAAGTATTTTTTTTAGTTCAGAAAAATTATTTACATCAATATCAAAAAAACCTTCTTTTTTTCCGACTCCTGATAATTTACATATCTTTTCATTATTTAAATATTTATAGACTTGATGGCCCAACATGCCTGATATACCTAAAATTAAAATTTTAATTCTCTTTTCCATATTGATAAAACTTGCTTTTTTGAGAAATTGTTTTCATAAAAATTAATGGCGTTTTTTTGATAATCTATTAAATCCTCCTCTTTTTTAGCTTTAAAATCTACAATTGCTCTAATTAATCCTGCTTTATCATTAGCATCCACACATATTCCGCATTTTGCTGCATTAATAATTTTTTGAGCTTCACCATTAATTGAAGCAATAACTGGTTTACCAATATATAGAAAAGTTTGAAGTCTAGAGGGTATAGTTAAGTTTAGACCATAATTATCTTCCAAAGTTAATAACACAGCATCCGCTTCGTGATTTATAATTTCAATAATCTCTTTTGAATTTACAGGATCTTTTACAATTATATTATTTATTTTTTTTAATTCGACTGACTTGAGTAATCTATCCTTTTCAGATCCATTACCATAAAAATAAATAAAAATATCTTTATGTTCTCTCTGTAATTCCTCAGCTACGTTAATAAGTAGATCTATATTTTGTGATTTACCAATATTACCTGTAAATAATAATTTAAGGTTTTGGTTTTTTACAATTTTTCGTTTTATTTGATGCTCATTGCTGAAGTTTGGTAAGATTTTTAATTTATTTTTTATATTTGGTAATTCTTCATTGTAATGTTTAAGATATCCATCTGATTGACAAAAAATCAAATCTGATTTTGATAAAATGGTATTTATAATTTTTTTTAAAAAAGGTGCAATGTATGAATAATTTTGTTTTAAGTAGTTTTTTAATAATTCTGGCCAAAGATCTTGAACCCAAATAACTAATTTACATCCCTTGATAATTTTTACATAGTACCCTAAAATCATTTGTGTTACAGGTGAAGTTGCATAAACTAAAACAAAATCAAATTTTTTAGAGTATAATTTAAATGGTAAAAATAAAATTCCAGAAATTATGAAAGAAATGTAATTGAAAAAAAGACCTACAAAGCTCCCCCTTGAAAAAGTAGGTAGTTGGATTATTTTATAATCATGATTAGATAATTTTCTCTTAAATTTCAATTCCTTAGTGTTAATATAGTACCCACTAGATCCTGTAACTATTGAAACATTGCACTCGTCTTTTTTTAAAATTTGACTGAAATCGTTAATTAAAAAATTATCAGGCCAAAAATATTGACTAATGATTAATATATTTTTCATCAAAAAAAATTTTATTTTCTCTCTTTAAATTGTTTAACACATTATTAAATTTTTCTTCTGTAAACCATTTTCCATTATTAAAAACGTGAAAATAAATAAGTTCATCGCATTTTTTTGTCTGCAAATTATTTCTTTTTAAACATTCTTTAATTGACAAAGATTTATTATAAATCACTGATTGCCAGTACAGGCCTAGATATGGTGAAAAATAACCAGCGAGAAATATTGCTAAAAAAGATAATATCAAACTAAACGATTTAAATAGATTAGATCTAGTCTCTCTCATAATACAATTCCAAAATCCAACTTGGAACATGATTGATACTAGGGTGAATCTTGCTTCTATTGAGTCAAAGGGTCTAAAAAATGCTAATATCATCGAGGCAAATATTCCAAATATTAATAATGAATTTATATTCAAAAAAGTATGAAAATTTTCAAAATTTAAATATCTTTTTTTAATAAAAAGTAAAATTAAAATTATGAATTGAATAATGCCTACAAAAAAACTAATTGGTACAAAACTTTTGATTATAGGAAAATATACAGAAGGCAGTATTGAGAATAGAGTAAAAATAAACGTAGATAATTCAAATTTGCTTAATATTAATTTTAAGTCAACCGGATTTGAAGTTAATAAATTATAATCACTTACAAAAATAGTTGAAATCAAATTTAAACTAATAAGTATTAAAAAATAAAAAAATATATAAATTAAAATATTCTTTTTATGTTTTGAAAAAAGTAAATTTGTTATCAAAAATAATAATACACAAATATGCAGTGAAAAATTAATTATATTCAAAAAAATTATAAATAATAATTTTTTTGAAATTCGATCATCATTTGGTTTAAATTCCTCTAAAAAGTAAATAATAAATATAAATGATAATATCCAGACAACATTTACAGATTGGGTTACAATAGGAAATAATCTTCCTGAAAAAAATAACAAAACCAGTAAAATAAAAAAAAGATTATTTTTTACTTTCAAAAAAAGATAAGTTTTAAAAAAAAGAAAAAATAAGAGTAAGAAACTTATATAGTTATTGAACTTATAATTTAGGGAAAAAAATTTATCATTTATATACAAAAAAAATCTGCTTATTACTTGAAAATGATTATTCTCTTTGACTAATAAAAACTCCAAAAAAGTATTCTCAAAATTATTGAGTAGGTAAAGGTTATTCCAGTCGTCTTGAAGAGGTATGTTTGGTGAAAACATAATTAAGCCTGTTAAGAATAAACCGACGAAAAAACTAAAAATGATCCTATTTAAATTTTTTTCAAACATTTATAATTTTTTTTTTATGAAATTAGTAAAAATAAATAATATTAGAAAATTAATTAAAAAGATAAGTAGAAATATATTTAAATTTTCAGTTATAATTTTACAAAAAATTGGAAAAGAGATTTTAAATTTTTCACATTTTTTCAACTCTCTGTTAAGCTTTTTGGTATTTTCTAAACCAGAGTATTTATCTAAGACTAAATAAGATTCCTTAATTAGTTTTTTGCAAAAGATTTCTCCTTTTACATTAATATTTTGACATAACTGCCTATCTGATACGTAAGCTTCTGCAAAAAAAGAGATGAAAAAACTGATTATGAAAATAATTAAAAAATTTTTCAATTTAAACAACTTTTGGTATCGGCAGAGGAATAATAAATTTCCCTTTGAAACCCTTTTTTTTTAAAATTTTAATTAAATCCTTTGCTATATGCCATGAAAAGATTACTGCATAATCCGGTTGATCTTTAAACAAAAAATTTTCATCAATAACTTTAATTTTTGTACCCGGTATAAACTTGCCAATTTTTAAAGACCCTTTTTTTTCACAAATATATTGTATTATATTCTCGTCTACACCTAAGTAATTAATCATGGTACTTGCTCTAGATGGCGCGCTAATACCACAGATCCTTTTTTTCTTTTTGAGCAAATTGGAAATCAAAGACCAAAAATTAAATTTTGATTCTATTACTTTATTTTTAAATAAATTTAACTCAGTCCTTAATTTCTTTCCTGTGCTCTCTTTATTAATTAAAGATTTAGCGTTGTATGATATTCTATAATTTTTTTTTGATGCAAATACTCTTATGGATCCACCATGAGTTGGTATTTTTTTAGCATGGAATATTTTTATATTATAATCTCTAAATAACTTTTGTTGTGATCTTATAGAATAATATCTTAAATGTTCATGATAAATGGTGTCATATTGAGTAGTATCTAAAAAACTTTTCAAATAATGTGACTCATTAATAAACACACCATCGTGAGATAACAAATTTATAATGCCTTTTAAAACATCATGAACATTATCTATATGTGCGAAAACGTTTGCGGCTGTGATTATTTTAAATTTTCCGTATTTTTTTTTTAATTGATTTGATAACTTAAAGCCAAATGGTGCTTGAATTGTATTAATACCTTTTTTTTTTGCTAATTTAGCTACATCGGTGGGTTCAACACCTAATTTAAAATATTGCTCATCAAATGAAGAAAGGAGAGTTCCATCATTTGAACCAATATCAAGTATTTTATCTTTAGGTTTAAGAATTTTTGTTTTCTCAATGTCCTTTGCTAAATTTAAAAAATTTTGAATTAAAATATTTGTTGTACCTGACCTATATGCGTAATTTGGTGGAAATATTTTTTTGGTATCTATTTTTGTATCTAACTGCAGTAATTC
Source organism: uncultured Pelagibacteraceae bacterium (assembly GCA_902612065.1). Classification (GTDB taxonomy): domain Bacteria; phylum Pseudomonadota; class Alphaproteobacteria; order Pelagibacterales; family Pelagibacteraceae; genus Pelagibacter. Next base: position 2,869 of record CACMBY010000014.1, on the reverse strand, counting down.
ACATGAATTACACAAAACAATTTTTAACGGATAAAATTCTGTAGTGACTCTGTTATCACTAATTTTAGTAAAATCATTAACTGTTGGCTGATAACCAAGATCTAAATAAGCGTCCAATTTTTTTGAACCACATATCTGGCAATTTTTATATTTGAAATTATTGAATTTGGTCATTTTTATTTAAAACTAACTGCAATCCATTTTTAAGAGATATTTGGGGAACAAATCCAATTTTTTTAATTTTTTTTACACTTGGGCACCTTCTAAGTGTACTTCCTTTTTTTAACTTTGATGTTTGAATTTTATTTTTTTTTCCCATCATTTTTAAAAGTGACTTAGCTAATGTTTTAATTTTTATTTCCTCATTAGTACCTATATTATAAATATTGCAGTTTTTGCCTCTTTTCATCAAAATTCTTACTGCTTTAACAAAATCATTTATATGAATAAATGATCTTGTCTCATTTCCTGACCCTTGAATAACTAATTTTTTTTTTGCATCAAGTTTTTTAATTTTACTTATTAATTCTGGAATAACATGTTCTTTGCCCATATCAGATCCATAAACATTATGTGGTCTAAAAATTATTAATCTTTTAAAATATTTTTTTGCATAATTTATTCCAACTAATTCAGTAAGAATTTTACCCCCTCCATATGAATATCTAGGATTTAATATGTCTGGAATTTTAATCATTTCATCTTCATCAGTAGGTATTTTTCCTGGTGTTTGATATACCTCAGAGCTTGATGCAAGAACCAACTCTTTTACTTTATATTTAATACATCCATCAACAACATTCATTAAACCCTTAATAGCTATATCTAAAATCTCATGAGGTTTTGAATAAAAATATTTTGTACCGTTTACGTAGGCTAGATGAATGACAATATCCTGATTTTTTATTGATTTAAATACTTTTTTTTTGTCCCTTATATCAACATTAAAAAATTTTAGATTTTTTTTATTTAAATTAAGTCTCTTGATTGAACCTCTGGTATTATTGTCTATAACTGTAACCTTATGATCTTTTAATAAATTTTTAACTATTGCTGAACCAATAAAACCTGTTCCTCCAGTAACAAGAATTTTTTTCATTTTAGTTCCAGATATTAATTACGATTTTATTTTTTCTAAATTTAATTTTTTTGTAATCTTTATGTGGAACACAAACTATAATAATATCACAATTCAAAACTTTATTAATACTTACTAACGATTTATTGTTTTTTATGTAGGGGTCATTACAAAATACTTTTTTTGATTTTGTTTCTAGTAATTTTTTTAATTTAAAACTCAAAGACGATCTGGTATCATCAATATTAGCTTTGAAAGCCATACCTAATAACCCTACTGTTTTATTCTTTAAACTTGTCATTTTTTCAATTTTTTTTATCAAATAAAGTATTAAACCCTCATTGATTAACATTGCATTAAAACCTAGTGTAAAGTTGTTTTGGGCAAAAGAAACTAATTGCATCGTATCTTTAAACAAACAAGGTCCTGCTGCAAAACCAGGGGAAGGTAAACTTTCAGCTCTAGGATAACTTAATGTCATAGCTTTTCTGATATTTCTAAAATCTAGGTTAAATTCATCGGCTAACATAAAAAATTGATTTGCAATTGCAAATTGAATGTATCTAAATGCGTTGGAAAATAACTTTGTTAATTCGGCTTCTTTTGGGCTTGTAAAAATTATTTTTTTGGTAATTTTTTTAAAATAATTTGCAGATCTTACGTTAGCTTCCTTAGTAGTACCTGCAATTATTTGTGGTATTGAACTAATTTCTTCAAAAGTTTTTCCTTGTACAACACGTTCTAAGCAAAACGAAACATGTACTTTCCTCTTTTTGGATTGGTTAAGATGGTTACTTAACCATTCGGTTGTGCCAGGTGAAACTGTAGATCTAAGCATTATTAAAGACCCATGTGATATATAATCAGATAAATCCTTAATACATTTTTTTAACAAGTTAGTGGTTGGGTTTAAGAATTCATCTACAGGTGTACCAATTGTTATTATAAAATCACCTTTTCTCATTTTTAAAATCGGTTTTTCAGTTAAAGTAAACCTCTTTGATTTAATTGCTTTTTTCAACTCCTTATGTCCATTATTTTCTAGAAAAGGCATTTGCCCTTTTTTAATATCATTAAATATTTTTTTATTTATATCATAGGCAATTACATCATATCCTTTGTTACACAATATAATTGACAGTGGTAATCCTATATGACCACAACCACCGACAACTGTAATAATTTTTTTTTTCATTTTAAAAATATTTTTTAATAATAAAATTTGGTGTTATTGCAATTAAACATAATTTCAAATATTCTAATGCCCAGCTGCCTATCTTAAATCTACTTTGACCTTTTTTTCTTTCTTTCCATAATGCTGGAAATTCTAAAATTTTATAACCTTTCTTGTGGCCTTTTATTAAATATTCTAGGCTATATGTAAAACCTTTTTTAGTTTTTATATTAATATTACTTACTGTTTTCTTTGAAAATATTCTAAAACCATTTGTAGCGTCAGATGTTGGCAAATTTGCAATAAATTTAAAATAAAAATTTACAATTCTCATAATAATTGTTTTTACAAAAGGACCATTTTTCATATTTCCTCCAGCTATAAATCGTGACATACAAATTATTTCTGGATTTTCTTTTTTGATAATTTCAAATACCTCAGGAAAATTTTTAATATTATAATCATCATCAGCGGGCAAAATAATTACATAATCAAATTGTTTCTTATATTTTATTCCAGCCATTACAGCTGCATGCGGTCCAGATAACCCTGTGTTTTTAACATAAATTATATTTAGAATATTTTTAAATTTTGAACTGTTAATTGATGATAATGTA
>CACMBY010000013.1:0-9031 GCA_902612065.1 uncultured Pelagibacteraceae bacterium | reverse complement strand
CAAATATTTTGATATCTCATCTAGTTCTTTTGTGGATTTTAAATTAAATGTTAGTTCTTGAATTGGTCTGTTTAATAAGTCTTTTAGAGATACAATTTTTTGAACATTTAATCTTTTAAATCTATTTTCTACGTCTGATGAAGATTTAAACAAAGTCAAAATAAAAGAATTTCCCTCTTTTAATATTTCTCGATTTAATTCCAAAATGTCTGAAAAAACAAACAACTCAAAAACACTAGATAAATCAGTTAGCTTTAAAACTGCATAAGGGTTGCCTTTTGCAGTTTTTCTCTCTTGTATTTTAAGTAATGTTGCAGCTACATTTGATTCCTTTAGATCATCTTGACTATTAAATTTTTGATAATCATAAATATTATAATCATCAAAAACATCTTTAAACTGATTTAATGGATGATCTGAAATAAAAAAACCTACTGCCTCAAACTCTTTAGATAATCTTTCCTCAAACTTCCAATCATCAATATTAGTAGTTATCTCATCTTCTTCATTAGCATTTTCACCAAATAAATCTATTTGGTTAGCAGATTTATTTTCAAAAATGTTTTTTGATTTTGTGATAAAATTGGGGATGGAATTAAATAAAGATTGTCGGTTAATATTCAAATTATCAAAAGCTCCTGCTTTAACAAGTCCCTCTAATTGCAATTTGTTAATATCTTTTGGATTTATACGATTTAAAAAATCTTTAATGGATTTAAATGGTCCACTGCTTATTCTTTCTTGAATTATGTTGGAGACAGCTTCATACCCCACAGCTTTAATACCACCTAAAGCATAATAAAATTTCCCATTTTCAGCTCTAAAATCTGCGAAACATTGATTTATATCAGGTCTAACAATTTCAATATTTAATCTTTTAAGCTCTTCATAAAATTCATTAAGTTTATTTTGATTAGATATATCCATAGTCATTGAGGCAGCAATAAATTCTTTTGGATAATAAGTTTTCAAATATGCTGTTTGATAAGATATAATTGCATATGCAGCAGCATGACTTTTATTGAAACCATATTCCGCAAATGGTTCTATTTTCAAAAAAATTCCAGCTGCCACCTCTTTACTAATTCCATTTTTGACAGCCCCTGCAATAAAATTTTGTTTTTGTTTTTCAAGCTCAGATCTTTTTTTCTTTCCCATCGCTCTTCTTAAAATATCTGCTTGACCAGCAGTAAAACCTGATAATTTCTGTGCAATTTGCATTACCTGTTCTTGATATATAATTACCCCGTAGGTTGGTTTTAAAATATCTTCTAATAAAGGGTGTAAATAATCTGGCTCTTGTTTGCCATGCTTACAATCATTATAAGTTGGTATATTACTCATAGGACCAGGTCTATATAAAGCAACTAATGCAATAATATCCTCAATATGATTTGGCTTCATTTGAGTTAACGCTTCTCTCATTCCAGAACTTTCAATTTGAAATAAGCCAACTGTATTACCCGAAGATAACATTTCGAAAACTTTTTTATCTTCGTAACTAATATTCTCAATATTAAAATCTTTTTCTTTTTTTTTTATTAATTTCTGAGTGTTATTAATTACTGTTAATGTTTTTAATCCTAAAAAATCAAATTTAATTAACCCTGCATCTTCAGCTGAATACATATCAAATTGAGTTGAGGGAAGTAATAAATCAGTCGTAGCATCTTTATATAAAGGAACAACTTCCTGTAATTTTCTATCAGCTATAACAACACCTGCAGCGTGAGTTGCAACATTTCTGTTCAATCCCTCTAGTTTTAAAGAGAGTTCTGTAAGTTTTTTAACTCTTGGATCATCCTTAATTAATTTTTGAAGTCTTGGCTCCCCGGCAATACATTCCGTCAAATTTTGAGGTCTTGATGGATCAAAAGGGATCATTTTGGATATACTATCAACAAAACCATAGGATAACCCTAACACTCTTCCAACATCTCTGATAACCATTCTGGCTTTTAATTTCCCAAAAGTAATTATATGAGCAACACTATCCTTATACTTTTCAGTCAAATATTCAAAAACTAGGTCTCTTTTCTCCTCACAAAAATCTATATCAAAATCTGGCATAGAAATACGATCGGGATTTAAAAATCTTTCAAAAATAAGATTAAATTTTATTGGGTCAACATCTGTAATTAAAAGACACCATGCTACTAAAGAACCTGCCCCAGATCCCCTTCCAGGCCCTACTGGGATATCATTTTTTTTTGCCCATATAATATAATCAGAAACAATTAAGAAATAACTGGAATATTTCATTTGTATAATTATATCTAGTTCATGATCTAATCTATCTTTGTAAAGTAAAAATTTTTCATTTTTAGAAAGATCCTCACCCTGAATTTTAAAAATATTTTTAAATTTTTCTTTTAATCCATCCAAAGAGTTTTTTTTTAATATCTCATCGGCACTTCCGCCTTTATCAGAACTAATGTCAGGTAATATGGGTTTTGAAAAATGCGGTCTAAAATTACAACGATACGGAAAATTATAGTTATTTTCTAATGCTTCAGGTAAATCGGAAAATAATTTTGACATTTCAGAGTTATCTTTTAGATAATGTTGATTTGAATATTTAAATCTATTCTTCTCATTTACATATGTTTTATTTTTAATACAAATTAATGCATCATGAGCCTCATACATGTCTTTGTTTGAGTAAAAAACTTCGTTAGTGGCTATTATTGATATTTCTAAATTTAAAGATTGTGACAGATTAAACTTTTCAAATGAAATTTCATTTTGATCTCCATGACGTTGAATTTCTATATAAAATTTATCACCATATTTTTGTTTGAGTTTAGAGTATAATTTTTCAATTTCTGAAAATTTTCCTTTATTAAATAATTGACCAACTAACCCATTTATTGTTCCTGAAAAAATGGCAACTCCCTCATTATTCTCTAATAATTCCTCAAAATTTAAATGTGGATCGGAGGTTCCATCATTATTAAGATATGATAATGAGGATAATTCAATTATTCTTTTATATCCAATTTCATTCAATGCGAATAATGGTAATAAACCAATAGTATCATCTAATTTAAAATTGATCTGAGTGCCAATAATTGGTTGGGTTCCAACCTTAGATATCTTTTCTGCAAATTCTAGGGCACCACATAAATTCGATGTATCACATAAAGCTAGAGATCTAATTTTCTTTTCTTTAGATATTTCTTTTAAGTCATCAATTTTGATTGCTCCTTCACATATTGAAAATTGAGAGTGTATTTTTAGATGATTAAAGTTTTGAAATTCAGACTCAGCCATTAATGGTTTTTATATTACCATCAACTATTTCCAATAAGCAATCCGACTTATTAGCAAAAAATCTATTATGAGTTGCAAATATTATTATTCTATCAGGTTTTATCTGTTTTTTTAAAAGCTCAAAAATTCCTTTTGCAGTTTCAACATCTAAACTTCCAGTTGGCTCATCTGCGAGTATAATTTGTGGATTGTTTATCAAAGCTCTAGCAATCGATACTCTTTGTTTCTCACCCCCAGATAATTGTGAGGGGTAGTGATTTAATCTTTTTGCTAGACCAACTTTTTTAAGCATTATTTTTGATATATTTAAAGCGTCCTCTTTATTTTTACCGCTTGCTAAACTGGCTAAGGTTAAGTTTTCTATTGCTGTAAAATCAGACAGAAGATTATCTTGTTGATAGATTATCCCGATTTTATTAGCTCTTAATAGATCATTTTTTTGAGAATTGTTTGGATCAATCTTTTTATTATCAATAATTATAGATCCTGAACTAGGTCGATCTATTAAGGACAATAAATTTAATAAAGTTGATTTACCTGAACCTGAGGGTCCCATTAGAGAATAAATTTTTCCAGACTTAAATTTGTATGAAATTTTTTTTAAAACATTTATCCTTTTTAAACTTAAAAAACTTTTATTAATGTTTGATAGCTGAATTAAATTATTCATATTTTAATGCTTTTATTGGATCTAGTTTGGCCGCCCTCATAGCTGGAAATATGGATACAATAATCGTTACAAAAATTGAACATAACGAAATAATAAAAATAGATGATGGATTTATTTCAGACGGCATTGTGCTTAGGAAATATATTTCTTCAGGAAATAAACTTATGTTAAAAACATCACTTAGAAATTTTCTAACATTTTCAACATACATAGAAAATGTAACCCCTAATATTATTCCAAACAATGTAGCAGATGTACCTATTATTACCCCAACTAAAAAAAATATCTTTATAATAGATTTATTTAATACACCAATAGATTTTAAAATAGCAATATCTCTAGTTTTATTTTTTACCAATATCGTCAAGCCTGAAATAATATTGAACGCTGCAACAATAATTATCAGGGATAATATGATAAACATAACATTTCGTTCTACTTTTAAAGCTGAGAATAAAGAGCTGTTAGTATCAGCCCAACTATACACAAAATCATTGGGAAATATTTTTTGAACAATCTCTTTTTGATTTTCAATATTTTGTGGATCCTTTAAATAAACTTCTAATTTTCTATCATTTTTTGAGAGATTCATAAATTCATCAAGAGTATCAATATTAATAAATGCTACATTATTATCAAAATCTGCTAAGCCACTTTCAAACAATGAAACAATAGTAAAAGATTTTTTCTTTGGGATACTGCCAATTATTGTATCTACACCTGATGATGACATAATTGATACATCATCACCGAGTTTAAGATTCAATGTGAAACTTAACTCTTTCCCTAAAGAAATATAGTTACCTGTTAAATTACTTTTATTACCTACAAATGTTTTATCTTTTATTATTTTTATTTTAGGAAAATCTTTTCTTGAATAACCTCTCAAAATAATACCTTTAGAGGTGTCTTTTTTAATAATTATTGCTTCCCCTGAGTTACTCAATATCATTTCATTCGCGATAAGATTGAGATTAGTATTCTTTAATTCATCAATTTGAATTTGATTTTCATAAGTATCAACAGTTATATGGGCATTAAAACCAACTATCTTATTTATTAATTCTGATCTAAATCCATTCATTACTGACATAACAATAATTAAGACTGCAACACCTAGGCTTATTCCAATAAATGAAAAGATAGATATAACATTTAAAAAGCCATCTTTTTTTCTAGCTTTTAAAAATCTAAATGTAATTTCTTTTTCTAAAGTTGAAATCAATTGTGAGCTTTTTGTTTATTAATAATCTTAATAATTTCTTTTAAATTAATTTTTTGAGTTTCTTTGTTTATTTCTTTAAATTCAAATAAATCACCTTCAGTTTGTTTTCCAATAATTATTTGATATGGAGCCCCAATTAAATTCATTTTTTTTATTTTTGAGGATAAGTTCTCATCAGTATCATCAATAATCGCATCGATATTATTTTGATTTAACTCAAGACTTATTTTGTTTGCTTTGTCGAGTGCAGATATATCATTTTTATTAATCATAGGAATTATTGCAATATCATATGGTGCAACAGAAATTGGCCATTTCATGATTTCATTTTCTTCATCATATTTTGCCTCTATAATTGCTCCTACTAATCTTGAAACTCCTATTCCGTAAGAACCCATTTTTACATAGTCTTTTTTACCCCCAGGTAAATCGACTGCTGCTTCCATTGGTTTGGAATATTTGTCTCCAAAATAAAAAATATGACCAACCTCTATACCTTTTGTTTTCAATCTATTTTTCTCTGAAACTTTTTCATTAAACTCATCTTCTTTAAATTTATCATCAGTAACAGAATAAAATTTTTCATATTGACTTCTTAATTCAAGTAGGGATTTAACATCAAGTTTTGTTCCCTCAAAATTTAGGTCAAATATTCTTTTATCTGCATAAATTTTACTCTCTCCAGTTTCTGCTAGGATAATAAATTCATGAGAAAGATTTCCACCAATCGGTCCTGTATCGGCTGCCATTGGAATTGCTGTAAGATCTAATCTTTTAAAAGTTTTTAAATAGGATAAGAAAAATTTATTATAAGAAAACAACGCATCTTCATCTGTAACATCAAAAGAATATGCATCCTTCATGTAAAATTCCCTACATCGCATAATTCCAAATCTTGGTCTGATTTCATCTCTAAATTTCCATTGAATATGATAAAGAAGTTGAGGTAATGATTTGTATGATTTTATGGAAGATCTAAAAATATCAGTTACTAATTCCTCATTTGTTGGTCCATAAAGCATTTCTCGATCTTGACGATCTTTTATTCGTAACATTTCTTCACCATAATCCTCATAACGTCCACTCTCTTTCCAAATCTCGCTAGATTGTATTGTGGGCATTAATATTTCTTGTGCACCTATTTTATTTTGCTCTTCTCTCACAATTTTTTCAATTTTTTTCATTACTTTAAAACCAAGGGGCAACCAAGAGTATATGCCTGCAGAAGATTGTTTTATCATTCCAACTCTTAACATTAGCTGGTGAGACTTTATTTTTGCTTCTGAGGGGTTATTTTTTAAAATAGGAATAAAAGATTTAGAAATATGCATGTTAAATGATTATATTTCTTAAATTTAAATATTCAAATTTCATTAATAAATAAATGGCTATGAATATAATTGTTGTTATTCCAGTACAATAAAGGAATTTTTTTAACATTTTAGGATTTTCTGGTGAACCGGGATCTTCACCATCTACTTTAACTATTTTTTTCCTTTCAACATCTATTGGTAAAATCGCAAAAAAAACAATCCACCAGATAATAATGTAAATTATAGCTAAGCCAGTTGGACTCATTAAATCCTTACTAAATTGATATTAGTATATGGTCTTTTTCCTGTTTTTTCTTTTGTAAATTTTCTACAAGCAATTTTAAGAGCATCTATTAAATTACTTTCTTGCTGTCTGCTTCCAAGTTTAAAGGATCTTGTTGTTTTTTCAATTTCGTCTTCTAACCCATAAAGAAATTCATCTTTTTCATATATGGGCAAACCTCTAAATGTTGTGACAGGGTTATTATGGATATTTCCTTTAGGTGTTATTAATATAGTGACTTCCAAATATCCATTACTACTTAAATTTTTTCTATCTTTGATTGATTGAGAATCCTCCTCTACACTCACATTTCCATCTAAATACAATCTTCCGCTAGGCGCTTTATCATATACCTCAGGTGCCTCACCGGGGTATAGCTTGACTATATCACCATTTTCAACTTGAACCGGATGAGGTACTTGCATTTCTTTGGCAAAATTTATGTGTTCTGTCATGTGTCTGTGCTCTCCATGAACAGGGATTACACATTTTGGTTTAACCCATTGATACATATCTTTAAGATCCTCACGATTTGGATGTCCAGAAACGTGTATAAATTCTGTTTCTTCTGAGATAACCTCAATTCCATCTTTGACTAACTGGTTGTGTAATTTATAGAGTTTTTTCTCATTTCCTGGAATTATCTTTGATGAAAAGATTACTGCATCACCTTTTTCAATAAAAACATCAGGATGTGTGTAATTTGATATCCTCATCATTGCACCCATTGGTTCACCTTGGCTTCCTGTGCACAAATAAACTATTTTTTCTCTAGCAAAATTTTTAGCTTCTCTTGGATCAATTGGATCAATGGTATTTTGTAAATATCCACATTGTCTTGCTGCTTTATAAATTCTATGCATAGATCTTCCAACTAGTGAAATTTGTCTTCCAGTTTGTTCAGCACAATAAAAGGCTGTCTCCATTCTAGCAACGTTAGAAGCAAACGATGTCACAATAATTCTTTTTTTTAATCGACCCATTATATTTAATAAATTTTTTCTTACATCTAACTCTGAGCCTGATCTGCCCGCACTAAAAACATTAGTAGAGTCACAAATCATTGCTAATACACCTTCATCACCTATTTCTTTTAATCTTTTTGCATTTATTTCGTCACCTATTAGGGGATTTGGGTCAACTTTCCAGTCACCAGTATGTAAAACCACACCTGCGGGAGTTTTAATTCTTAATCCATTAGGTTCTAAAATAGAATGGGTTAAAGTAATGTACTCGATTTCAAAATCTTCCAATAACACATTTCCATTTAATTCAACTATCTGTAAATCTTTTGTTATATCGATGTGTTTTTCTTTAAATTTTTCCTTAATTAATACAGCGGTAAACGGAGTTGCGAAAATCTTACATTTTAATTTTGGCCATAAGTGTGCAATTGCTCCAATATGATCTTCATGTGCGTGTGTTAATATTATTCCTAATAAATTATCTTTTCTTTCAACAATAAATCCAGGATCTGGATATATAAGATCAATACCTGGTATAGTATCATCTGCAAAAGTTACTCCAATATCTACCATTATCCATTTATGATTTCCAGGCTCACCATAACCAAAAAGATTCATGTTCATTCCAATTTCACCTGAACCTCCTAGTGGACAAAATAATAATTCTTTTTTCATTTATTTTATTAACTTAGCAATTTTAATTAATCCTTTTATTGTGATATCTTTATTTTGTATTACACGAGTCTTTAATGATTTTCTAAACAAATCAGAGTAACCACCAGTAATTACAAGTTTGAAAGATTTTCTAGTTTCTTTCTTAATCAAATTAATAATATTGTCAATTAGTCCTATATAACCCCAAAAAAAACCTGAACGCACAGCCGAAATTGTATTGTTGCCAACTATATTTCTTATCTTCTTTAAATTTATTTGAGGTATCAATGAGGCTTTGTCAGACAAAGTATCAAGGGATATTTTAACTCCAGGAGCTATTATGCCGCCTCTATAATATTTTTTTTCAACTACATCAAATGTGGTGGCAGTACCAAAATCCAAAATTATAAAATTATCTTTACCATTTTGTAAACTAATTGCATTAGCTAAACGATCTGAACCAGCCTGTTTATAATTAACTTTGATTTTAATTAATGAACTCAAATTAAGATTTTTAATTTCATAACATCTAATTTTAGTTTTTTTATGAAAATATTTTTTAATCAAATTAAAAGATTTTGGTACTACACTACAAAAAAGGATTTTCTCTACTTTTTTAATATCTTTAATTAAAAATTTAATTTTTTT
>CACMBY010000012.1:0-16137 GCA_902612065.1 uncultured Pelagibacteraceae bacterium | reverse complement strand
ATAAGTTTTTTTGTCTCCATAAACAAAACTTTGTTTAATTTTGTCGTCAAGACACAATAAATTTTCAATTTTTGAGGGTGAAATATTATCACCACCAGAATTTACAATAATTTCTTTTTTTCTATCAGTAATTTTCAAATTTCCCTCTTTTGTAATTTCACCTATATCTCCTGTGTGTAACCAACCATTTTTAAGTATATAGTCTGTTTCTTTTTTCATGTTCCAATAACCAAGCATTACATTTTCGCCTTTGACCAGAATTTCACCATCCTGTGCAATCTTCACCTCATTAGTTTTAAAAGGAGGTCCAACTGTATCAATCTTGATTTTTTCAGGTATATTGCAACTTACTACTGGGGAAGCTTCTGTTAGGCCATAACCTTGTAAAGTTGGCAGTCCGATAGAATTTAAAAATTCTCCAATTTTTTGATCTAACGCACCCCCTCCAGAAACAAAAGCCTTTAAATTTCCTCCAAACTGATTTTTGATTTTTCGTCTTACTAATTTTTCACATAAATAATTTAGTATTTTTTCGCTTAAGCTCATATTCTCATTATTTAGTTTTTTTATTCCAAGCAAAATCGTCGAAGATATTAATTTTTTCTTGAGACCTGTTTGTTTAGAAAAATTAATCGAAATCTTACTATACAAATTTTGATAAAATCTAGGCACAGCAGTCATTATAGTTGGTTTAGCAACCGACATATTAGATAATAATTTTTCTAAACTTTCAGCATAATAAATTTTTGCTCCTAATGTGATTTGTACAAATTGAACAGCATGTTCATATGAATGAGATAAAGGGAGCCAAGTTAAAAAGACAGGCTCACTATCTTTAACTAGTGAATTCAAAATTTCTTGTGCACCCTCACAATTAGATAAAATACCCCCATGACTCAGCATTACACCTTTAGGGTTACCAGTTGTTCCTGAAGTGTAAATGATACAAGCTAGATCTTTTCTTTCAATATTTTGGTTAAAGTTGTAATGATCTAAAGTTTTTTCTTTAGAAAATCTTTCAAAAATATTTTCTATACTATCAATTTGTTTATCTATATTTTCTATTGATAAAACTTTTATTTTATCTGAAATGAATTTATCAATTTTTTTTAACTGAGTATTATTTGAGACAATACAAATTTTTGGATTACAATCATTAATAATATATTCATAATCTTTTTCAGAGTAAGTTGTAAATAAAGGAACTGTTACCCCGCCAGCGTTCATTATGGCTATATCAGAAATAAGCCATTCAGGTCGATTTTCAGATAATAAAATGCACCTATCCCCTTTAGATAAATTTTTTCTTAAATATTTAGATAAAATTTGAATATTTCTTTCAACTTGTTTCCAAGTAAGAAAATCTTTCTTATTATCCTTTAACCACTTTAAAAATGGTTTATTAGAAGTAGAGTTTAACTCCTTATACTTCGTGAAAAAAAGTTCTACTAAACTGTTAATTTTACTTAATTCCATAATTTGGTGGGCGAAGAGAGAATCGAACTCTCACTTCTTGCGAAACACGATTTTGAGTCGTGCGCGTCTACCAGTTCCGCCATTCGCCCTAATTATTTAATAATTTATTAAATAGTATAAGAACTAAAATTATATTAAAACCAAAAAATGTTTAAAAGTCTTTACAAAAAATGTTTAGATTTAGCAGCTCACAAAAGTTCTAAATATTATTTGGCAATAGTCTCTTTTGTTGAAAGTTCATTTTTTCCTATTCCGCCAGATGTAATGGTTATTCCAATGGTAATATCAAAAAAAAATGATTTTATTAAAATCTTTCTTATAACTACAATTTTTTCAGTTTTGGGTGGTATGCTTGGTTACTTAATTGGTGCGTTCTTTTTTGAATTTGGAGCACACATTATGAATTTTTATGGTTATGAGGATAAGTTATCAAAAATTAAAGAAAACTTAGTTAATAGTGATGGTTTTTATGCTTGGTTAGGAGTACTTTTTTTAGCTGGTTTTACTCCTCTTCCATATAAAGTTTTTACAATTGCAAGCGGCCTAATAGGATTTAACTTTTTAATCTTTGTTTTGATAAGTTTAATTTCTCGAGGATTAAGATTTTTCATCGTATCATACCTTTCTTATAAGTTCGGTGATTTATTTAATGAATATGTGGATAAGCATGGGTCAAAATGGTTTACAATAATTGGAATATTAATTGTTATTATTGGCATAATAATTTATCTGATTTTTAAATCTCATGTTTAATCTTAAAACTGAAATTTACTTGAGAATAATTTTTCTATTTAGTTTAATAGCTTTAATTTCTGCTTATTTTATAGAGCATGTTCTGGGTCACCAACCATGTAATTTATGTTTGATAGAGAGAGTTCCTTATGGGTTAAGTATAATTTTAATATCTCTTATATTTATTATAAAGAAAAATGAAAATTTCTTTATTTTGCTTTTAATACTAACTTTTATTTTTTCTTTTTTTATTTCATTGTATCATTTCGGCATAGAACAAGGCATTTTTCAAGAATCAACTGTTTGTGGTGTAAAAAACTTTTCTGAAAATGTAAGTAAAGAGGAATTACTAAATCAACTTAGTGAAAAGACTATAAGCTGTAAAGATGTGACATTTAGGATTTTAGGATTATCACTTACTACTATTAATATTGTAATAAGTATATTATTTATTATTACGCTAGCAAAAATTTTTACTAAATATGAAAAAAACTGATACTAGAGTTGAAGAATTTATTAGAGTTGACCATGCAGGCGAGAGGGGTGCTGTCAAAATTTATGAAGGTCAGTTATTAGCTTTAAATACAATTGTTAAAAATGACAATTTAAAAAAAACAATTGAGGATATGAAAGAACATGAAGTTGAACATTGTCAATTTTTTGAAAACGAAATAAAAAAAAGAAATATTGAGCCAACAAAATTTTTACCATTGTGGGATCTGCTAGGTGTAGGTTTAGGTTTTGGATCTACTATTCTTGGGAAAAAAGCAGCTATGCTATGTACTGCCTCCGTTGAAGAAGTGATAGATAAACATTACCAAGACCAAATAAATCAACTTGGTCCAGAAGAAAAAAATCTAAAAAAGAAAATTATAAAATTCAGAGAAGATGAGCTTCATCATAAGGATATTGCTTATGAAAAAGGAGCTACCAAAAAAGGCATCTACTCAATTATGGATAAGATAATAAAAACAGGTTCAAAAATTGCAATTCGAATATCAGAAAAAGTATAAAACTTAAGCTTCTAATTCAACATCCCAATATAAATAATCCATCCAGCTTTTATGTAAATAATTTGGGGGAAAATTTTTTCCATTACGATGTAAATCTTCTGTTGAAGGTTGATAAGGATGTTGGGCCAGTTTCATGCCCGATAATTTTAATAGTTTGCCTCCTTTTTTAACGTTACAAGCAGAACATGCTGTAACAACGTTATCCCAATTAGTTTCTCCACCTTTTGATCTAGGCAATAAATGATCAAAAGTTAATTCCTCGTTGCTGCCACAATACTGGCAGGAAAATTTATCTCTCAGAAAAACATTAAATCTTGTAAAACTTGGTTTTGATTGAGGAACAATATAATCTTTTAGAGCAATTACACTAGGCAATTGCATATTAAATGAGGGACTTCTTACTACACGATCGTAATTACTTACTATAATTACACGATCTAAAAAAACTGATTTAACAGTATCTTGCCATGACCATAGTGATAGAGGATAGTAGCTCAATGGTCTATAATCAGCATTTAAAACTAGTGCAGGACATTTTTCTAGTGAAACATCTTGATCAATAAAATTTTTCATATCAAATTTTAACTTAAATAAAAATTTTTTTCAATATTTAGGAATTATTAAATTTTTTTAAAATATAATTCAATGCAATACTTGAAGCATTTACAGGAATATGATGGTCACAATTTTTTATGAGATGCGTCTCAATGTCTATATTATTTCTCATAAAAAAATCTTTTGCCTCTAACATAAAATTTGGTGATACAACTTGATCAGAATCACCATGAATTAACAAAATACTCGATGAGTTTTTTTTTCTCAATTTCAAATCCTTTTCATCAATAATTTTTCCAGAAAAACCCACAACACAATTAAAAGGTTTTTCAGATGTAAGTCCTAAGTTTATTGACATCATGCAGCCTTGGCTAAAACCAGATAGACAAATTTGTTTATTTTCAAAATTAAATTCATTTTTAATTTCATCAATAAATTTTGATAATTTTTTTTCAGCCTTTATAGATTGATCCAAAATATACTCTGGATCATCTTTGCTTAAATCAAACCACTGATATCCATTTGGGTTTATACTGCATGGTTCATGACCATTTGGACAAATAAAAATAGTATTAGGTAAATGTCTTTTCCAATTTAATGAGAGCATGCTAATATCCTTACCATCTCCACCATAACCATGAAGTAAGATAATAGCATTTTTAATCTTCGTATTAGCCTCTGGTTTGACCATTACTGAGTCTAGGCAAAATGTCATAGTGTGTGAATTATGTTTTTTTATTTTTAAAACACCCTACAATACATCCATGTTATCTGGAATAGTAGTTAAAATATTATCTATAATTTTGTTAATGGCAGTTGGGATTGTTTTGATTCTTGGTATCGGAACTTTATTTAAAGGTGGTGAAACTAGCAAAAAATATTCTAATAAATTAATGCAGTTAAGAGTTTTACTTCAATTTATTGCAATAATTGCTTTGGTTGGTTTTGCATATTTTTTCAAAAATTAGTTGTAACTAGCCAACCATTCAACAAAACTTTTTTCCTTAAAATCTATTGACCCAACAATTCTTGCAAACTCATATCCATCCTTGTTTATCAAAATTGTGGTGGGCACTCCTCTTAGTCCAAACTTTTTCGCTAAGGTAATTGGTGAGTCGAAATATATCTTTAGATTATCTATACCTAAATCTTCAAAAAATTTAGAGGCTTTTTCTAAATTATCCTGACCAACATTAATCGGAAATATTTTTAAATTGTTTAAATTTTTTTGAGATTGCAATTGATCAAGAGATGGCATTTCCTCTTTACATGGGGCACACCAAGTTGCCCAAAAATTGAGTAAAACCAAATTGCCCTCTAATTGATCAAGTTGAATTTCATTACCCTGATCATCTAAAAACGTTAATCCATCATATTTTTTAAGCTCTTTATTAATAACAAGATTTTTTATGTCTTTGATTTCTGCTGCAACACAATTAGATATTAAAAAAGCAAATATTATTAAAAATCTCATGTTAAATAGGTATAATTAATTATCATGTCGAAAAATAAAAACAACCAGGCAATATGGGGCAATAGAATAAAAAAAAACACTTCATCAATTTTTCAAAAAGTAGGAAGTTCTATAGATGTTGATAAGAGACTATATAAAGAGGATATAACTGGATCTATTGCACATGTCGAAATGTTATTTAAACAAAAAATTATTACTTTTAAAATAAAGAATAAGATTGTTTATGGTTTAAATAAAATCAAAAAAGAAATAACAAACAAAAAATTTGAATTTAATAAAAAGTACGAGGATATTCATATAAATATTGAAAAAAGACTTTTTGAAATAATTGGTGAAGATGCAGGTTTTATTCACACAGCACGATCAAGAAATGATCAAGTTATCACAGACTTGAAAATTTGGATGAAATCGTCAACCAAAGAAATTAATATTTTATTAGATACTATTATTAAAAGTGTATTAAAAGCAGCAGAAAAAAATATATATACTCTTATGCCTGGATTTACTCATTTAAAAAATGCTCAGCCAGTTTCATTTGGCCACTATTTGATGGCTTATGTTGAAATGTTTAAAAGAGACAAAAATAGATTCATAAATAATCTAAATAGTTTAAATGAAAATCCTTTAGGTGTCGCTGCTTTAACTGGGACGTCTTTTAATATTGATAGAAATTACACTACAAAAAAACTTGGATTTACAAAACCAACCAATAACTCAATAGATACAATTTCTGACAGAGATTTTGTGCTGGATTTTCTTTACTCCATTTCAGTCTGTTCCATGCATATTTCTAGAATAGCCGAGGAACTTATCATATGGAACTCTGATGCGTTCAAATTAATAAATTTATCAGATAAAGTTGTAACTGGTTCTTCAATAATGCCACAAAAAAAAAATCCAGATCTATTGGAATTTTTACGAGGTAAGTCTGGAATTATTTATGGTAATTTGTTTTCTATGCTTACAGTTTTAAAAAGTTTACCTTTATCTTACTACAAAGATCTTCAAGACGATAAAGAAATTGTTTTTAAATCCAATGATACACTGCAAAATTGTTTAAAGATACTTGATGAGATTCTTAAAAATTTTACGCCTAATAAAAAACAAATGATAGAATTAGCTAACACAGGATATTTGACTGCAACTGATCTTGCAGATTATCTCGTAAAAAATCATTCAATGTCATTCAGAAAAGCATACAAAGTGACTGCTAACATTGTGAACTTTGCTGAAAAAAAGAGAAAAAATCTCGATGAATTAACGCTGGCAGAACTTAAAAAAATCGAACCAAAACTATCAAATGATGTATTAAAAGTGTTTGATTTAAAGAATTCTGTAAATTCTAAGAAATCGTATGGTGGAACATCTTTTGATAATATTAAAAAAATGATATTGAAATATAAAAGAAAAAAATGAAAAAAAAGATTATTTTAGCAATAATTGTATTTTCTACGTTGATCGCTTGTGGAAAAAAAGGAGACCCAGTTTATAAAGAATCTCAAAGTAATTCAAAAATACCAAGTTACTTTCTAAATATAGCTTAATGAGATTTTTAAATAGTAAACTTAACATTGAAAATACAATCCTGCAAAATATTGCTAAAAAATATGGAACACCTGCATATTGCTACTCGTATAAACAACTTAGAGAAAATATAAATGATTTTAAAAAAAATTTTAAATCCATATCACCATTAATTTGTTTTGCTATTAAGTCTAATACTAACTTAAATTTGATAAAAGAAATAAAAAAATTTGGACTTGGGGCAGATGTTGTATCAATGGGTGAATTGATGTTAGCTCTTAAGGCTGGAATTAGTCCAAGGAAGATTGTTTTTTCAGGAGTTGGTAAGACTTCCAAAGAAATCAATTTTGCAATTGATAAAAATATTTTATTGATTAATTCAGAGTCCAAAAGCGAAATCATAGAAATTGATAAAATTGCTAAAATAAAAAAAAAACAAGTTAATATTGGTATTAGATTAAACCCAAATACTGATGCGAAAACTTTGAGCCAAATATCGACAGGTAAAAAAGATAATAAATTTGGAGTTAATGATAAAACATTTTTTGAACTTGTAAGATATTGTAAGAATTCTAAAAATATTAATTTGAAATGTTTAAGTGTTCATATTGGAAGTCAAATTTTAGATCATAAACCCTATGAAAAAATGTTAAGAATATTAGATAAAATCATCAAAAAAACTCAATATAAATTTGATTTTATTGACCTTGGGGGAGGTATGGGCATCCCATACAATAATGATAAAAGGCTAAATTATAAAAAATATCATTCAGCAATTAAAAAATTTTTAAAGAATAAAAAATCTCAGATTATATTTGAGCCAGGTAGATCAATAGTTGGCAATACAGGAGTTTTAATTTCAAAAGTAATTTACATAAAAGAGAGTTATAAAAAAAATTTTGTTATTATAGATGCTGCTATGAATGATTTAATGAGACCCGCACTTTATGGTGCAGTACATCGCATCTTACCTTTGTTAAAAAGAGGTAAAAAATCAAAAAAAATTTATGAATTTGTTGGCCCAATTTGCGAGAGCACTGACAAGTTTACGTCCATAAAAAATTTTCAAGAACTAAAAGAGAAAGATTTTATCGCAATTTGCGATGTAGGTGCCTATGGTATATCACTCAGTTCTAATTATAATCTTAGACCTAAACCTATAGAAATATTAATAAATGGATCTAAAGTAAGAGTAGTTAAAAAAAGACAAAAGCACCATGAGATAATTTAGCTTTTGATAATTAATGATAAGAAACTTTCTATTTTCAATTTTCTTTTTTTCAGGAATAATTTTAATTTCAATTATTTTTCTGCCAACGTTAATCTTACCACAAAAATTTACACTTTTTGGTGGGAAATTAATGGGTTATTGGGCTGCTATTTGTTTAAAAATTTTCTTGTCCACAAAAATCATCGTTAAAGGTAAAGAAAATTTAATTAAAAATGAAAAATTTTTTATTGCTTCCTCTCATCAATCTATGTTTGAAACTTTTTTCTTACAAACGATTTTTAATTCTCCGGTATTTATCTTAAAAAAAGAATTGCTTATAATACCTATTTTTGGCTGGTACTTAAAAAAAATAGGATCAATTTCTATCAAAAGAAATAAGGTATCGAAAGAAAACATAAATTTTTTTGAAGATATTTCTAAAATAGTTTCAAACACAAATCGTCCAATAATAATTTTTCCTCAAGGAACTCGAGTATTGCCCCACGAACAACCTCCATTTAAAAAAGGTGCATCAAGGATTTACGAAGAATTGAAAATAAAATGCCAACCGGTTGCTATTAATTCTGGTTACGTCTGGCCAAAAAAAGGAAAAAAAGATATTAATAAAACAATTACAATTTCAATTTTGGAGCCTATCAAACCTGATTATTCCAAGGAAGAATTTTTAGGGATTTTAGAGAAAACTATATATTCTGAACTTAAATTGCTGAATTAACCTTTCATAGGCATAACTACAAAAATACTATCGAAATCACCAGGATCTTTGATTAGCGCAGGTGAACCTGAATCATTTAGAAACATCTCAATATTATTTCCATCTAATTGTGAAGCAACATCTATCAGATATTTAGAATTAAAACTAATTTCTAAATCATGATCAAATTTCACTAGAAGGGATTCTTTTCCATCACCGCTGTTGGTATTATTTACAGACAAATCTAGTTTATCTTTACTTAAACTAAATTTTACACCATCTTTTTTATCAAGCGATACTGAGGCTACTCTATCCACCGAACTTTGAAAAATTTTAAGGTCAATTTCTAATTTTTTTTGATTATTTTTTGGAATTACTTGAATGTAATTAGGAAATTTTCCATCTATTAACTTAGAAATTAAAATACTATTATTTAATTCAAATTTTATCTTAGATTTCATATTTGAAATTCTTACTTCGCCATCATAATTTTCTAATAATGAACTTAGTTGAAAAATAGTCTTTTTAGGTAAAATAATCGGTTCAAAAATTTTTTTTTCATTTAATCTGAGTTTAGAAATGGACATACGATGACTATCAGTTGATACTGCAGTTAAGTAATTCTTATCCTCAACCTCTGTTTGATGAAAATAAATTCCACTTAAATAATGTCTGGTCTCATCATTTGACACAGAAAATTTACATTTATTTAGCAGCTTTAAAAGGTCTTTTGATTTAAGGCTAAATTCATTCTCATTAAAATTTTCATCTGTTAAAGGAAATTCCGAAACGGGCATACAATTTAAATTAAAAATAGATTTTTCTGACTCTAGATGAAGTTTGCTACTGTCTGTTAAAGTTAAATTTATTTTTTTTCCTGATGAGAGTTTTCTAACAATATCATACATAGTAGACGATGTAGTAGTTGTTTTTCCTTCCTCTATGACTTCTACATTATTTATTTGATTAATAAATATTAAGTCTAAATCTGTCGCTGTTATAGTGAGTTTTGAATTTTGTGCATCGAGTAATATGTTTGATAATATTGGAAGCGTACTTCGTTTTTCTATGACTCCTTGACAATAATTTAATGCTTGCTGTAGGTCTTGTTGGTTTACATTAAATTTCATTTTCTTTATTGCTATATAATATTTGATTTTT
Source organism: uncultured Pelagibacteraceae bacterium (assembly GCA_902612065.1). Classification (GTDB taxonomy): domain Bacteria; phylum Pseudomonadota; class Alphaproteobacteria; order Pelagibacterales; family Pelagibacteraceae; genus Pelagibacter. The sequence goes on along the minus strand of CACMBY010000012.1, from coordinate 6,277 downwards.
TAGTTTATCTATATTTGCAATCATATCTGGATCTTTTTCTTTTAATTTTTCAATAGTTTTGACTGAGTGAATTATAGTTGTGTGATCTCTATTTGAAAACTCTCTTCCAATTTCAGGCAGAGATTTTGAAGTCAAAATTTTTGTTAGATAAATTGCTGTTTGCCGTGGTCTCACTAGGTACCTAGATCTTCTTGATGAAAGCATTTCATTTTTACTGATCTTAAAAAATTTACACACAATAGTTTGAATGAGATCAATAGTTACTTTATTTTCATTTAAATTAAGTAAATCTTTTAATATAATTTTTGTCTCAGCTAAGCTTGGTATTTTGTTATAAATTCTTGAAAAAGATATAATTCTATTTATTGCACCCACCAATTCTCTTACACTCGTTGTGATTTTAATGCTTATAAAATCCTTAATTTCCTCGGGTATATTAAACTTTTCAGGATACAAATTATTTAAGTCACTTATTTTACTTTCTAGGATTTTTTTTCTAAGTGCTAAATCAGTTTTTTGAATATCCACAACAAGACCTCCTGCAAATCTTGACTTTATCCTCTCCTGAATTCTTGACAGCTTATTAGGAGATCTGTCAGCAGAAATTATAATTTGAGAACCTTTGTCTAATAATGCATTAAAAGTATGAAAAAATTCTTCTTGCATTGCCTCTTTACCATTCATGAATTGTATATCATCAATTAACAAAATATCCGTATTACGAAAATACTCTTTAAATTTGACCATATCATTAGATTTGATTGATTTTACAAATTGATACATAAAACGTTCTGCCGATATAAACATAACCTTATTATCTTTTTTTAGGTGATAACCTATTGCATTTAAAAGATGTGTCTTGCCCATTCCAACACCACCATAAAGGTAAAGTGGATTATAATGTGAAATATTTTCTGTAACTTTTACAGAAGCTTCGTATGCTAATTTATTACTGGAGCCAGTAATAAAGTTTTCAAAATTTTTGTTAGGATCTATACGATTATATTGTAAATAAGAATCTTTTATAAAAGAAACATTTTCTTTATTTTCTATAACATCAGTATTATTTTCATCCTGAATTGAAGTAGGTTTATTTTCAGTTATTTTGAATTCAATTCGAATAATTTCTTTTTTATAATTTTTTATAATTTTCAAGATTTGATCTAAGTATCTAGATGTAATCCAATCACGAATGAATCTAGTAGGTACAGATAATAAGATATAATTATTGATTTCCTCGACAAAAGTTATTTTTTTTAGCCAACTCTCGTAAATATCTAGTCCTAATTTATTTTTCATTTCAGCTTGAACTAAACTCCAATCAAGAATATCGGATTTAGAATCTTTTAAACTATTATTATTTATAGAATTGTTCATAAATGTGGAAAGTGTTCAGTTAGAACCATAATAAAATTATTGCAACAAATAATTTTCAAAAATAAAAAAAAAAATAAAATCTAGGATTGTGTAAATTTATTTTTTTTTAAAAAAAGTATTTGACAAAAAAAATAAAGAAAAATAAAAAAAAAATATAAATAAAATTTATAATTGAATTAAATAAGTTTGTTTATTTACTAAATCTAAATATTGTGTGGAGATTTTTTAAGATTACAGATTTTGTAGATTTAAAAGTTGTATTAAGATTAACAACCTGAAGTGTTATTAAACTAGATTGATGCTATTTTTTTGGTAAACCTTGAAACGTTTCTAGAAGCGTTTTGTTTTTTTACGATGCCTGTTTTAGCTATTTTCATCAACTCAGAATTCAACTTAGGTAAGAACTTTAAAGCCTCAGACTTCTTTTTAGTTTCAATTAAAGAATTCATCTTCTTCAAAGCATTTTTATATCTACTTTTTCGAGCCTTGTTAACAGCTGTTTGTTTTGAAATTCTTCTAATTCTTTTGATTGCTGATTTTGTGTTAGCCATATGCGCAGGGGTATAACTTGAGAATGAATTTTGGTCAATTAAATAATTATTATATTTGGCAGATATTACAAAAAAAAGAAGATCTATTGGAAATCATTTTTTTTTTAATAATTCCGTTGCATCCAGACCTCTTACAATTAAGTCCTTTTCTCTCATAAACGTTAAAATTTTTTTGGAAATTTCCTGATTTACCTGATGTGTTTTTAAAATCTCTAATACTTGATCCTCCCTTTTTGATAGCATTAAGCAAAACTTTTCTAGAATTTAATATTATTTTTTTACAATCTTCTTTATTTAATAAAAATACTTTTTTATCAGGTTTAATTTTACATAAAAATAAAATTTCACTTGCATAAATGTTTCCTATCCCTGATACAAAATTTTGATCTAATAGAAAGTTTTTTATATTTTTTGTTTTTCCTTTTAAAAAAGAATAAATATAACTTAAGTTAAATTCTGATTGAAAAGGTTCTGGTCCAAGTTTAGAGAATCTCTTATCCAAAAAATGTTCATTAACCACTATCTCAAAAAAACCAAATCTTCTTGGATCGTTATATACAATTTTAAGATCATCAAAAACTATTTCTACGTGATTATGTTTTTTAGGTAATGTAGGTGAGCTATAAAAACTAGTATTAGTTACCAAACTTTTTTTTTGATTATAAATTAGATGAATAGTTCCTGACATACCCAGATGTAAAAGACAATAACTTTGATTTGACAGGCAAATAATCAGATATTTTGAAAATCTTTTTACTTTGATTATTTTTTTGCCTTCAAGGAATCTTGGAAAATTAAGTGGGATTTTAGTTCTTAAATTTCTATTTCTAACTATTACTTTTTTGACCTTTTTTTGTTTAATCTTTTTGTCTAAAGATTGACGTACAATTTCTACTTCTGGTAATTCTGGCATTTAATACTATATTGATTATATATTTTTGAATTATGCAACAATATCTACAAAATAAAAAAGGATTAGTCCAAAGTGTGTTTAATCAAGTTTACGATCGTTATGATCTAATGAATGATTTTATGTCATTAGGGATTCATCGATTGTGGAAAAAAAGTCTATTAAATATGATGAATCCATCCAGTAATCAAAATTTAATTGATGTTGCTTGTGGTACTGGAGACATAGCTAAACTATTTGTTAAACATGTAAATAAATTATCTCGTATTGCATGTGTCGATCCAAATAAAGGGATGATAAGTAAAGGGAAAGAAAAGTTATCTAAGTTTAAAAATATAAATTGGATTATATCTCCAGCCGAAAAAATTCCTTTATCTGATAATTTATTCGACTTTTACACTATAAGCTTTGGTCTAAGAAACACTGCCGATATAGATAAGGCTCTTTCTGAGGCCTATAGAGTTTTAAAACCAGGGGGGCGTTTTTTATGCTTAGAGTTTTCGAAAATTCAGAATACAAATTTAGAAACCCTTTATAAAAATTACTCTAAGCTAATACCTTCTATTGGCAAGTTTGTTGTTGGTGAAAAACAGCCGTATGAATATCTAATTAAAAGTATTGAAGATTTTTTAAACCAGGAGGAATTAATTGATGCAATGGTTAAAAACAATTTTAAAAAATGTACTTATAGAAATTTATCAGGTGGAATAGTTTCTATTCATAGTGGATGGAAATTTTGATGGTAAAAAAATTAATTATTCTCTTTAAACTTGGAAGAAAAGTAGCTTGTTCTGATATTTTAAATATTGTATCAAAATTTAAGGAACCACCTTTAGCTATAAAGATTTTATTTAAGATATTATCTTTTTCCTTTTCACCAAAAAAACAAATGGTTGCGAATAAAGACGAGGGAGAGAGATTGTCTGACTCTTTAGAATCAATGGGAACAACTTTTATTAAACTTGGTCAATTTTTAGCAACCAGACCTGATATAATTGGTGAAGAACTTTCCAAAAAACTTGAAAACCTTCAAGATAAATTGCCACCATTTTCTCTGTTACAAGCTAAAGAAATAATTAAAAATGATCTAGGTAATGAAAGTTATGACTCTATAATAAATTTAAGTGAACCAGTTGCTGCTGCTTCAATTGCTCAAGTCCACAAAGCTCAAATTAATGATAATGGAGTTCTTAAGGACGTTGCAATTAAAATTCTAAGACCAAACATAAAAAAAATATTTAATGAGGAGATTGATGCAATAATGCTTTTTGCTTTCTTAATAGAATCATTTATTAAAAAGACAAAAAGACTCAAGCTGGTAGAAGTAGTATTTTTATTAAAAGAAATCACAAATCTAGAGATGGATTTAAGATTTGAAGCAGCTGCTGCGAATGAATATGCTGAAAATACAAAGAATGATGTTGGATTTAGAGTTCCTCAAATTTATTGGAATTATACCAGCGAAAATGTAATGACCCTAGATTGGGTGGATGGAATATCTATTAGAGAAACGGAAGAACTAAAAAATAAAGAATTTAATACTGAGAGAATTGCAGAGGATATTATTCAAAATTTTTTAAGGCATGCTGTAAGAGATGGTTTTTTTCATGCAGATATGCACCAAGGCAATATTTTCATAGATAATGACGGTCAAATTGTTCCTATTGATTTTGGAATTATGGGTAGATTAGATAAAATGAGTAAAAGATTTTTAGCTGAAATTTTATTTGGTTTTATTCAAAGAGATTATCGTAAAGTTGCTGAAGTACATTTGATTGCAGGTCTTGTGCCAAAAGAAGTTCCAATAGATGATTTAGCTCAAGCCCTAAGATCCATCGGTGAACCAATTTTTGGTCAAGCAGTTAAAGATATTTCTGGAGGAAAATTGTTAAAGCAACTATTTGATGTCACAGAAAAATTTAACATGCAAACTCAACCTCAGCTTCTAATGTTACAGAAAACAATGGTTGTTGTTGAAGGTGTAGCTAGAAAATTAAATCCAAACACAAATATTTGGACCACTTCAAAACCAGTTCTTGAAAGTTGGCTAAAAGAAACAAAAGATCCAATGACAAAACTAAATGAGACACTTCAAAATACATCTGAAGTAATAAAAAGATTACCGGAATTTCCTGAAATTATGGATAAAGCTAATCAAGCTCTTACTTATCTTGCTAGTGGACAAATCCCACAAAACTCAAATTCCTATACGGCCTTAAACACTCAAAAATCAGAAATGACTGCTTTTAGAAACCAATCTATTATTGGTTTATTAATCCTTGTAATTTTTGGTCTTTTAATATTTTAATTCAGTCGATGAAAGATTTATCAAACAAAAAAGTTCTTTTTATAATATGTGGTGGAATTTCTGCTTACAAAAGTCTTGAAACTATAAGAATGTTTAGAAAGAATAATGCTGAAATAAAAACAATACTAACTAAAAGTGCAAAGGAATTTGTAACCCCATTATCTGTAGCCTCTTTATCTCAAGGTAAAGTTTATGATGATTTGTTTAGCCTAGAAAATGAGACAGAAATGGACCATATTTCTTTATCAAGATGGGCCGATGTAATCATCATCGCTCCAGCAACTGCCAACACCATTTCTAAATTGAGCCAGGGTAACTCAGACGACTTAGCATCCACAGTTATATTGGCTTCAAATAAACAAGTTTTTTTAGCTCCAGCAATGAATGTTAGAATGTGGGAACATCAGTCTACACAAAATAATCTAAAAACATTAAAAGGTTTTGGCTACAAAATTATTGGGCCTGAAATAGGTGATATGGCTTGTGGTGAATATGGTGAGGGTAAAATGTCTGAACCTTTAGTTATTTATGAAGAAATTCAAAATTTTTTATTTAGTAAAATCAAAAATAATAAACTCAAAGCCCTAGTAACCGCGGGTCCTACTAATGAATATATAGATCCTGTAAGATTTATTACAAATAAATCTAGCGGTAAACAGGGTTACGAGATAGCAAAATCGCTCCACAAAAGAGGTTTTGATACCACTTTAATATCTGGACCTACAAACCTAAAAATAGATGAAAATATTAAATTAATCAAAGTTGAGACCGCTGAAGAAATGTTTAAGGCCACTCAAAAAAATCTCCCGACTGATATAGCTGTATTTGCTGCTGCTGTTGCTGATTTCAAAGCTAGTTATGAACATAAAGAAAAGATTAAAAAAGTTGATAATTTAACATTAAACTTAGAAAGGAATATCGATATTTTGAACTATGTTTCTAATCATAACTCTATGAGACCAAAAATGGTTATAGGTTTTGCTGCAGAAACAACAAGATTAGAGAAAAATGCTATCCAAAAACTAAAAGATAAAAATTGCGACTGGATAATAGCTAACGACGTCTCAAAAGATGAAAGTGGTTTTGATAATGAAAATAATGAAGTTACAATTTTCTATAAAAATGAAAAAA
>CACMBY010000011.1:0-33193 GCA_902612065.1 uncultured Pelagibacteraceae bacterium | reverse complement strand
ATCTCAACTATAAATCTTTCAGAACTTCGAAAAATGATAAAAGTAAAAGCTGACTTAGTAAGAGCTATTCCACTTCCGCCGATTTCTCTTAAAAAAGGACCCGTGCCTATCTGCCCACCAAATAGAAAGGTTAAAAATTTTTTTAATAAAATTGGATCTACTATTGAAATTAAAAATGAAAAATTATCAATTAATTTTTGGTCAACATCAGGGATGATGGCATCTTATTATGAAATATTAAACGTGATGAGTACTTGGTTGATAAAAAAAGGTATCAAAAGATCTGATGCACAGAAATATATAACTACTTTATTTTTGGCCTTATCCGAAGATGCAGTTGTAAATTCAAAAAAAGATTTAAAATATTTAGTTAAAGAATCTCAAACTCCAAAAGGTTTAAACGAACAAGGTTTAAGAGAAATGAGTAAAAGAGGGGCTTATAAATCTGTAGTGAACGCACTAAATCAAATTTACAAAAGACTTAACAAATAATTGATGTCAGAAAATATTTTAGAAATAAACAATCTATCAAAATATTTTGGTGGATTAGCAGCGGTATCAGATTGTTCACTCAAAGTTAAGAAAGGAACTATAACTGGAATAATTGGTCCTAATGGATCAGGAAAAACTACCTTATTTAATTTGATTGCTGGAAATCTAAAATGTTCAGCTGGTAGTGTCATGTTTAACAACGAAAATATAACTGATGTGCCAGCATATGAATTATTCTCAAAAGGTTTACTTAGAACCTTTCAAATTGCACATGAATTTACAAATTTATCAGTTTTAGAAAATTTAATGATGGTTCCTGGTGATCAGTCAGGTGAACAATTGATAAATGCTATATTTAAACCCTCATTAATCATGAAAGAAGAAAATATTATTAAGCAAAAAGCCATTGAAGTTATAGAGTTTTTAAATTTAGGCCATTTAAGAAATGAGCTAGCAGGAAATTTATCTGGCGGTCAAAAAAAATTATTGGAGCTTGGTCGAACAATGATGGTAGATGCAAAGTTAGTTCTATTAGATGAAGTGGGTGCAGGTGTGAATAGAACTCTCCTGAAAGATCTTGGTACAGCGATTGAAAAACTAAATAAAGAAAAGGGATATACATTTTGTATGATTGAACACGACATGGATTTCATAGGAAGATTATGTGATCCTGTGATTGTAATGGCTGAAGGATCAGTATTATTTGAGGGTTCAGTGGAGGATGCAAAAAAAGACGAAAAAGTAATCGAAAGTTATTTGGGCAGGGGATCAAAAATTAAGGATAATTGATAATGGCATTTTTTGAGGGAAATAAGATGACTGGTGGATATGGAAATGGACCAGACATTATTAATTCGTGCTCAGTGAATGTCGATAAAGGAGAAATTGTTTCAATCTTAGGTCCCAATGGTGCGGGAAAATCGACTGCAATGAAAGCAATGTTAGGTTTATTAAATTTAAAATCTGGCTCAGTCATAATTGATGGTAAGGATATTACACAATTATCTCCACAGGATAGAGTTAAGTCAGGAATTTCATTTGTACCTCAAACGAAAAATGTTTTTGCAGGAATGACTGTTGAGGAAAATTTAGAAATGGGAGCCTTCTTAATTGATGAGAGTTATAATTCAGTAATCAATGAGATCTATGAGTTGTTTCCAATATTAAGTGAGAAAAGAAATCAATTAGTTGGTGAATTATCAGGGGGGCAAAGACAACAGGTTGCACTAGGTAGGGCACTAATGATCAAACCATCAGTTTTAATGTTAGATGAGCCAACTGCAGGAGTTTCACCAATTGTAATGGATGAATTGTTTGATCATATTGTAAAAGTTAAACGTAGAAATGTTGCAATACTTATGGTGGAACAAAATGCCAAACAAGCACTAAGTATTTCAGATAGAGGTTATGTGTTAGTCACAGGAGAAAATCGTTATTCAGGATCAGGAAAAGAATTACTAAATGATCCAAGAGTTAGAAGTTCATTTTTAGGCGGTTGATATGGATTATATAAATGCAATTGTACTTTTATTAAATTATATTTTTGTTCCAGCATTAGCCTATGGATCTCAATTAGCTTTAGGTGCAATTTTTGTAACTTTAATATATGGGATCTTAAGGTTCGCAAACTTTGCTACAGGAGATATGATGTCTTTTGGAACCATGGTTACAATTTTGTTTACATGGTATTTTCAATCTTTAGGAGTAAGTTTGGGTATTTTACCAACTGCTCTAATCGCAATTCCTTTTGCAATCATATTTATGGTTGGTTATATGCTTTTGATAGATAAATTTGTTTTCAAATATTATAGAGTAAGCAAAAGCCCTCCTGTTCAATTAGCAATGGTGAGTATTGGAGTAATGTTTGTCACCCAAGCAGTTGTTCGAATAATAATTGGTCCATCTGATAGAAGATTTTTTGATGGTGAAAAATTTTTGATTAAAGCTGGCGAGTTTAAAGAAATGACAGGACTTAATGAAGGCCTCGCAATCAAATCAACCCAGGTAATTACAATTGTTGTAACATTAATTTTAGTTTCAACTCTTTTTTGGTTTTTAAATAAAACAAAAACAGGAAAAAGTATGAGGGCTTATTCTGATAATGAAGATCTTGCATTGTTGTCTGGAATAGATCCAAAAAAGATTGTTATGATTACATGGATAATAGCGGGAGTTTTAGCTACAATTGGTGGAGCATTATATGGTTTAGATAAAAGTTTTAAACCATTTACTTATTTCAATAATATGCTTCCAATTTTTGCTGCAGCTATTGTTGGGGGTATAGGAAATCCTTTTGGTGCATTTTTAGGTGGATATGTAATTGCGTTCTCTGAAATTCTTTTGACTTATGCGTATAAAAAGTTTTTCATGTATTTATTGCCTGAAAGTTTAGAGCCAAATACTTTAGTACAATTACTATCAACAGATTATAAATTTGCAGTATCATTTTCAATTCTAGTCATTGTGCTGCTTTACCGACCATCTGGAATTTTCAAAGGAAAAATATTGTGAGAAAAAATTTAAATGTAATTGCAGCTTATACTATAATGATGGGATTAATTATTCTTGTTGGAATTTTTCAATCTTGGAATATTGCTTTATCAATTTTTAATCTTTGTTTGATTTCAGCGGTCATGACAATGGGTGCTAATATTCAATGGGGTTATGCTGGTCTTATTAACTTTGGTATTATGGGCTATACTGCCCTTGGTGGTTTAGCTGCAGTTTTAATCTCAGTTGATCCAGTTCAAGAAGCATGGAGCGCAGGCGGATCTAATATTCTTTTAAGTCTTTTACTAATAATAGGGATGGTATTAGCCGTTAGATACGTATTAAAAAAATATGAAAAATCAAAAGTTAGAACCTATATTATTGCAACTATTATAATTGCAGGAATAATAATCATTAGATTTGTATCTGAACCTGGGATTGAGGCTATAGAGGAAGTAGATCCTGCAAAAACAGGATTTCTTGGTGGATTTGGTCTGCCGATTATTTTTTCTTGGATCGTTGGCGCTCTGTTTGCAGGTGGGTTAGCATTTGTAATTGGTAAAGTTGCTTTAGGTTTAAGGGCAGATTATTTGGCGATAGCCACTTTATTAATATCAGAAATCGTTATAGCAATAATTAAACACGAAGATTGGCTCACCAGAGGTGTTAAAAATGTTATTGGATTGAAGCGCCCTGCACCTTATGAGGTTAATTTACAGCAAACAGATTGGTTTATAAATTTAGTTGAAAAATTTAACCTAAGTAAATTGAATTTAATAACAGATTTAACCGAGAGACAAGCTGCTTTAAATCAATTTGTCATTGAAGGATCATCAATTTTTGTAAAACTTTGTTATTCAGGTTTGTTTTTGATTGTTGTTATCATTCTATTAATTCTAACTCAAAAAGCTCTTTATTCTCCGTGGGGTAGAATGATGAGAGCAATAAGAGATAATGAAGAAGCAGCGAATGCAATGGGTAAAAATGTGGTGAAACAACATTTACTAATTTTTGTTTTAGGTTCTGCAATAGTGGGAATTGCTGGTGCAATGTTAGTAACCCAAGATGGATTATTTACACCAGGTAGCTACAGACCTATGCGATATACTTTTTTAATTTGGGTGATGGTCATTGTAGGTGGCAGCGGTAATAATTTTGGTGCAATTCTAGGAGGCTTTGTGGTTTGGTTTTTATGGATTGAGTCAGCGCCTATTGGGTTATATTTAGTTAATTTAACAACAGCTGGTTTAGCTGACACTCACTTTTTAAAAGTTCATTTAATTGAAAGTGTCCCATATTTTAGATTTTTGATGATGGGAATAGGCCTGTTATTGATAATGAGATATAGACCAAAAGGTATACTTCCAGAAAAAATAGAAATAAAATAAGAAAGATGAAATATATAATTTTAGGTGCAGCTTTTGCTTGGGCTTTATATATGGCTGATAAATATTTATTTTTTTAAAAAAAACCCCTAACATAAAAATGTCAGGGGTTTTAATTTTAAGATAAATTATCTTTGTTTTTTAGTTTTGAATTTTCCGCCTTTAACTTCTTGTTCTAGGAAAGAACCTTCAGCTTCACCGACGCTAGTAAAAGTAACACCTGTTGCACCTTCGTAGTCAATTTTTTTACCTTTAGCTAATAAATCTAAACCTTTTTTAAGTTCACCTGGATAAATTTTTGTTCCAGGGCCATTAGCAACATCCATTACATTTTTTGCAATTGACGCTCTGTCAGCTGAATTACCTGCTTGCACTGCTAAAACAATTAAAGCAGCTGCATCGTATGACTCACCAGTGTATGGACCGGAACTATCAATACCAGCAGCTTTTGCTACACCAGCAAAAACACCAGCACCTTTTCCAGTTGATCCGGGCATTGAACCAAAAGATTTTCTCAAATCTTTTCCAAATGCATCAACTAATGATTGACCGATCATACCATCTGACAGAATAAATCTATCAAATGCACCAGAGTCTAAAGAAGCTTGAATAATACCTTTTCCACCTTGGTCAAGATATCCAATAACAGCTACTGCATCACCACCTGCTGAAGCTAGTGTTGCAACCTCAGAAGAATAATCTGCTTTTCCATCTTCATGAGCATTTACTGTAGTTACTTTTATTCCGTGAGCTTCTACTGCTGCTTTATAAACATCAGCTAAACCTTTACCATAATCGTTGTTTGTATAAGTAATAGCGACGCTTTTTACTTTTCTATCCTTAGTAATATCTGCAAGAATTTGTCCACCTCTAGCATCTGATGGAGCAGTTCTAAAGAAATACCCTTTATCATCTAAAGTTGTTAGTCCTGGAGATGTTGCAGAAGGTGAAATCATTACTACACCATTTGGTACAGCAACATTTGATGCAATAGCACCTGTTACACCTGAACAATCAGCACCCATGATTGCAGCAACACCTTGTGCAATAACACCTTCAGCTGCTGCTGTCGCTGCTGCTGAGTCAACACAAGTTGAGTCTGCTCTTACTACTGAAATTTTTTCTCCACCTAATAGTGAACCTGAGTCAGATGCTTCTTTAAAAGCAAGTTCTGCAGATGCAGCCATAGCAGGTGTAAGAGATTCTATAGGACCAGTGAATCCTAAAATTATTCCCATTTTTACTTCTGCAAAAACATTTGTTGTAAAACTTGATACAAATATAAATGCAGCAATAATTAATTTTCTCATTATATTCCTCTATTTGTTAACAATTTATAAAGACTAAATTAAATCCTATTTATATAGATTTTCAACCGCCAAATTATCTTATTTTATAATGTCTTTATTTAAACTAGACTGATTATTAAAGATTTTAAACGATTTTAATGAAGTCTAATAAAATTCAACCACAATTTATAAAAAAATATAATCCTAGAATAGGATTAATTGCTTTAGCTACAGATTTCATAATTGAAAAAGACTTTATCAAAATAATTAAAGATAAAGATATAGATTTTTTTGTAAATAGAATTGAATGTTATAATCCTTTATCAAAAGAAAATTTAATTAAAATGTCTGAAAAAGTTACAGATGTTACTAAAAATATTTTACCAGATGAAAACATAGATTGTGTTGTATACGGATGTACCTCTGGAACTATAGCTGTTGGACATGATACTATAGAGAGAAAAGTTAAAGAAGCGAAACCAAAAGCAAAAATTACAACGCCTAGCACTGCAGCTATTAAAGCATTAAAAAAGTTGAATATAAAAAAAATAGCAATATTTACTCCTTATAGTAAAAAATTAAATGATGAGATTATAGATTATTTTTCAAGTCAAGGTTTTGATATTGTTGCTAATACTTATCTAGATATCGCAGCTGACTATGATATCGGAAAAGTAGATCAAAATTTTTTATTGGAAACTTTATCGCAAATAGAAATTAAAAATGCTGATGCCTTATTTATTTCGTGTACAGCTTTACCAGTTTTAAATATAATCGAAAGATTAGAGAAAAAATTAGGCAAACCTGTCATTACAAGTAATCAATCATTAATTTGGGATACTCTAGAAAGTATTGGAATGAATAAAGATATTCAAGGCTTTGGAAAATTATTTAGTTTAGATTAATGAGTCTTTTTACAAAAGAAGAATATAACAATAGATTAAAAAAAGTTCAAAAAATGATGCAAGATAAAGGCATCGAATTATTAATTTCTCACGATACAAATAACATAAATTACTTAACAGGTTATGATGCTTGGTCTTTTTATTATGCTCAATGTGCAATAGTTCATGTCAATGCTGATGAACCCTTATGTTTTGTTAGAGATCAAGATGCCGGGGGAGCTTATCTAAAAACATATTTAAAGAAGGAGAATATAATCGTATATGATGAGCACTACATTCATACTTGGCCTAAGCATCCTTATGATTATTTAGTAGAGATAATTAAGAATAAAAAATGGGATAAGCTTTCTATTGGTTTAGAGATGGATGCTCATTATTTTACCGCATTCTGCTATCAGAAAATTAGGGACGGTTTACCCGATGCTAAGATCAAAGACTCTGAAAGATTAGTTAATTGGGCGCGTCTAGTAAAATCAAATACTGAAATAAATTTTATGAAATCTGCTGCAAAAATTTCAGAAGTGGGAATGAAAAAAGCTTACGAAGTAATAAGTCCAGGCGTTAGACAATGTGATGCTGTTGGAGAAATTCAAAAAGCTTTGTTTTATGGAACCCCTGAATTTGGTGGAGAATACGCCAGTATTGCAACATTGCTTCCTACCGGAAAAGGAACATCTGCTTCACATCTAACCGCAACACAAGATAAATTTATTGATGGTGAGGCTACAATTGTTGAACTTTCTGGAGTGTATAAGCGTTATCATGCACCGATGGCGAGAACCATTTTGCTGGGAAAACCTGATCAACTTAAAATTGATACGATGAAAAAAACAATTGAGGCGCTTCAAGCTGGAATTGATGCAACCAAACCCGGAAATACTGTAGATCACGTTGCCCAAGCATTTTGGAAAATATTAAATAAATATGGAATAGAAAAAAAATCTAGGACCGGTTATTCGATTGGAATTGGTTATCCCCCAGATTGGGGAGAACATACTTTAAATATTTATAAAGGCGACATGACAATTTTGGAGCCTAATATTTGTTTTCATATGATAGCGGTTATGCAATTTGGTGAATGGGGTGTTGAAGCATCAGAAGCAATTAGAGTTACAGATCAAGGAGCAGAATTATTTTGTAATATGTCTAAAGAACTTCACGTTAAAAGCTAGTTATTAAAGGTTGAAATTTATTCTTACAAATGTTTAAAAGTTGATTAAAATTATGGCTCTTAAAAAAGATTTCGTCAAATTCGATAAAGTTGATAAAAGCTATGACGGCAAAGTTTTAGTCGTAAAGGATCTTCAATTAGATATTGAAGAAGGTGAGTTTGTAACTATGTTAGGACCTTCTGGTTCTGGAAAAACAACTTGCTTAATGATGCTGGCAGGATTTGAAACACCAACAAATGGTGAAATATATTTAGATGGTAAGGCTATCTCAAGTATACCTCCACATAAAAGAGGTATTGGAATGGTGTTCCAGAATTATGCGCTATTTCCTCATATGACAGTTTATGAGAATCTCGCCTTTCCATTAAGAGTAAGAAAAATTCCAAAAGATGAGGCAGATAAAAAAATTGATAAGGCGTTATCAATGGTTTCACTTCAAGGTTTCGCATCAAGGATGCCAGGGCAATTATCAGGCGGTCAACAACAAAGGGTAGCTGTGGCTAGGTCATTAGTATTTGACCCTCAGCTAGTTTTAATGGATGAACCCCTGGGAGCTTTAGACAAAAATTTAAGAGAGAGTATGCAATATGAAATCAAACATATACACGAAAACATTGGAGTAACTGTTGTTTATGTAACTCATGATCAAAGCGAAGCATTAACCATGTCGAATCGTATTGCTGTTTTTAATGATGGAAAAGTTCAGCAGCTTTCAAGTCCGGATGAGCTTTATGAAAAACCAGTAAATTCTTTTGTTGCCGAATTCATTGGAGAAAATAATACTTTTGTAGGTGAGGTTTCAGATATTTCAGGTGGAAAGTGTAAAGTTAAAATAGCTAATACAGACATACTTGCAAACCCTATTTCTGTAAAAGGCAAAGGTGAGAAAACTAAAATTTCTTTAAGACCTGAAAGAGCGTTAATTAATCCAAGTGATCAAATGGACAATATACATTCTGGAAAGATTGAAGAAGTAATATATCACGGAGATCATACAAGAGTTAGAATAAATCTTTTAGGCAACAATCAATTTATCTTAAAGGTCCCTAACAGTTCAGCCAATTTGGATATCAAGCTTGGCAAAGATATCAAGATAGGTTGGAACAGTGAAGATGCTAGAGCGTTAGATCCTTCTTAGACCACCAATATATTGCTAAATTAACTAAAATGGGCTGTTGACTCTCATTATCGATCTTGTTGTAATTGATTTTTATAAAAAACGTTTAAACGGAGGAAAAATGAAAAAACTAAGTAAAGTATTACTAGCTATTTCTTTTGTACTTTCACTAACGACTTCAGCATTTGCAACAACAGTAACTGCAGTGTCATGGGGTGGGGCTTATACTGAGTCTCAAAAGTTAGGTTATGGTGATCCTACAGCTAAAAAACTTGGCATAAATATTGCCTGGGTTGACTATTCTGGTGGATTATCTGAGATTAAAGCACAAAAAGAAGCTGGTAAAATCACGTGGGATATAATCGACGTGTTTGCAATGGATACTATTACTGGATGTGATGAAGGATTATTTGTTGAATTTGATTTCGACAAAGACTTCCCACCAGCTCCAGATGGAACTCCAGCAAGTAAAGATTTCTTTACTGCAATGCCTAGTAAGTGTGCTGTAGGAAATATTTTATATTCTTGGAATTATGCTTATAACACCAATAATGTTAAAGGTACTCCAAAGACTATCAAAGATTTCTTTAACACTAAAAAATTCCCTGGAAAAAGAGCTATCTACAAAAGCGCTTTAACAAACTTAGAGATCGCTTTAGCAGCAGATGGTATTAAACCAGGAAAAGGTGGAGCAAAAATCTACAAAGCTTTAGAAACAGAAAAAGGTGTTGAAAGAGCAATGAATAAGATCAAAGAATTATGCACAGACCCTAAAGGTGGATGTGTATTTTGGTCTGCAGGTGCTCAACCACCAGAACTGTTAGTATCAGGTGAAGTAGTAATGGCTACTGGTTGGAATGGTAGATTCTTCAATGCTGAAATTGGAGAAGGTGCACCAATCAAACAAGTTTGGGATGGCCAAGGTCTTGACTACGAATATTTCGTACAAGTTAAAGGTGGACCAAACGATGCTAATGGTATGGCTAAAAAAGCTTTAGCTATGATGACTAGCACAGAGATGTTAGCAGGAAGTGCTAAATACATCGCATATGCTCCTTGGAGAAAATCTTCAATTGGTATTATGGAAAAAGGTGAGCCTTGGTATAAAGATGGTAAGACTAACATGGTACCACAAATGCCAACTGCACCGGCTAACACTAAAAACTATTTCCTAGTAGATCCAATTTTCTGGGCTGACAATGGCACAGAGCTTGGTGAAAAATGGGAAGCTATGAAAGCTGGTCTATAATTTAAGTTTTAAACAACTTAATTATATATTATAATTTAAGGGCGGTTATTATTAACCGCCCTTTTTATTTATGAGCTCTGAAACAAAACAAATTTTAACAACAGATGGGATACCTTTAGAGGTAAGTCTTAAAAAGGCAGAGAGAAAGAATAAGATCAAAGCTTTCCTACTTGTTGCTCCTTTATTATTATTTTTAATAATTACTTATGTTTTTCCAATAGGTGATATGTTGTTTAGAAGTGTTGACGATAAAATGGTAACACAAATGCTTCCAAAAACTTTTAAGGCAATGGAGAATTGGGATGGTCAAGAGTTACCTGATGAGAAAGTTTTTGCTGCTTTCCATGAGGATTTCATAAAATTAGTTGAGGATAAACGTGAGGGTAAGTTATCTACCCAGTTAAACTACACAAAAAATGGATTTAAAAGTATTATAAAAAAATTACGAAGAAAATCAAAATCATTTGAAGAGGGAAACTACAAGGAACAAATAATGTCAGTTCATAAAAGATGGGCTGATGTTGATTACTGGAGGGCAATTAAAAGAAGAGCTCCTGAGTTTACAAGTCAAAAATATCTAAAGGGTATGGATATGTACGTAAATGAAGAAGGAAAAATAGTAAGTGTTGAGGAAGACAGACGAATTCATAGAGTGTTATGGTTGAGAACTCTTGAAATTGCATTTTTTGTAACAGTTTTTTGTTTCTTAATGGCTTATCCAATAGCCCATCTATTAGCAACTTTACCTATGAAGTATAGTAACTTATTAATGATCTGTGTACTGCTGCCTTTCTGGACTTCATTACTTGTTAGAACTGCAAGTTGGATGATTTTGTTACAACAACAAGGAATTGTAAATGACTTCTTTGTCGGAATAGGATTAGTAGCTGACGATAATAGACCCGAGATGATGTACAACAAAACTGGAAGTTACGTTGCGATGACACAAATATTGCTGCCATTCATGGTTCTACCACTTTACAGCGTCATGAAAACTATCTCACCTAGCTTAATGAGGGCAGGAAAATCATTAGGTGGAACGCCATTTGTGGCATTTTGGAAAGTTTATTTTCCATTAACAATCCCAGGAATAGGTGCGGGCTGTTTATTAGTATTTATTTTAGCGATAGGTTATTACATCACCCCAGCCTTAGTTGGTGGTGCATCTGGTACTTTAATAAGTAACCAAATTGCTTTCCACATGAAAAGCACTCTTGATTGGAGCTTTGCATCAGCCATGGGATTAATGTTGTTGAGTGGAGTATTGGTAATTTATTGGCTTTATAACAAACTAGTTGGAATTGATAATATTAAATTAGGATAATCAAATGGCTTTACCAAAATATACAGAACCACATTATAGAATTTGGCATTATATTTATCTTACAATTTGTGGTGCTGTTTTCTTTTTTCTAATTGCACCTTTGTTTGTAATATTTCCATTATCATTTAATGCAGAAGAATTTTTGAGTTTTTCTGATGGTATGAAACGTCTAGATCCAGATGCATTTTCTTTAAGATGGTATAAGGACATGATTTATGGAACAAAAAATCCATGGGGATTAGCAGCAAAGAATAGTTTTATCATTGCAATTTTTGCAACAATAGGATCAGTGATACTTGGAACAGTTGCAGCTTTAGGATTAAGTAGCAGACATATGCCTTATAAAGGATTGATAATGGCTGTGTTAATTTCACCAATGATTGTTCCATTAATTATTTCCGGTGTTGCAATATTTTTCTTTATGGCAAAAGCGGGTTTAGCAGCAACTCATACAGGAATAGTATTGGCTCATATTATATTAGGAACACCTTTTGTGGTAATTACAGTCACAGCTACTTTGTCGGGGTTTGATCATAGTGTAACACGAGCAGCTGCAAGCTTAGGAAGTGATCCAGTAAATACTTTTATGAAAATTACCTTACCATTGATTTTACCTGGAGTAATTTCAGGTGGGTTATTTGCATTTGTAACTTCATTTGATGAAGTTGTGGTTGTTTTATTTTTAGCAGGATTAGAAAATACGACAATCCCAATTCAAATGTGGACAGGTTTAAGAGAGCAATTAAGTCCAACAATACTAGCTGTTGCGACTTGTCTAATTATACTATCAACATTAATATTAGTGACTGCTGAGCTTTTACGAAGAAGATCTGAAAGACTCAGAGGTATTAATCGTTAGAAAAATAATTCCATGAAGATAAAGAATGTAGTAGTGATAGGGTCTGGAACAATGGGCAGTGGAATAGCAGCTCATCTGTGTAATGCAAATATACCCGTAACTCTTTTAGATTTAAAAACTGAAATAAGTGAAAATGCCAGAGAAAGAATTCACAAATCTAGACCACCTCTATTAATTGACAAATCTAAAATAAAAAATATTAAAGTTGGTAATATTGAAGATGACTTCTCAGTTGTTGAAAAAGCTGATTGGGTTGTTGAAGCAGTAGTTGAGAGAATTGATGTCAAACACCAAATTTATGAAAAAATTTTTAACAGCAGAAAAGATGGTGCGATTGTTTCCTCCAACACTTCTTCAATACCTATTAAAGTTTTATCTCAAAATTTAAATAAAGAACAAAAAAAAGATTTTTGTATAACTCATTTTTTTAATCCTGTTAGATATATGGGTCTTTTGGAAATCGTTAAAAATGAGGACAATGACCTAAATAAAATAAATCAATTAAAAGAATTTTGTGAACTTGAGCTTGGAAAAGGAGCCATCGTTTGTAATGACACTCCAGGTTTTTTAGGTAATAGAGTTGGTGTTTACGCTATGCAAATAGCAATGACTGAAGCATTTAAAATGAAACTTTCTGTAGAGGAAGCAGATGCAATATTTGGGAGACCAATGGGTATTCCAAAAACAGGTGTTTTTGGTCTTTATGATTTAATTGGCATTGATCTTATGGCTGATGTTTTAAAAAGTTTTATCAAAGAGTTACCTGAAACAGATGAATTTCATGAGGTTGCAAAAGAAATTCCTTTAGTAAAAAAATTAATTGAAACTGGATATACAGGTAGAAAAGGTAAAGGTGGTTTCTACAGAATGAAGAAAACCGATAGTGGTAAAGTAATGGAAGCTATCGATCTACAAACTGGAGATTATTCTCCAAGTAAAAAAATTGACATAAAATCTGACAAAGTTGATCTAAAAGGTCTCATTAACAGGAACGATAAATATGGAGAATATGCTTGGTCAGTATTAGAAAAGATTATTAAATATGCTTCATCATTAGTTCCTGAGATAACAAAAGAATTTAATGATATTGATGAGGCTATGAGATTAGGGTTTAACTGGGCTAAAGGACCCTTTGAAATGCTAGAGGAGATTGGCGTTAAAAACTTTTTTGAAAAAGTTGAAAATTTTAAGGGCAATAATTTTTTAGAAAATTTAAGTAAAACAAAAAATGAAAATTTTTATGGTGAAAGGCAAAAATATACATCAATAGAAACTCTGGGTAAGGTTAAGAAAACAGCAACGAGTGTTGATGGAAATAGTTCAGCATCTATTTATAGATTCAATGATTATAATATAGTTGAATTTACCACCAAAGCTAATGCATTAGATTACGACTCAATGGATGCATTAAAGAAAGCAACCGACAAGCCTTTGATTATAATTAATGAAAGCATGCAATTTTCTGCAGGCGTAAATTTAACCTATACAATGGAATTCGCTGACAAAAATGATTTTAAATCAATTGAGAAATTTATTAAATATTTCCAAGAAACATGTAAACATCTTAAGTACTCTAAACACCCAGTTATATCTGCACCATCAGGACTTACTTTAGGAGGTGGATTTGAAGTTTTAGTACAAAGTAATTTTGTTGCCTCTCATACAAATATTGTAATTGGCCTAGTTGAAACTATCGTAGGATTAATTCCAGCTGGCGGAGGTTGTAAAGAAATGTTAGCTAGATGGTTAGATACAGCAGAGGCAAAAAAAGATCCAAATTATGCACCATTAAAAGTTTTTGATATCATTGGCTATGGAAAAACAGCGACATCACCTGTTGAAGCTGAGCCATTGAAATACTTACTGCCTGAAAATAAAAAGATTATGAATAGAAATAGTTTATTAGAAGTTTCAAAAAAAATCTTAGATGAAAACAAAGATTTTAAAGCACCTAACGAACTTCAGTTTAATTTGCCTGGGAAAGCGGTTATTGGAGAAATGCATAAAATTTTAGAAAAACTCTATAATGATAAAATAATTTTAGATCATGGGGTAGAGGTTGCAAAAGAAT
Organism: uncultured Pelagibacteraceae bacterium; assembly: GCA_902612065.1. Lineage (GTDB taxonomy): Bacteria > Pseudomonadota > Alphaproteobacteria > Pelagibacterales > Pelagibacteraceae > Pelagibacter. The sequence continues at coordinate 18,840 of CACMBY010000011.1, read as the reverse complement.
TAGCTTTTGTCTTAAGTGGTGGAGACACGACTATGGATAATGTGTTAACAGAAGATGATTTATTTAAATTGGAGCTGGATGCTTTTATGAGATTAATTGAAACTAAAAATACTCAAGACAGGATTAAACACACTTTGGCTACTGGTAAACCTTTAGTCAACTAACATTTTTATAGAATTTATAAAGTCAGGCCTTAGAACATACTCAGATTTATTTTGATATTTTATTTTTTCTAGTGCTTTTATCCCATAAATCACTTTCCCAATCGGTGTATATTCACTCTCATACAATGGCTCATCTTTGAGTGTGATGAAAAATTGACTATCTTCAGTATTATATTTTTGTGTTCTTGCAAGACCTACACTTCCTCTTTCATAGTTAAACGGGACATCTATTTCTGAGTTTATGGTTCCTAATCCTGATTGTCCTGTTCCGATTTTTCCATAATTAATATTGCCTTTTTTACCAAATTCCAAATCACCTGCCTGTACAAGGCTGTCTTTAATTACTCTATGAAATGCAACATCATCGTAAGCTTTAGACCTCACCAGTGTTTTAAATCTCTCAACCGCGTTCGGAGAAATATTTGGATATAATTCAATAATTACATTTCCACATTCAACGTTCAAAATCACAATATTATTTGGCTTATTAAAAGAAAGTTTTTTTGGATTATAATTTTTAACAAATAAGCATTTATTCTTTATCAAAAAAAAAGAACTTAGAGAAAAAATAGCTAAAGATATTAAGAAAAAAAAGATTATCTTTTCTGACCTTGAAGCTTTAACTTTTTTAATCATAAATCGAAATTTTGATCAATTTTAAGCAACCCTGATTTGATAAAATCTATCTTTTTTTGAAGAATAGGATCAATTTGTTTAGGTAAATTTCCATGCATTAAATGAGAAAAAACTTCTGCCATATCTTCAGAAGCGGTTGATTTTGAATATTCAGTAACAAAACCCTCAGTTTTAGAATACGTATCAAGACCTATTTTTTTTGTGCAAGTGGAACATTTTGCATAATTAAAACTTTCCGAATTGAAATTAGACCAAGTTTTTTCATTGAAAATTTCTTTGAAACTATCATTGATTATATGAAAGACTTCATGATGTAATATTCTTTCGAAATATTTATTATTAAATTTAATATCAACAATGAGAGTTTTCATCACATTATCAGGTATTCCAGCAGTATTAATTCCAGAAATTGATAAATCTTCACAAAGAACAATATATTTTAAATTTATTTTTTTTAAAAAACTTTGAGAATATCTTTTTAAATTCTTTTCTATAATTTGATACTTTTTATCTAAATCTTTTTTTGATGATTTAAAACAATTAATATTATTATCTACCCCAATCGTAAAAGGTTGTTTAGCGTAAAGATATCTTAGATTATTAGTGGTTTTAATATTATAAATTTCTAGATTTGGGATTTTAATTAATTGATAAATCGTATCTGCTTGCACAGAAGAAATTAAAAATAAATATAATAAAATGAACTTAAATAATTTCATAATAAGTATTATTGAAGATATTCCAAATTGTGAGAATGTGATAGAGTTTTATGATGAAAAAAAAAAGTTCCAAGCAACCAATCCAACCAGTAAGTGGAACCAAAGTACCAAGATTTGCTGGACCCTCGACTTTTGCAAGATTACCAGAATTGAGAGATGTTGAGTATTGTGATGTTGCAATAGTTGGTATTCCTTTTGATGCAGGTACAAGTTATAGACCAGGAGCAAGGTTTGGTCCTCAAAGCATTAGACAAGCTTCAAGACACTTAAGAACAAATTATCATCCAAGTTATGATGTAGAACCATTTAAAGTACAACAAGTTGCTGATGCTGGAGATATTACGTGTAATCCTTTTAATATTAATGAAGCAATCAAACAAATTGAAGAAGGTGCTATAGATTTACTGAAAAAAACTGGAGGCATAATTAGTTTAGGTGGTGACCATACAATTGCATTTCCTTTATTGAAAGCAGTAAACAAAATTAATAAAGGCCCAGTCGCTTTAGTTCATTTTGATGCTCATTTAGATACATGGGATACTTATTTTGGGGCACCTTATACCCATGGAACTCCATTTAGACGAGCAAGAGAAGAGAATTTATTTTTAGACGATGCCTCTATGCATGTAGGTATAAGAGGACCTTTATATAGTAGAGATGATATCAAAAATGATGAAAGTTTTGGATTTAAAATAATTCATTGTGATGAATTTCAAACAGAGGGAACTGATAAAATAGCTGAAAGAATTAAAAAAAGAGTTGGAGATAATCCATTATATTTATCGATTGATATAGATGTTTTAGATCCAGCTTTTGCCCCAGGAACAGGGACACCAGAAATCGCAGGAATGACTTCAAGAGAAATGGTCAATGTAATTCGAGGCTTGTCAGGAATGAATTTAATCTCAGCAGATGTAGTTGAGGTGTCTCCCGCATATGATCATGCTGAGGTGACATCCTTAGCTGCAGCAACAATTGTTTATGAACTTACTAATTTGTTTGCAAAAAAATAAGGAAAGGTTAGGAGTCTGGTATGGAAAATAAAAAAAATTTTTACATCGATGGAAAATGGGTTGCTCCAAAAAGTAAACAAGAAATAAAAGTAATTAATCCTGCTACAGAGGAAAATTGTGCTGTTATTTCTTTAGGTAATAAAGAAGATATTGATTATGCAGTAAGTTCAGCGAAAAAAGCTTATAGCACTTGGGCATTTTCCCCTAAAGAAGAGAGAATAAGATTATTAGAAAAATTGTACGAAAATTATAAGAAAAGATGGGCAGATATTGCTGCAGCTATTACCACAGAAATGGGAGCTCCCAAAGACTTTGCCACAAAACTACAAGCAGGTACAGGTGCGGCACATCTAAAATCATTTATTAGATATCTTAAAAATTTTGAATTTGAAAAACCTTTAGGTGAGCACGCTCCAAATCAAAGATTAATTTATGAACCAAAAGGTGTGTGTGCTTTGATTACACCATGGAACTGGCCAATGAACCAAGTTTGTCTTAAAGTTGCACCAGCTTTAGCTTCTGGCTGTACTATGATTTTAAAACCATCTGAACTTGCTCCTTTATCTTCAATGATTCTTGCAGAATTAATTGATGAAACAAAATTTCCTGCTGGAGTATTCAATTTAGTGAATGGAGATGGTGAAACTACTGGTAATGCACTTACAAGTCATCCTGACGTCAACATGATTTCATTTACTGGCTCTACTCGAGCTGGAGCATTAATTTCACAAAATGCTGCTAAAGATTTTAAAAGAGTAAGTCTAGAATTAGGAGGAAAGGGAGCAAATATAATTTTTAAAGATGCTGATCCAGATGCTATTGAAAGAGGAGCTTTAAGATGTTTCAGAAATTCTGGCCAGTCGTGTAATGCTCCAACTAGAATGCTTGTTGAAAAATCAATGTATAATGAAGCTGTAGAAAGATTAAAAAAATATACTGAAAATTTTGAAGTTGGTGATCCAAAGAAAGAGGGAGAGCATATTGGTCCTGTTATTTCTGAGATGCAATATAATAAAATTCAAACTTTAATTAAAAAGGGTATTGATGAGGGTGCAAAATTAGTTGCAGGAGGTGCTGGTAAACCAGAGGGATTTGAAAAAGGATACTTTGTCAAACCAACAGTTTTTGTTGATGTTAAAAATGATATGGAAGTTGCAAGAACAGAAATTTTTGGTCCGGTGTTATCAGTAATGCCTTTTGAAAATGAAGAGGAAGCAATTAAAATTGCTAATGATACTCCTTATGGATTGACTAATTACATTCAAACACAAGACAAAGAAAAAGTTAAAAGAGTTGCGAGAAAGTTAAGATCAGGAATGGTAGACGTAAATGGAGCTGGAATTGCTGTAGATGCACCATTTGGAGGTTTTAAACATTCTGGGATTGGTAGAGAAGCTGGTGAACATGGTCTTGAAGAATTTTTAGAAGTGAAAGCTGTTGGTGGCTGGAATTAATTTAAAGTAGATTTTTTTTTAAGACCATCTAAAAATTTTAAACATTTTTTAATTTCATTTAATTCAATAAATTCATCAACTTTGTGAGCTTGTTCAATCGAACCAGGGCCACAAACCACAGTACTCATCCCTATTTCCTGAAACAAGCCAGCCTCAGTGCCAAAAGAAACAACCTCTCTCGAATTGTCCCCAGTCAAACTTGAAACTAACTCACATGCCTCTGAATTTTTAACACGATCAAAACCAGTTACTTCACCTATTATTTTTTTAGTTATTTTTGAATTCGGAAATACTTTTCTCATTTCTGGCAATAAAATTTCATTAGCATACTTGTCTATTTCTTGATTTAAAAAAACTCCATCTTCTTTCACCACCGGTCTAGTCTCCCATTCAATATAACATTTATCAGCTATCACATTGTGTGCTATGCCACCAAATATTCCTCCTACCTGCAAAGTTGAAAAAGGGGGATCAAATATTGAGTCTTTAGGAGCTCTTTTTTTTAAGTCCTGTCTTAATTCGATGAGTTTGTTTGCGTAACGTGAAGCAAACTCAACAGCACTAACCCCTTTATGTGGCATTGAACTATGACCCGCTAAACCCTCAAAATAAGTTGTATATTCATAACAACCTTTGTGAGCATCTATAATTTTCATTTTAGTTGGCTCACCAATTATACATATGCCGTCTTGAATTTTTCTTTTTTTTAACTCCTCAATTAATATGGGCGCTCCAAGACAAGCAGTCTCTTCATCGAATGTAAATGAAAAATGGATATCTCTATTTAATTCCACCTTTGAATAAATTGGCGCATAAGCTAAAACACATGCGATAAAACCTTTCATATCACATGCACCTCTGCCATAAAGTTTATCATCTTTAATTGTAGCTTTAAAAGGATCAGTGCTCCAACTTTTTGAGACTGGAACAGTATCAGTGTGACCAGATAAGATAATTGGTTTTATCCCATTTGTTTTTTTTGCCTTGAATGTAGCAAAAAGATTGACTCTTTTCTTTTCCTGATCAAAAGTTTTAAATGAGGTTGCACCTAATTTGTGAAGATAGTCTTCACAATAATTTATTAAATTACTATTATCGTCTCCAGAAATTGTTTTGAAACCGATTAAATCGGTCAAAATTCTGATGCAATTTTCATATAATTTTTCAGTATTAATTTCTGTACTCATGAATAATAACTAATATATATACTGAATTTATGAAAGAACAAATAACATACGATATATTTGATAAAGTTGACATACGAGTAGGGACAGTAATTTCTGTAAAAAAAAATGAGAAAGCAAGAAAACCATCTTTAGTAGTTGAGGTGGATTTTGGAAAAGAGATAGGAATTAAACAATCCTCAGCACAAATTACTCATTATTATAATGAGGAAAATTTAAAAGGTAAACAAGTAATCGGAGTTTGTAATTTTCCTGAAAAAAATATTGCTGGAGTGGTGTCTCAAGTTTTGATTTTAGGCTCAATAGATAAAGAAGGCAAAGTGATTCTCGTTCATCCATCTCAACAATCAGAAAATGGTCTTCCAATAGCCTAAGTATGCATCCTGAAATATTTTCAATTTCTTTATTTTGGTTTGTCACAGCGTATACGCCGGGTCCAAATAATGTAGTCGCATCTTACTCTGGATTTAATTTTGGTATAAAAAAAACAATCCCTCATATTCTTGGTGTGACTTTAGGATTCACTTCATTAGTTTTGTTTTTATCGATAGGTTTAATTAATGTTTTTAAATTATTTCCCATCATTCAAATAGTCATTAGATATCTTGGGACTTTATTTTTAATTTATCTGGCTTATAAGATTGCGTTTTCAACCTCTTCAAATGAAACTCATAAAGAAAACCCTGTAAAATTTATTGAAACTTTTTTATTTCAATATTTAAATCCTAAAGGTGTCACTGTTGCAATTATTGTTGTTTCTACTTATGTTGAATTAGGGATTAATTATATAAGTTATGCGACTCAAATAGTTGTTCTTGCTTTTCTATTTTCTGTCACAAGTATTACTTTGTGGACGTTTGTCGGTAAATTTTTGAGGAAATTTGCGACAAATGATAAATTTATTAAGTACTTTAATTATGTTATGTCAGGGCTTCTTTTATTAAGCATAATTACATTTTATATATAAAAATATGAAACCAGGTAAAATTAACTCTTACAAAACTCTTTCTGATATAGAAATACATAATAAAAAATTTAAATTTTATTCATTAAAGAAAGCAGAAGAAAATGGATTGGAAGGTATTTCTAAATTACCAAAATCTCTTAAAGTTTTGTTAGAAAATTTGTTAAGATATGAGGATGATATATCGGTTACAAAAAACCAAATTGAGGCAATTAAAAATTGGCTAAAAACAAAAAAATCAAAAACAGAAATTGCTTATCGACCCGCAAGAGTGTTACTACAAGATTACACGGGAATTCCTGCAGTGGCTGACTTGGCAGCTATGAGAGAAGCTGTGAAAGAAAAAAATAAAGATCCTAATACAATTAATCCACTTTCTGCAGTAGATCTTGTTATTGATCATTCAGTTCAAGTTGATCAGTCTGCTAAAGCAGATTCGTTTGATAAAAATGTTGAAATTGAATTTAATAGAAATGGTGAGAGATATTCTTTTTTAAAATGGGGTCAGCAAGCATTCAACAACTTTAGAATAGTTCCCCCTGGAACTGGAATTTGTCATCAGGTAAATTTAGAATACTTATCCAAAGTAGTATGGAGTGAAGAATTTGAAGGACAAAATTATCTTTTTCCAGATACATTAGTAGGAACTGATAGTCATACTACTATGGTCAATGGACTTTCAGTTTTAGGATGGGGAGTAGGCGGTATTGAAGCTGAAGCAGGTATGTTAGGTCAGCCCATTTCAATGCTTATTCCTGAAGTAATAGGTTTTGAAGTAAAAAACAAAATGCCAGAAGGTACAACTGCAACAGACTTAGTTTTAACAGTTGTTAAAATGTTAAGAGACAAGGGTGTGGTTGGAAAGTTTGTAGAATTTTATGGCGATGGTTTAAAGAATTTAACTTTAGCTGATCGTGCAACAATTGCAAATATGGCTCCAGAGTATGGAGCAACTTGTGGTTTTTTTCCAATAGATGAAGAAACTTTAAGGTATCTAAAATTTTCTGGCAGAGATGAAATGACAGTAAAAATAGTTGAGGAATATGCGAAGGCTCAGGGTTTGTGGTCTAGTGAAGATATTGATTTTACTGATACTTTAACTTTGGATATGACAACTATTGTTCCTACTATCTCAGGGCCGAAAAGACCACAAGATAAGGTTTTATTAACTGATGCTTCAACCAGTTTTAAGAAAAGTTTTTCTGAAGTGACTGGTAAAAAAGATTTTTCAGTTTCAAAAGTTAAAGATAAGAAATATTCAATTAAAGATGGATCTATTTTAATTGCGGCAATTACATCTTGTACAAACACTTCTAATCCAAATGTTTTAATTGGAGCAGGGCTCTTAGCCAAGAAAGCGGTTGAATTAGGATTAGAGGTTAAACCTTGGGTTAAAACTTCATTAGCACCAGGATCACAAGTTGTAACAGACTATCTGGAGAAAGCAGGTTTGAATACTTATTTAGATAAACTTGGTTTTCATCTAGTTGGTTATGGTTGTACTACGTGCATCGGAAATTCAGGTCCATTAGCTGATGAGATTGTTGAATCTATACAAAAAGAAAATATCTATGCTGTTTCGGTACTGTCTGGCAATAGAAATTTCGAGGGTAGAATTTCTCCACATATAAAAGCAAATTATCTTGCCTCACCTCCGTTAGTCGTTGCTTATGCTCTTGCCGGTCATATGAATTTTGATTTGTATAAAGATAGCTTTGGTAAAGATAAAGATGGTAAAGATATTTTTATGAAAGATATTTGGCCATCAAATAAAGAAATTGAAGATGTATTAAAATCATCTTTAAACCCAGAAATGTTTGTGAAGAGATATTCAAATATTTCTGAAGGACCAAAACAATGGCAACAAATTAAAACAGAGAAAAGTAGTATTTATAATTGGGAAGAAAACTCTACATATGTAAAAAAACCACCTTTTTTTGAAAATCTTCCAGATCAACCTGAAGGTTTTAAAAAAATTCATGATGCTCGCCCATTATTAATTTTGGGTGACATGGTAACAACAGATCATATTTCCCCTGCTGGTAACATTCAAAAAGAAAGTCCTACAGGTGAATATTTTATGAAACACCAAATTTTACCGAAAGATTATAATTCTTATGGTGCTAGAAGGGGAAATCATGAAGTAATGATGAGAGGAACATTTGCTAATATTAGAATACGTAATGAGATGGCACCTGGCACAGAAGGTGGATTTACAACGCTTTACCCAGAAAAAAAAGTGATGCCAATTTATGATGCAGTTGTTGAATACAAAAAAAGAGGAACAGATTTAGTTGTTATCGGTGGAAAAGAATATGGAACTGGCTCGTCAAGAGATTGGGCAGCGAAAGGAACTAAACTTTTAGGAGTAAAGACTGTAATTGCTGAAAGTTTTGAGAGAATTCATAGATCTAACTTAATTGGGATGGGTATTTTACCATTACAATTTATTGATAACATTGACAGGAAAAACTTAAAATTAATTGGTTCAGAATTGATAAGTATAATCAATCTTGAAAATGGAATTAATCCTTCTGAAAAAGTCAAAGTAGAAATTAAGTATGCTTCAGGTGAAATTAAAACGATCCAAGCACTTTGTAGAATAGATACTAAAAATGAGCTAGAGTATTATAAAAATGGAGGAATATTACAATACGTTCTTCGAAATATGATTTAATTATGGATGAAGATATAGCAATCATTAATAGCAATACTAGAAATCAGAGAATAAAAGATTTTTTTACAAAAAATAAAAAACTAATCATATCTTTTTTAATCATTTTGATATTAATTTTGCTAGGTTTTTACTCATATCAAATCTATCAAGATAAAAATAAAATTAAAATTTCAGATAAGTATAATAGTTCAATCATTAAACATAAGAATGGAGATAATTCCGGGATAGTATCGGCCATGCAAGAGATAGTAGAAAATAAAGATCCAACTTATTCTCCATTGGCTTTGTATTACTTGATAGATAATGAGTTACTGAGTGATAAAAATAAAATTAATAGCTTGTTTGATATATTGATTAATAAAACTTCATTGGATAATGAAATTAAGTATCTTATTATTTATAAAAAAGCTCTTTATAATGCTGATACAATCAATGAAGGTCAAATTTTAGAAATTTTAAATCCTGTAATTAATTCAAAAAGTGTTTGGAAGTCTCATGCTTTATATTTGATAGCAGAGTACTTTTACTCTAAAGGTGAAAAGCAAAAATCCAAAGAATTTTTCAGTCAAATAATTACTTTAGAAAACGCTAATTTGGATATACTCAAGGAAACACAAATAAGACTAAACAGAGATTTGAGTGAATAAAATATTTGTAATATTAATATTTTCAATTTTTTTATCTAATTGCTCTCTGAATGAAAATTCACGAATATGGAATAAAAAAGAAAAAATTGAAAATGAAAATAAGGTCTCTAAAAAAATTCTTACCGAAAAAGAAATAATTTCAACAGAATTTAATCCTTTATTAAAGTTAGATCTATCAAAAAATAAGCAAAACAACAAAATTTTTGATCCATTAAATAATTTTGGATCGTCAAAATATAATGGTCAACTGAATAAAGTTAATCAATATAAATTTTCAAAACTAGAAAATTTTAATCAATTTAATTTTGAGCCACTGATTTTAGATAATGGCGTAATAGTCTTTGAAAAAAAAGGAACTATTATTAGGTTTAATGATAATAAAAAAGTTGTTTGGAGAAATAACTTTTATTCGAAAACAGAAAAGAAAATTCATCCCACTTTATCATTTGCAATGACTAATAAAAATTTATTAGTTGCAGATAGTATAGCAAAAATTTCAAGTATTAATTTACAAACTGGAAATTTAATTTGGTCGAAAAAAAGTGAATATCCATTTAATTCAGAAATCAAAATTTTTAAGGACAAATTTTTTGTAGTTGATTTTAAAAATACCCTGAGATGTTTTTATTTAAAAGATGGTACAGAGTGCTGGAATATAAAAACTGAAGATTCTTTTACAGTGTCTAATTCAAAATTCTCAATTTTAATTAAAGATAATTTAGTGATATATAATAATTCTCTCGGAGATATAACAGCAGTTGATATTTCGTCAGGTTTAATTCAATGGCAGCTCCCAACACAAACAAGCAGTATTATAAATGAAACATATGGTTTTAATTTCTCAAAATTAGTTAGTGATGGAAACTCAATTTTTTTTTCAAATAACAAAAATCAATTTTATTCTGTAGATTTATCATCAGGTACCACCAATTGGATGAGTGAAATTAATTCTATTCTTCCGCCAATTATAATTGGTAATTTTATTTTTACTGTGTCTGAAAATGGTTATCTTTTTACGATTCAAAAGAATGAAGGAAACATTATTAGAATTAATGATATTTATAAAAATTTTAATTTAAAAAAAAGAAAAAGAATAAAACCAACAGGATTTACCATAGGAGGAAATAATCTTTATTTAACAAATTCTGATGGAAATTTAATTGTTATAAGCTTAAGCGCCGGAAATGTTCTAAAAATTGAAAAAGTTGGCCGAGATTTAATATCAAAACCTTTAATATATGATGAAAATTTATTTATTGTTAAAAATGGCTCTATAACCCAATATGATTAATTATGTTTTTAAAATTTTTAGACAAAATAGGAAGAAAAAAAGTTGTTTTAGATAGGGGTCCCTCACATCCCAAGTATCATGAAGCTAAACCATGGATGAACAGATATTATCTTATCTTTCGACACAGACCGAAGTGGTTTCCGTTTAATATTTTAATTCATGAAATGTTAGCGGATGATCATGGCGAAGGTGTTCATAATCATACATTTCCATATATCACCATAATACTTAGAGGAGGATATTGGGAGACATTAAGTACAGGAAAATTCTGGCGACCACCTGGTTATATAGGATTTAGATCTGCAAATAATTTACATAGAGTAGACTTAAAACCTGGGTCGAGACCTTTAACATTATTTATATCTGGTCCGTTTGGACTAAGGAAAGGACCAAGATCTGAATACGGAATTGATTTTAAAAGTAAAAAAAATTAATGTCTTTAAATCTTGAGGAAAAATTTAAAACTCATTGTAATACACAAAGTCTAGAGTTAAATCCAAATCAAATAACTTTAGTAAAACAATTAGATAATTTTTATAAAGAAAATTTTAGAAGTAACTTGTTGAATTTTTTTTCCAAACAATCCTTAAAAAAAGGTTTTTATCTTTATGGTGGTGTTGGTGTTGGAAAAACTATGATTTTAGATTTTTTTTTTAATCTAATTAATCAAAAAAAACAACGTCTTCACTTTAATGAATTTATGTTAAACTTCCATGATTTTGTTCATGATAATAAAGATCAAAATGAGGAAAATGTAATTACTGTATTTGTTAAAAATTTAAAATCAAAATTTTCACTCATCTTCTTTGATGAATTTCAAGTTACCAATATTGTCGATGCTATGATATTAGGCAAACTATTTCAGGAAATATTTAATCAAAATATTAAGGTTATTGTGACCTCAAACACAAAAATATCAGAGCTATATAAAGATGGGCTACAAAGAGAACAATTTAAACCCTTTATTCAAATAATGCAGGAAAAATCAATAGAGCATGAGTTGATAATTGATGATGATTACAGAAAAAGCAAAGAAACCGAAAAACGAAGATATTTCCATCCTTTAAACCAAGAAACTAATTTTAAGATAAATAAGTTCTCTAGAATAATTACTAAAAATAAAAAATTATCTCGCAAAGTTTTGAATATCAAAGGTAGAAATTTCGAAATTAAAAATTTTTATGAAGGGATTTCAAAGTTTCATTTTGATGAATTGTGTGATCAAAACCTAGGGGGTGAAGATTATTTAAAAATTACTGAAAGTTCTGAATTTATAATAATTGAAAATGTACCAGAATTTAGTGATATCAACTCAAATCAACAACAAAGGTTCATAACCCTTATTGATGTAATTTACGATAAAGATAGAGCAATAGCAGTCACTGCTGAAAAAAGTTTAGAAAAATTGTCAAGCTCTAAGTCTTTAGAAAAACCATTTAAACGTACAATTAGCCGTTTATTTGAGTTAACATCAAAAAATTATTAATATGAAACAAGAATTTTATAATCTCAAAATAAATACTAGTGGTCAAAGATTATATGAATTTACTGATCAAACATTAAATTGGATTAAAAAAAACAATTTTAAAAATGGAATTTTAAATTTAAGTATTCAGCATACGAGCGCCTCTATTATTGTTCAAGAAAATGCTGACCCAGATGTGCAGACTGATTTAATTAATTATTTTGATAAATTGGTACCGATGAATAATAAATTATATGTTCACACCACTGAGGGAAAAGATGATATGCCGGCACATATCAAGTCTGCTCTTACTAATAATCAAATTTCATTAAGTGTCAAAAATAAAGAACTATTACTAGGTACTTGGCAAGGAATATATCTTTTTGAACATAGATTAAATCCACAAACAAGAACTATAATTCATCATTTTTTTGGTGAAGCTTAATTTTTTAAACTTTGGAAAGCTTTAAGAGCAGCAGCACGAGCCTCTTCATGAATGACAATGGGTTTTGGATAATTTTTTCCAATTATTGTTTTGATAGCTTCTTGATATTTAATTTCCATTTCCCAAGGTTTATGAATAAATTTTTTTGGGACTTTACTTAATTCTGGTATCCATTTTTTTACATATACACCATCTTTATCAAACTTTTCTCCCTGAAGAATTGGATTAAATATTCTGAAATATGGTGCTGCATCAGCTCCACAACCTGCTACCCATTGCCATTGTGCAACATTATTAGCTTTGTTAAAATCAAGTAAGCAGTTTCGAAAATATTTTTCTCCCTCAGTCCAATTAATTCTCAAATGTTTAACTAAAAAAGATCCAACCACCATTCTTATTCTATTATGCATCCATCCAGTTTCATAAAGTTCTCTCATTCCAGCATCAACTATTGGATAACCTGTCATACCTAACTTCCACGCTTTCAAAAATTTTTCATTTTTTACCCAAGGAAACTTATCAAATTCTTTTCTGTAATTACCTTTTAGAAACTCTGGGAAATAATTTATTAAGCTATGTGAGAATTCTCTCCATCCTAATTCATTAATATATTTTCTATATCCAATTCCTTTAGATTTCATCTCTTTACACTTATTCCAAATTGTATTTACATGAATTTGTCCATGTTTTATGTAGGGTGATAATTTTGAGGTTCCTTCAATGGATGGATAGTCTCTTGCGGTTCCATAATCTTTTATTTTATTTGCAATCAAGTTATTTAAAATCTTCTTCGAGTCGTTTTCAGATACATTCCAGTAACTTTCAAATTTTTTATACCAGTTTTTTTTTGGCAGAATTTTTGTTGGATCAATAGAATTTTTAAATAAAGAGAATGGTTTTGATTTTTTCTTAACGATATAATTTTTACTTGGAGGCAAGCCTAAAAATTTTTGTTCAGCATTTCTCCAAAACGGAGTAAATACTTTAAATGGAGTTCCATCATTTTTAGTTACTTCTTGAAATTCATTTAAAATATTTCCTTTAAAATATTTAAATTCGATTTCATTTTTAATAAAGATATCTCTGATTTTTTTTCCTTTTGCAATCACATCAGGCTCATAAATTTTGTTCCAATATATTGAGACATCATCTTTTTTTTTTATCTTAGAAAAAACCTCCAATTCATCACCTTCTAATATCTGAAGATTTATTTTATATTTCAATAGTTCTGACTGGAATGCTTCCAAAGATTTTGAAAGCCACCATTTTTGTGCTTCTCTTTTATTATCAAAGTCAGCCTTGTTGTAGATATATAGGGCAGCTACATTTTCATGATTTTGCGTAGCATAAGCAAGAGCAGGGTTATGCTCAATTCTAAAATCCTCTCTGATCCATGTAATGGCGTTTTTTGTCATAGAAATTCTATTTTCTACCTTTAGATAGCAGTTGTTTGTAAAGTTTTACATCTGCATTTCCTTCGCATCCTATGACTAGAATATTTGAGCTTTCATTAAGATTAAGGAATTTTTTAGCTCTAATATTATTACATATTCCGATCAAAGCAATAACGCCTGGAGCTGCGCATTCACCACCTGTAATAGAAATCTTGCTAAACTTTTTATCTTTTAGGCCAGCTATAGTTTTTGCAATATTTTTATCTGAAATCGATACACAACAATCGCTGGCTCTTTTTAATATTTGCCATGGTACTAAAGACATCTCATTACACGACATTCCACCCATAATGCTCTCTTTTTTAATTCTAATCTTTTTAAGTCTATTGCTTTTAATACTTTGAAGCACACAATCAGCTTGATCAGGTTCGACGATTATAATTTTAGGTATTCTTTTAAAATATTTTGCAACACCAGCTACTACACCTGCAGCTAAACCGCCAACACCTGCTTGTAAAAATATATGAGTTATATACTGATTAGTTTGTTTGGAGATTTCTTTAATCATGATTGAATATCCCGCCATTGTAAGTTGAGGAACATACTTATAATTTATTGTTGATACATCCTGCACAATTTTCCAATTATTTTTTTTTGATTGTTTTTGACATTCTTTTAGGGAGTTTTCATAATCTCCCTTAACTCTTATAACTTCAGCACCAAATTTTTTAATTTCATTTACTCTTGTTTCACTCACATATTGGCTTACAAATATTTTACATTTTAATTTTAATCTTTGCGCTCCCCAAGCAACTGATCTACCATGATTACCTGCTGTTGCAGAGGAAATTGTAATATTTTTTTTTCCTTTAGATATTTTTTCAACTGCATAAGCGCCACCAAGGGCTTTGAAGGACTTTAAATGAAACCTTTTAGACTCATCTTTGTAAAAAATATTATTGAGTTTTAAATTTTTTTGAAGTTTATTAAGTCTTAAAAGAGGAGTAGCTCTATAATTTCTCCATCTAGAAATTGAATTAAAAGCGTTGGAAAGCATAGTTGAAGGTAAATATTTAAGGACATAATTTCTTTTGAATTTAAAATTGTCGTTGATTAAAAATTTCGTTAGCTTCCAATTCACTTTAGCAATCTAAAGTATTTTGACTTTCCCATTTAGTGACGGGCTTTGACTTATTAAATTTTTCTTTCCTGTTAAATTCTTTAATCTCCGAACTTCTTAGCTTAACAAAGCTGTTAATCGTATCTTTGCCAAAACTTTTATTCATTTCCTTATTATTTTTTAATTGTGCTAGTGATTGCCTCAATTCATTTGGAAGTTTTGGAAGGTTAGGATATTTTTTATAGTCCGTATACATATTACAATGCAAAGGTTTTCCTGGATTAATCTTATTTTTTAAACCATGTAATCCGGCAGCTAAAACACCAGCTTGTAATAAATATGGATTAGCAGACCCATCCATTAATCTTAATTCAAATCTACCAGGATCAGGAATTCTTATCATGTGAGTTCTGTTATTTCCTGTGTAAGAAATACTACTTGGAGACCATGACGCTCCTGATTTTGTTGGTGGGGCATTTATTCTTCTATAGCTATTGATTGTTGGATTAAAGAAAGCAGATAATGAAGAGGCATTCTTGATCACTCCTCCTAAAAAATTATATGCCATTTTACTTAAACCCAGTTTATCTTTTGGATCTAAAAATTTATTTTTCTTACCTTGCCAAACAGAAATATGCGCATGACAACCATTGCCTGTTAAATTTTGAAAAGGTTTAGGCATAAATGTTGCTCTCAGTCCGTGTTTTTCAGCAATTGTTTTTACCATATACTTAAAGAAAGTATGTCTATCAGCTGTTGTTAAACAATCTGAATAATCCCAATTCATTTCAAATTGACCATTAGCATCCTCATGATCGTTTTGATAAGGACCCCATCCCATTTCTATCATGCAATCGCAAATTTCTTTGATAAGCTCATATCTTCTCATTAACGCAGATTGATCGTAACAAGGTTTTGATTGCGTATCTCTTGGATCTGCAATGGATTTTCCGTCCTCTGAAATTAAAAAATATTCACACTCCACACCAGATTTCATCGTTAAACCACGTTTTGCAAGTTCTTTAATTTGTTTCTTGAGCATTACTCTAGGTGAAGCATCAACAGGTTTCCCATTCATCCAAAGATCTGATGCTAACCAACCAACTTCCTTATTCCAAGGTAATTGAATTAAACTATCTGGGTCAGGAATACCAAACATATCAGAGTCTGCTGGTGTCATGTCAAGCCATGCAGCAAAACCAGCAAAACCTGCACCCGCTGTTTGCATTTCTTTTATTGCATTAGCTGGAACTAATTTTGATCTTAAAACTCCAAATAGATCTACAAAACTTATTAAAAAATATTTTATCTTTTTTTGTTTAGCGATTTTGAACAAATTTTTTGCCATAGATTAGGGTAACATAATTATTTAAAAAATGAAAAAATTGTTTCTTTATAATAAACCAGATTTACAACTATAATTATTATGACCGCAAGTATAACTCCGTATTTAGCTTTTGGGAAAGCTACGCCACGCATCTTCCTTGGTCTCAGTTCTTCATTATTATTCTCGTCAGACATTATGATTTTTAGATTAAAAAGGGCGCTACAAAGAAATGTAGCGCCCAAATTTTACTTTATATTACCAATCAGTAATATTGCTTTTGTGGTCGTTTGCACCATGTCTTTTTCTCGCCAATCTTTCCAGTTCCTCACTTTCAGATTTTGAAGTTAAGACGTGCCAACCTATCCACACGATAATAGCAAGTATTACCAATAAGCCTTCACTAGATCCAGCACCAGGATAAACAGCACCTGCAACTTGATCTGCAGGTTTATTTAGGTGATCAATCCAGTTTGTAACTGTTGCCATATTTTCCTCCTTTACCTGGTTGCGGTCGCGACTGCTTTTTCATCTGACTTAGCAGTCTCCATTATTTCATAGTCTAGTCCGGCTATTTCAACTTCACGCGGAATTCTAAGTTTACCCATTCCGTGTAAAACTTTAGCTATGATGTAGCCTGGAATTAGTCCAAGAACAAAAAACATTATTATTGCTCCTAAGAACATTCCTAGAGGATTTATTGAAGCATAAGTTGTTCCATCCCACATAGCTCCAACACTATAACCAGATGATGGATAACCATTTAGAACAAAACCACATATAACTAAACCAATAAATCCTGCATAACCATGAACTGCTACTGCACCTACTGCATCATCAATTTTGAACTTACGTTCAACCCAATAATGAAGTTTGTACGAAATAACAACACCGATCATACCTATGATCATTGATTGTATTGGATGATATAAATCATTTCCAGCCGAAGCACAGATGATACCCGCTAGTCCACTAGAGTACGTCCAGAAAGGATCACCTTTAGCAATCCAGTATCCAGCTAATAAGCCTCCTGATAATGACATCAGAAAGTTAAAAGTAATACCACTTAGTGTAGTCGGAGTTACATATATGTTTGTAGCTGTCCAGTATGAAATACCTTCCATACCATACTCAGGTCCAAGATCAAATATCGGTATATTACATGCCGCATAGAATCCCCAGAAACCAGTATAAATCAGAAATAATCCAATTGTTACTAGCCAAGGATTTCTTGGTCCTATATTTCTTGGTTCACCACTTGATGAGAATTTTCCAATTCTAGGTCCTAAAACCATTAGAACTCCAAGAGCAAATCCACCCGCAATTGCATGAATTACTCCTGATGCATATGCATCGTGGTATCCTAAAATTTTAAGCATCCAACCATCAAAATGCCATCCCCAAGCAGCATCGATTGTCCAGAAAACCGAGCCAATTGCTATTGCTAAAATACCAAAAGCAAAAGTGGTTATTCTTTCAATAATCGCTCCTGAAACGATAGATGCAGCAGTCCAAGAAAATAATAAAAAAGCTGCCCAGAAAACACCATTGATGTGATCTCCAAGGTTCACTGCCATTATACTACTTGTTGCCACCTGAAATTTTGCACTAAACAAACTATCATCAGTGATTAAAGCTGTACTTTCGTTCATTATTGAAGGTGCTATCCCAGGTCCTGTTGGGAAAGCCCAGTAAATCCACCAACCAAATAAAAACCAAGTTACTGTTACTAGAGGTATCAGCATCGTGTTTTTCATAAGAGTATGTTGATGGTGTTTGTATCGAGAAGCTCCGACTTCATACATACAGAAACCGACGTGAATTAAAAACATCAGCACTACTGTTATCCAGTAGTAAAATTCTGTAAATATAGTAGTAAGAGCACCTAACTGATCAGTCATATTCTCTCTCCATATTAGTTTTTTCAAAAGCCTATTAAATTTCAAGATATGTTACAAATGAAACAGAGCTTAAAAACCTTACATATGTGTAAGGTTTAAAAAAAAAATCAACTTAAGATTGAGAACTTAAAATTTTAGGTAAGCTTTTTTTAAATCAACAAGAGGATGTTTTGGTGACATTTGAAATTTAACTAGTAATTCTCTTGCAATCATGTCTCTGTCTTGTTGGTTATTTGGTAGCTTAATTGATTTTGGAATTGTTACCCATCCATTTGCATTCCTGCAAAACACTGCTGGTTTACCTTCCTCATAACCCATATGTACATCTTCTAACCAATTAAGATCATCCCATCCCATCGCTTCAATGTATTTTTTTAAAAAAGGCGTGATTTTTTTATAATCAGGCAAAAGATTTACGTCATATCGATAACCAATCGACTGA
>CACMBY010000010.1:0-33316 GCA_902612065.1 uncultured Pelagibacteraceae bacterium | reverse complement strand
GTTGAGGATGGGCGAAATTATTTAGTTTATTTGAATTTTTCGCTATTAAATTTTCCAAAAGTAATAAGTAAATTAGTTCCATTTGTATTATTTTTAAGCTTTCTTTATGTCATTGGAAAATATGAATTAAAAAATGAATTAATTATTTTTTGGAACTTTGGCATAAATAAAATTGAACTAATAAATTTTTTTATAAAATTTTCTTTTTTCATAATGCTAATTCAAATATTTCTTACAGCTACTATTGTTCCAAAAAGTCAAGATCTAGCTAGATCATTCTTAAGATCATCATCAATTAATTATTTGGAAAACTTTATTAAACCAAGGATATTTAATGATGCTGTGAAAGGTTTAACAATTTATAGTAATTCGAAAGATGAATTTGGAAATTTAAAAGAAATTTATCTCAAAAAAGGATCTGGAGAAAATTTTCAAATTACTTTTGCAAAAGAGGGAAGGTTTAAACTAGTAGGTAAAAATCAATTTTTAGAACTGAACTTTGGAGAAACAATAAGTGTGATAAACAATAAGATTACAAATTTTAAATTTAAAAAAACTGATTTTAACTTAAGTAGATTTGATGATAATACGACTACTTACAAGAAAACCCAAGAAGTAGCTACAATAGATCTTATCAAATGTTACCATAATTTAATGAACTTCAGCATACTCAAAATTGACAAAAATTTTGATGTTGAAAATTGTAGAATTGATAACGTCGATAATATAATTAAAGAGTTATATAAAAGAATAATAATACCTTTATATATTCCTGTATTAATACTAGTGTCCTTACTATTAATATTTAAATCAAAAGAAAATACTAATTACCCAAGATACAGGGTCTTAGTTTTTTTAATTGGTTTTGGCACAATTATTCTCTCAGAAATGACCATTAGGTTGATTAATGCAGATTTAATTAAGAATATAAAATTTTTCGTAATACCTATATTTTTAGTCGTAAGTCTTTATGTAAATTACTTTATTCAATTTAAAAATGTAAAAGATACAAAATGAATACATATACAAAATTTTTAATTAAAACATATATAATATCATTCTTTAATGTTTTTTTTATCTTTTTTTGTTTAATATATATTCTAAATCTACTGACAGAGTTAGAATTTTTTAAACAGATAGATGTTAATGCGTATTTCCCACTTTATTTATCCCTTATAAATACACCAATGTTTGTTTTTGAGATGTTTCCGTTCATTTTTTTAATATCTACACAATTTTTTTTTAATACTCTTTATACAGACAATGAGATGAATATCTTTAAATACTCTGGGTTAAAAAATACTAAGATATTTTCTATCCTCGCTATCACAACATTTTTTATAGGTATTATAATAGTTTCTATTTTTTATAATTTATCTTCTAATCTTAAAAATTTATATTTAGGATTAAAATCAAATTATACTGAAGATAAGAAATATCTGGCAGTAATTACTAATAATGGTTTATGGATAAAAGACATATTTGAAGAGAATATATTGATGATAAACGCAAGCTCATTTAATGATAATCAGCTTATTGATACTTATATTTCCCAGTTTGATAAAAATTTTGAAATTATAAGGAATATTAAAAGTCAAAAAATTGATATTACCAACAAGGAATGGATAATAAAAGATGCTGAAATATATACTCAAAATAATAAAGAAATTGTGAATAACCTCAAATTTAGAACTAATTTTGATTATAAATTAATACAAAATCTATTTTCAAATATGTCATCTTTATCTTTCATAGAGTTAATTGAAATGAGAAAAAATTATAAGAGGCTCAATTATTCCTTAACAGAAATAGATCTACAATTGTTTAAATTGATCTCTTTTCCTCTTTATTTTATTTTAATGTTTATTTTTGCTGGAATAATTATGATGAATACAAAAGTTTTCAAAAGTAAAAGTCTCAAAATAACCATTGGCCTTTTTTTATCAGTAATTATTTATTATATAAATAATTTTTTTTATATCCTGGGTACATCAGAAAAAATAAATGCGATAAGTTCAATCATTATACCACTAACGATTCTAACAATTCTAAATTTTCTATTTATGAGAAATATAAATGATAAATAAAACTTTAATATTCTTTTCAATTCTCTTTCATTTAATAACCTTTAATCTTTATGGTAATGAACAAATTAGCTTTGATGTGACTGAAATAGAAATTACTGATGGTGGAGATAAAATTATTGGTAAAAATAGAGGAATTATTAACTCTAATGAAGAAATAACAATTGAAGCAGATGAATTCGAATTTGATAAGAAAAAGAATACTCTCAAAGCTAAAGGAAATATATCAATTATAGACCGAATTAATGGATACAATTTTTCAGCTCAAGAAATTATATATAACATAAATCAAGAAAGAATAGAGCTTAAAGGTAAAGCAGAAGCAACGATTGATAATGATTATAAATTTAGTTCTCAAAACATAATAATTCTTAGAAATGACATGATAATTATTTCTGATGTTGGAGCATCAATTGTAGATAATATAAATCAAACACTATATGAACTTGGAAAATTCAGTTACTCACTTAAAGAAGAAACTTTAAAAGGTGAAAAAATTTTTATTCATTCGAAATATAACCAGCCATTTAGTGATAAGTATTTTTTTAAAAGCGCAATTTTTAATCTTAAAAATCAAAATTATATTGCACAAGATATAAATATAGATTTTAAAAAAGATTTATTTGGTAACAAGGATAATGATCCAAGATTTAAAGGGCTTTCCTCATCAAGTAAAGATGGTATCACAACAATCAATAAAGGTATCTTTACAAGTTGTAAAAAAAATGACAATTGCCCACCATGGACTATTCAGGCTGATAAAATTACTTACGATCAAAATAAAAAACAGATAAATTATGACAATGCTTTATTAAAGATTTACGATATCCCTGTTTTATATTTTCCAAAATTTTTTCACCCAGGCCCGACTGTCAAAAGACAAACAGGTTTTTTGGTGCCTCACATAAATAATTCAAATATTTTAGGTTCATCTTTGCAAATACCATATTTTTATACTCTTTCTGATAATCAAGATTTTACTTTTAAACCAACATTCTTTGATAAAGATATATTTATGTTTCAAAATGAATATAGGCAACAAAATAAAAATTCATTTTTTATTGCTGATCTAAATTTTGTAGATAACTATAAATCAAAAAAATCAAATGAAAAAAATACATTAACTCATTTTTTTTCAAAATTTCAGATAGATTTAGTTTATGAAGACTTTATAGAAAGTTCATTAGATTTTTCATTTCAAAAAGTAAATAATGATACGTATCTAAAAGTTTTTGATAGTAATATAGTTAATACAGACCTAAAGCCTGAAAATTTTGATACTTTAACTTCTAATATCGATTTAAGTCTTGAAAATGAAAACTTTTCATTGAACACAGGCTTTACCGCATATGAAAATTTAACTAAACAAAATAGTGATCGCTATCAATATGTTTTACCTTACTATGACTTCTCGAAAAGTTTCTTTGACAATAATAATTTTGCCTCTTTTGATTTTCTCTCCCAGGGGGATAACATTCTTAAAGATACAAACAGTCTTAGGTCAAGAATAATTAATAACTTAAATATTCAAAGTTATGATTATTTTTCAGATAATGGATTAAAAAATAATTTGAATTACTATGTTAAAAATATAATTTCTGCAGGAAAAAATAATACAGAGTATGATGCAAGTCCTCATGTAAAATTAATGAGCATTTTTGAACTAGTTTCAAGTTTTCCACTGATCAATAAAAATGAAAATTTTGTAAATTATCTAAATCCAAAAATGTCCCTAAGAATAAATCCATCAGATATGAAGAGTTATAAAAATGAAAATAGACAAATTAATAGTGAGAACTTATTTAATATTGATAGACTAGGACTTAACGATACACTTGAATCAGGCAAAAATTTAACAATAGGATTGGATTATAAAAAAGAAAGAATTGATGATATTAACAAATATTTTGAATTTAAAATTGGTACAGTTTTAAGAACAAAATCAAATAACAATATACCTTTAAACAGCACTCTTGATAAAAAAAGCTCAAATTATTTTGGTAAAATATACAATAATCTTAATGATAATTTTAATTTAAATTATGAGTTTTCAATTGATAACGATTTAAATGAAATTCAATACACCTCTTTAGGAGCGACCATCACAAAAAATAATTTTGTTACTACATTTAATTATATTGAGGAAGACGGCCTTATTGGAAGTACAAATATTTTAGAAAATGTGACAACCTTTAATTTTGATGAACAAAATTTTATTACGTTTAGAACAAGGAATAATAAAGAAATTGATTTAACTGAATATTATGATTTAATTTATGAATATAGAAACGATTGTTTAGTTGCAGGTATAAAATATAATAAAACATATTATCAAGATAGAGATTTAGAACCAACAGAAGATTTTATGTTTAGTATTAAATTACTTCCTCTAACATCTATAAATCAACAATTTGCAAATTAGCAAAATGTATTTAATCAAAAAATTAAAAAATTTAATAATAATTTTATCAATTGTTACTCTTAATATTATTCAGTCAATTGCATTAGAAAACAAAATATTATTTAAAGTTGAAGATGAAATAATTACATCAATCGATATCTATGAAGAGATTGAATTTTTAAAAATATTCAATCCTGAAATAAACAATTTAGAGGAGTCGGAATTGATAGAAATATCAAAAAATTCTATTCTGAGAGATATAATAAAGAAAATAGAAATAATGAATTTTGTAGAAGAACTTAAAGTAGATGATAAATTTCTTATAAGACTAATTAAAAGCAAATACTCAAGATTAGAAATAGACTCTATTGAGAAATTTGAAAATTATTTAAAAGATAACGACTTAAATGTAAAAAAAGTAAAAGAGAAGTTTACAATTGAGTTAATCTGGAATGATCTTGTTTATAAAAAATTTAATAAAAAAATCATCATTGATGAAGATAAAATTAGAAAAGAAATTTTAGAAAATCCACAAAGCAAACAAATCAAAGAGCTCTTACTTTCTGAAATAATTTTTAATGCTTCAAACAAGAATGAATATTTAGAAAAATATGAAAAAATCCTTTTTGATATTGAAAAATCAGGGTTTAAAAAAGCTGCTTTAATTCATAGTAATTCTGAAACTTCAGCAAATGGTGGTATCATAGGGTGGGTAAAAGAAGATAATTTAAATCAAAATATTAAAAAAGTTATCTCTAATTTACAAACCAAACAAATTTCTAAACCAATTAGAACTTCTTCAGGATTTATTATTATAATGATTGAAGATAAGAGAGTATCTGAGTTAAAATTTAATCTTGCTGAAAAAATAGATGAAGCAATTAGATTTAAAAGAAATGATCAACTTAATCAATTTTCAAATATCTATTTTAATAAACTAAAAAAAGATTTAAATATTTATGGCTTATAAGCCTATAATAGTAGTTGCTGGCGAACCTAATAGCATTTTTACAGAAATTTTTTTTAAATCTTTAAAGATTAAAAAATTTAAAAGCCCAATTATTTTAATTGCATCACTTAATTTAGTAAAACTTCAAATGAAGAATTTGAATATTAAAAAAGAGATAAGAAATATTAATTTTTTAGATATAAAGAATTCTAATTTAGATAATAAAAAAATTAATTTAATTGATATACACTTCAGTCAAAAAAAACCTTTCAATAAAATTTCAAGTAAATCTAATGATTATATTAAAATGTCTTTTGATATGGCACTCAAGATTTTAAAAAATAAATTTACTAATAAATTTATAAATGGTCCTATATCAAAAAAATTTTTTCTTGAAAAAAAATATTTAGGTATCACTGAATATTTAGCTGATAGAACAAAAACGAAAAAATTTGCTATGTTAATTTACAATAAAAATCTTTCTGTATGTCCTCTGACAACTCATATGCCAATTAAAAAAGTCTCAAAAAAAATTACCAAAAAGTTGATAAATGAAAAGGTAAAATTAATAAACAATTTTTTTCAAAAACATTTCAAACTGAAGCCTAAAATAGCAATAACTGGATTAAACCCACATTGTGAAAGCATTGGAAATATCAATGAAGATGAAAAGATTATTAAGCCAGCAATAAAATCATTAGCTAAATCAAGTTTTAATGTTTATGGACCTTTTGCTGCTGATACAATTTTTTTAAAAAAAAATAGAGAAAAATATAATGTAATAATTGGGATGTACCATGATCAAGTATTAACACCCATAAAAACTTTATTTGAATACGATGCAATTAATATCACTTTAGGTCTTCCGTTCATAAGAATTTCTCCAGATCACGGACCAAATGATAAAATGCTGGGTAAAAATAAATCTAATCCATTAAGTCTTATAAAAGCTTTGACTTTTTTGGACTCGAAAAAGTGATTAAAGCAAAAAAAAGTTTAGGTCAAAACTTTTTAGTAGACGAAAATATATTAAATAAAATTGTATCAATAGTTAAAATTAAAGATAAATCGATACTCGAAATTGGACCAGGAACAGGAAATTTAACTTCACATATTCTCAAAAGCGGCTCAAAAAAATTAATAGTTGTTGAAAAAGATAAAAATTTATCATTTTTTTTAAATAAAAAATTTAAAGACAAAATTAATATAATTAATGAAGACATTTTAAAAATAAATGAAAAAAAAATTTATAAAGAAAAATTAATTGTTTTTGGCAATTTACCTTACAATATATCAACAGAGATTTTAGCTAAATGGATCCTAAATCTAGAAAGTAACGATTATTGGTTCAATTTCTTAATTCTTATGTTTCAAAAGGAAGTAGCTAATAGAATTATATCCGAGTTTAACTCTTCAAATTATGGAAGGTTATCAATATTAGCCAATTGGAGATTGGATATAAAAAAAATTTGCGATATCGAACCTTCAAGTTTTTCTCCTAAACCCAAAGTTGATAGTTCATTATTATTTTTTAAACCAAAAAAAAATTTTTATAAATTTAATAATCCAAAAAACTTAGAGAAAATAACTAGAGTTTTTTTCAATCAAAGAAGAAAAAAACTTAAAAAACCATATAATTTAATATTTCAAAATAATTTTGATATACTTAAAAAACTTAAAATTGATTTAAATTTAAGACCACATAATTTAAGTCATGAGATGTATTACGAGTTAACTAAAGAATATGAAAAATTATGATGTAAGTTTTTCAACATGATTTCTAATAAAATCTTTGTCATAATCTTTTGATCCATTTGTTATTTCAGCGTGTATCAAGCTATAAATTTTTTTATAACAATCCCTTAAACTATTATTGATCACGACATAATCGTAGTTAATCCAATGCAACACATCATGTTCAAATTGTTTCATTCTCTCCTCTACTATAAGTTTATCTTTCATATCTCTGTTAGATAATCTTTCAAATAAAACTTCTTTACTAGGGGGAAGTATAAAAAAAGTAATTAATTTATAATCTAATTTTTTATTTTTAATTTGATCAGCACCCTGCCAATCAATATCAAAAAGCACATTTTTACCATTATTAAGATTGTTTATAACTGGTGTTCTTGTGGAACCATAGAAATTTTTAAAAACTTTTGCATATTCTAAAAATTCTTGATTTTTGATCAGTCTCTTAAATTCATTTTCACTAACAAAAAAATAATCCTTATTAGGAATTTCATTAACTCTAGGTTTTCTGGTTGTATGGGAAATTGAAATTTCAAAATTCTCTTCTTGAGATAACAAGTTTACTAATGTCGTTTTACCTGCTCCAGACGGAGAAGATAAAATTATCATTACCCCATCATTATTTGTGGGCATTTAAGAATTAATTTGCTTTTCCTTCAATAAATTTTACAGCGTCGCCCACTGTTAAAATTTTTTCAGCCTCACTATCAGATATTTCTGAACCAAACTCTTCTTCAAAAGCCATAACTAATTCTACAGTATCCAAACTATCTGCTCCTAAGTCGTCAATAAAACTTGACTCTTCAGTTACTTTAGCTTCATCGATACCTAAGTGATCAGCAACTATTTTTTTTACTTTACTTGAAACATCTTCTGACATATTGATCCTTTGTAGTTTAATTCTTAATAGTTTAAAAACTTTTTTTGTCAAGCCATATACATGCCTCCATTTACATGAATAGTTTCACCATTAATGTAATTTGTTTGATCAGAGGCTAAAAAAAGAACTACATTCGCTATATCCTCGGGCTCTCCCAATCTTGCGGATGGTATTTTAGATATAATTAATTCTTTAAATTTCTCATCCAATTTATCTGTCATGGCTGTTTTTATAAAACCAGGTGAAATACAATTAATATTTATATTTTTCTTAGCATACTCAATTGCTAAGCTTTTTGACATAGCAATTATTCCTGCTTTAGATGCTGTATAATTAGTTTGGCCTAAATTTCCAGTATGACCAACAACTGATGTAATATTAATAATTTTCCCTGATTTATTTTTTAACATTTTTTTTATGGCAAATTTACTTAGGAGAAAAGTAGATGTTAAGTTTACATCTATTACTTTTTTCCACTCATCAAAACTCATACGAATTGCTAGGTTATCTTGTGTTAATCCAGCATTATTCACAATACAATCTAGTTTCCCTCCAAGTTGTTTTGTAGCATTGTCAATAAATTCCTCAATTTTTTCACTTTGAGAAACATCAAAGCCTAAAATTTCGACATTTTTAATTTTTGATTTTAATTCCTCTAATTTTTCAATTTTTGTACCTGTCGCTAATATATTAGCTTCAAAATCACTTAATTTTTTTACAATCGAATTACCTATCCCACCTGATGCACCAGTTACAATGATATTTTTATTTTTTAAATTTATCATAACTTTAAATCTTTTATATCACTCTCTGTATTAATTGTATTAATTTTTACGTTCTTATCTATTCTTTTTATTAAACCTGTTAATACTTTTCCAGGTCCAATCTCAATGAAATGATTTATTCCATTACTAATCATATGGTCTACACTTTCTCTCCATCTAACTCTATTCTCTATTTGATCGATCAAAAGCATTTTAAGCTCTTCTTTATTTAAAATTTCTTTTGCTGTCACATTTGATATCAACTTATTTTTAGACTCTTGAAAATCTAATTTTTGAATTTCATTCCTCATAATTTTAGTAGCATTTTTCATAAGTTGGCAATGAAAAGGGGCACTTACTGGTAATTTTATATTTTTAATATTTTTTGATTTTAAAACCTGGATTAATTTTTCTATATCACTATTTCTTCCACTTAAAACAATCTGACCTTCGGAGTTATCATTAGCAACTTGTACTATAAAATTATTCTTATTTTCGCTCAAAAGATCTTCTATTATTTCAACTTTTGAACCTAAAACAGCCAACATACCTCCCTCGCCCTCCGGCACAGCATTTTGCATTGCTTCACCTCTAATTTTTAAAAGTTTAATGGTATCAGAAAAACTCAAATAGTTAGCAGCACATAAAGCTGAATATTCTCCCAGTGAATGACCAGCAAAATATTTTGCGTTATCAAGATCCAAATTGAATTCTTTTTTCATTACCTGAAAAATTGAGTAGCTTATAAGAAATATTGCTGGCTGAGTATTCACAGTAAGATCTAATTTATCTTTAGGCCCTTCTAAAATCATTTTTGATATACTTATGCCCAATGACTCGTCAGCTTCTTTAAAAAGATCTTTTACTAAATCATAATTTTCAAAAAAGTCTTTTCCCATTCCAATTTTTTGAGAACCTTGTCCTGGGAATACTAGAGAAAACATCTAAAAAAACCTATATTTTTTATTGTTTTTGCTATTGTAATTAGAGATTTATAATAGTATATCCTCATTTTTTATTAAAGAAATTAAATGAATTTATACGAGCATACTATAATTGCAAGACAAGACACTTCCCCAAGTGAAATAAAACAATTAACCGAAAAATATTCGGGCATAATTGAAAAAAATGATGGTGAAATAGTAAAAACCGAAAATTGGGGTTTATTAAATTTATCATATTTAATAAAAAAAAATAAAAAAGGAAGCTACATTCACTTTAAATTTAAAGGCAAAGGAAATGTAATTAGTGAACTTGAAAAAAATGAATCGATAGATAAGAAATTGTTAAGATATTTGACTGTAAGAGTAAAAAAATTTGACCTTGAAACAAATTTTTTTTCAAAAAAAGATGAATCTGAAAAAAAGGAAAGTCCTAATAATTAGTTATGCCCAAAAGACAAAGCGGAAATAAAAAAAGTAAACAAAGTAATTTTGCGAAATTAAGTATTTTCCAACCAAATAAATATAAATTTAAAAAAAATTGCCCATTATCGGTCAAAGGTGCTCCAAAAATTGATTATAAAAATGTTAAGTTATTGAAAAGATACGTATCAGAAAATGGTAAAATTCTCCCATCAAGAATAACTAATGTAAGTCAAAAAAAACAAAGAGAGTTATCTTTATCAATAAAAAGAGCACGAAATTTGGCTTTAATCTAAATGAAAGTAATATTACTAGAAAACATCAAAAGATTAGGATCTATAGGCGAAATTATAAATGTAAAGAGAGGTTTTGCACGAAACTTTTTGATCGCGAATAAGAAGGCACTATATGCCTCAAAAGAAAATATAAATCAAGTTGAAAAAATTAAAACACAGCTATCAAAAAAAGATAATGAAAAAAAACAAGAGGCAAAAAAAATAGCAGAAAAAATAAATAAAAAAGAATTTTTTGTAAAAAAACTTTCAACTGAAAATAAAGAGTTGTATGGTTCGGTAAAACCAACAGAAATTTCCAAACTAATTAAAGAAAAAGAAAAGTTAGATATTACACCATCAATGATACAACCAATTAAAGAAATCAAATCACTTGGAAAATTTAAAGTAAAAGTATCTTTACACTCTGAGATTGATGCAGAGATACATATTGTAGTTGAGTCAGCAGAGACTATTCAATAATTATACAATTTTTTCCCCAATTAATATTTAAAATTCATTTGTCAGATAAATTGACATACAATGTAGTGTGGAAAATAATTTAACAATCGTCAAAGACAAATTTCAAGAATTACCAAATAATA
Source organism: uncultured Pelagibacteraceae bacterium (assembly GCA_902612065.1). Taxonomy (GTDB): domain Bacteria; phylum Pseudomonadota; class Alphaproteobacteria; order Pelagibacterales; family Pelagibacteraceae; genus Pelagibacter. The sequence goes on along the minus strand of CACMBY010000010.1, from coordinate 22,245 downwards.
TTGAAGCTGAACAAGCAGTGATTGGTTCTATACTTGTTTCGAATGAGATTTTTGATGATATAAATATTATAATATCTAGCGATAACTTTTATGATCCTATGCACCAAAAAATTTATGGGGCAATAGAAAGTTTGATTTATAAAGGGCTTTTAGCTAATCCGATAACTTTAAAAAATTATTTTGAAGATGAAAAAGATGAATTAAATGTGCCAGAATATTTAGTAAAGATCACGAAATTTTCAACTTCTATAAGACAAGCAATCGAATATTCAAAAATAATTTATGATATGTTTGTACGAAGAGAGCTTATAAAGATTTCTGAACAAACTATTGATGATGCGAAGTTAGGTGATCTTAATACAAGTGGACAACAAATAATTGAAAATTCGGAGAAAGAATTATTTAAATTAGCAGAAAAAGATTCATATGGCTCTTCTTTTATAAAATTTGATAAAGCATTAAAGACAACTATTGATATGGCATCTGCTGCATTTAAAAATGATGAGGGAATTGTCGGGGTTCCTACTGGACTAAGAGACTTAGATGATAGATTGGGTGGTCTGCACAAATCTGACCTGATTATAATTGCAGGAAGACCTGGCATGGGAAAGACAGCACTTGCAACAAACATTGCATTTAACGCAGCTCAAAAATTACAAGAGAGTGGTAAAAAATCAACTATTGCTTTCTTCTCATTGGAAATGTCATCTGAACAATTGTCTACAAGAATTTTAGCAGAACAATCTAGAATCAAATCAAATGACATAAGAAGAGGTAAAATTTCAAATGAACAATTTGATAAATTTATAGAAACTTCAAAAAATATATCTGAACTTCCACTCTATATAGACGAAACACCAGCAATAACGATTGCAGCAATGAGCAATAGAGCTAGAAGAATAAAAAGAAAAGAAGGACTTGATATGATTATAGTTGATTATATTCAATTAATGCGAGGGACAACAAATTATAAAGATGGAAGAGTTCAAGAAGTATCAGAAATTACACAAGGTTTAAAAGCGATTGCAAAAGAATTATCGATACCAGTAGTTGCTCTTTCACAATTATCAAGACAAGTAGAACAGAGAGATAATAAAAAACCCCAATTATCTGATTTGAGAGAATCTGGCTCGATAGAGCAAGACGCTGATGTTGTAATGTTTGTTTATAGAGAGTCTTATTATTTAGAAAATAAAGAACCAAAACCAGCTACTGTAGAACATGCTGAATGGCAAGCAAAGATGAATGAGGTATCTAATCTGGCAGAATTAATTATTGGTAAACAAAGACATGGTCCGACTGGAAATGTATTTTTAGAGTTTGAGGCAATGTTTACTAAATTTAAAGATACTCAAATTAACTAAATTCAAATATAAAAGGGTAAGATGATAACCCAATTTTATCAAAATATTATTCTTAAAAATCCCAAATCTATTTTAATAATCTTAATTATAGCCCTATTTACTTTTGGCTATTACTCCAAAGATTTTAAATTAGACGCCTCATCAGAGACATTACTAATTGAAGGAGATCCAGACCTTGAATATCTAAAAGAAATTACAAATAGGTACGGTTCAAAAGAATTTTTAATACTAACATATACACCTAACGAAGGGATGATTTCTGATGCTTCTATAAACAATCTTCTCAGTTTAAAATATAAAATTCAAAGTTTAAACTGGGTCCATAGTGTCATTACCCTTTTAGATATACCTTTATTAAATAATTCTGATGCACCTTTGCAAGAGAGATTAGAAAATTTTAAGACTTTAAAAGATGAAGATATAGATAAAGAAAGAGGATTTAATGAGATTTTAAGTAGCCCCGTATTTAGAAATTTTGTTATTAGTGAGGATGGTAAAACCTCTGGAATCATTGTTAATATTAAAAATAAAAAACTAATAGAAAATATTTCTAATAAAACAAAAGAAGAAATTGAAGCTCATAAAGACTTAATAAAAAAACAAAATCATCAAAATATTCTTGAAATTAGGGATGTCATTAAAAGTTATAATAATATTGGAAAAATAAATTTGGGTGGGATTCCTATGATTGCCGACGATATGATGACATTTATTAAAAGTGATATAGTGGTTTTTGGATTAGGCGTTTTATTGTTTATAATCGCAACATTATGGTTTGTATTTAGAAAACTAATTTGGATTATCGTTCCCATTAGTAGTTGTTTTTTTTCAGTAATAATTATGACTGGCTTGCTTGGGTTATTAGGGTGGAAAGTTACAGTTATTTCATCAAACTTCATTGCGTTAATGTTAATTTTAACAATGGCAATGAATATTCACATGAGCACAAGATTTTTACAAATTAAAGAAATTTATCCAAACAAAAAAATTATAGAACTAATTACTTTAACAACTAATAAAATGTTTTGGCCAATTTTATATACTGCTTTAACAACTATAATTGCCTTTTTATCTTTAATCTTCAGTGAAATAAAACCAATTATTGATTTTGGTTGGATGATGACCTTAGGTTTAATTACATCATTTGTAATTACCTTTACATTACTTCCATCTCTAATTAACTTTATGCCTAAAGAAAAAATATTTCAAAAAAAACAAGAGGAGTCAAAAATTACCTCTTTCTTTGCACAAATTTCACTAAATAATCAGAAAACGATTTTTACCCTAACTATTCTAGTTATCATTTTTAGTTTAATCGGTATAAGCAGACTAGAAGTTGAAAATAGTTTTATTAATTATTTCAGTAAAAAAACTGAAATTTATAAAGGTATGAAACTTATAGACGAAAAATTAGGTGGCACAACTCCACTTGAAGTAATTTTAAAATTTCCAAAGAAAGAAAACAAGAAATTTGATGATGATGATTTTGAAGATTGGGGAGATGAAGAAAATGAGAATGATGATAAATACTGGTTTACCAAAGATAAAATAGATAGAATTTCTTCTGTTCATAACTATCTGGATGATTTGCCTCAAGTTGGAAAAGTTTTATCCTTTTCATCAATAATTGATGTAGCAACAATGCTAAATAATAATAAGCCCTTAGGAACATTAGAAATGGGTGTCCTTTATTCAAAAATACCTGAGAGTATCAAAACTGAAATAATTGATCCATATATCTCCATAAAAGACAATGAGGCAAGAATTAATCTAAGGATTATTGATTCACAAGAAAATTTAAGAAGAAATGATCTCATAAAAAAAATTAATTATGACTTAAAAAATGAATTGGGATTAAAAGAAAGTGAGTTTAAACTTGGTGGTGTTTTAATTTTATTTAATAATTTACTCCAAAGTCTTTTTAAATCTCAAATACTAACTTTAGGATTAGTGATGATCGGAATATTTGGAATGTTTGTAATCTTATTCAAAAATATTAAACTTTCTCTTATTGGTGTAGTACCAAATTTTATAGCAGCTTTTTTTATATTAGGAATAATAGGTCTAATCGGTATTCCATTGGATATGATGACAATCACAATAGCCGCAATTACAATTGGAATAGCTGTTGATAATAGTATTCATTATATTTATAGATTTAAGGAGGAATTTAGTGCCTCTAAAGATTACAATAAAACACTCATTTTGTGCCACTCCACAGTTGGCAAAGCAATTTTAAATACCTCTATAACAATAGTTTTTGGGTTTTCTATATTAGTCTTATCAAAATTTATACCCACAATCTATTTTGGTATTTTTACTGGACTAGCAATGTTATTGGCTATGGTCTCAGTTTTAACATTACTTCCCTCTTTAATACTATTGATCAAACCCTTTAACAAATAACTAGATGCAAGATTTTGTTGTAGATTTTTATAAAACGACAAATGTTTTAGATATTGTGTATTTAATAATTACAATTTTTGCATTAATTGGATGTTACAAAAGAGGTTTTGTTTTAAGTATTCTGTCAATGGCTAAATGGTTTCTAGCCTACATAATTACATTGATAATTTTCCCTAGAGCAAAACCTTATTTGAAGGGCATAATTGATAACGAATATGTTCTAGATGTAGTTTTAGGTGTTACAATATTTGTAATTATTATATTTTTAATTTTAATGATTAACAAAGGTATACGAAAAGCTGTCCGTTTTACTGGCCTTGGAAGTATAGATACAATGTTTGGATTCTTTTTTGGATTTATCAAAGCTTACATTATATCTGTATGTATCTTCTCAGGTGTACACATTGTATATAATCACGATAAATGGCCAGTAAATTTAAGTAAATCATTAATCTTTCCATATTTAGAAAAAGGTAGTAATTATTTATTAGAAAAATTTCCTGATGAAAAAACATATCAAAAATCTAAAGAGAAAATTGAAAATATTTGATCCTAAGCTGAAAGAAGAGTGTGGTATATTTGGAATAAGTAATACCAAAGATGCTTCTGCACTAACCGCCTTAGGACTTCATGCTCTACAACATAGAGGTCAAGAAGGATGTGGTATAGTTACCTTTGATGGTAAACAATATTTTTCTGAAAAAAGATTTGGTTTGGTAGGTGATAATTTTAATAAAGAAAAAATATTAAAAAAACTTCAAGGAGATTATGCTATTGGACATAATAGATATAGTACAACAGGTGAAAATACTCTTAGAAACATTCAGCCTTTCTTTGCTGATACTAATGCTGGAGGGATCGGGGTAGCTCATAATGGAAATTTAACCAATTCTATTTCTTTAAGAAAAAAATTAGTTGATGAAGGTGCAATTTTCTACACAACATCAGATACAGAAACAATAGTTCAATTAATTGCTAAGTCAAAGCGGGCAAAAACAATAGATAAAATTGTTGATGCAATTTTTCAAATACAAGGTGGATACGCTTTAGTAATGTTAACTCAAACTTCATTAGTAGGTGTTAGAGATCCTTTTGGTATCAGGCCTTTGGTAATTGGAAAATTAAAAAATAGCTATGTGCTAGCATCTGAAACGTGTGCATTAGATATTATTGGTGCAAAATTCATACGAGAAGTTGAAAATGGTGAAATTGTCTTAATAGAAAATAATGAACTTAAAAGTATTAAACCATTTCCACCAAGAAAAGTTAGACCTTGTGTTTTTGAATATATTTATTTTGCAAGACCAGATAGCATGCTTGATGGAAAAACTGCATATGAACATAGAAAAAATCTTGGATCAGAACTTGCAAAAGAAAATGATATAGATTCTGATATTGTTGTACCAGTACCAGATTCTGGGAATGCAGCTGCTTTAGGTTTTGCACAATCATTAAATGTAAAATTTGAGCTTGGTTTAGTCAGAAATCATTATGTGGGAAGAACTTTCATTGAACCAAGTCAAAAAATTAGAAGTTTAGGTGTTAAATTAAAATTAAATGCTAATCAATCGACTATTCAAGGTAAAAAAATAATTTTAGTTGATGACTCGCTAGTAAGAGGCACAACATCTCATAAAATAGTTAAAATGTTATATGATGCTGGCGCAAAAGAGGTTCATGTTAGAATTGCATGTCCAGAAATAAAATTTCCTGATTTTTATGGAGTTGACACACCAACTAAAAAAGAATTACTTGCGGCAAATAAAAGTAACTCCGAAATCTGTGATTACATAGGTGCAAAATCATTAAAATTTTTGTCAATAAATGGGATGTATCGGGCAATTGGTTTTGATAAAAGAAATGAAACTTATCCTGAATTAACTGATCATTATTTTACTGGTGACTATCCTGTTAAACCTATCGATGAACTTGGTGATAGTAAGATTACACAATTATCATTGTTAAATACTGCATCTAATAATTAAATGAAAAAAGTAAGTTTTACCGAAATGAAAAATGGAACTAAAGAAGATTATCTTTTTTTAGATAAGCATGAAAAAAATTTTGCCAGCAAAACTGCTGATAGAATATTAAAATTTATGTCTGGACTAACTGAAACTTTAGAAGGGTATCAGGTATCAAGGCTTGAGCACTCACTTCAAAGCGCTACAAGAGCTCATAGAAATGGTGAAAGTGAGGAAATGGTTGTAGCTTGTCTGTTGCACGACATCGGGGATGAATTGGCACCAATGAATCATTCTGAGTATGCTGCTTCAATTTTAAAGCCCTATGTATCAGAAAAAACTCATTGGATAGTTGAAAAACATGGAGAATTTCAAATGTATTATTATGCACATCATTTAGGTGGTGATAAAAACAGAAGAGATAAATATAAAGATCATAAATATTATCAAGATACATTAGATTTTTGTGAAAAATATGATCAAAATTCTTTTGATCCTAAATATGAGTCTTTACCATTAGAGTTTTTCAAACCAATTGTAAAAAAAATTTTTTCTAGAAAACCATACTCTTCTCTAAAGAATAACTAAAAATAAAATTTATATCTATGATTACAAAAAAAGAGCAAATAATTGAATATTTCAAGTCTGGAATTAAAAATAAAAAAGAATTTAAAATTGGTATCGAGCATGAGAAATTTCTATTTAATAGCCAAAATAATAAGAGAATTGATTATCAAAAAATAAAAGAGATGTTCTCAGCTCTACTTGAATTTGGATGGAATCCTGTATTAGAAAACGACAATATTATTGCTTTAAATAAGGGGGGTAAAAATATTACTCTTGAGCCAGGTAATCAAATTGAATTATCTGGTGATAAACTTTCTAATATTCATGAAGCATGTGCAGAGTCTTATGATTACTTATTTGAATTAAAACAAGTCACAAAAAAACTTAATATTAAAATTGTAAGTGCAGGTTTCGATCCAATATCAAAATTAGATGAGATCCCAAATAACCCTAAAAAAAGATACAAACTTATGACAAGAGATATGCCTTTAGGGGGAGAATTAAGTCTTGATATGATGTACCGAACCTGTGGAACGCAGTTAAATTTAGATTACTGTTCAGAAGAAGATTTTAAAAAAAAATTTAAGATAGTTAATTCTTTAGTACCTATTTCAATTGCTTTATTCGCTAATTCATCAATAGTTGAGAAGAAAAAAAGTAATTATTTATCGTACCGATCGAAAGTATGGCAAAATACTTCTCGAGGTGGTTTGCCTAAATTTTTCCTTGAAGACTTTGATTTTGAAAAATATGCAGATTTTATTATTAATTTTCCAATTCTATTTATACAACAAAAAGAAAATTATTTTTCAGGTATGAAATACAATTTTAGTGATTTCATGTCAGGAAATATTAAAGAAATAAATAATCGCCTGCCAGATGAGAATGATTTATCAATTCATTTAAGCACAATTTTTACGGAGAATAGACTTAAAAAATATATTGAGTTAAGATCAATGGATACTTGTGGTTGGGATTGTCTATGTGCAAGCCCAGCATTTAACGTTGGAATGTTATATGGAAATTTAGATGAAGTTTATGAATTAATTTCTAGTTGGGATAAAGATAAAATTATAAATGCATATTTAGAAGCGCCACAAAAAGGTTTCAATACCCAGCTTATGGGTAAAGACCTGCTTTATTGGTCTTCAGAATTATTAGATTTATCTAAAAAGGGATTAGAAAAGAGAGATATAGTCAATAAAAGTGGAAAAAATGAGACCATATTTTTAAATCATTTACAAAAAGTGATTGATAATAAAACTACAAATGCACATCATATGATTATTAAATTTTCTAAAGATGAAGATTTAACTGAATTATATGACAAATAAAATTATTGCTATCCAGGGAAATCATCCTTCTGAACTTAACCCTTTAACCGATACCAGTATTTTTTTAGCTCATGAAATACAAAAGAAAAATTACAAAATTTTCTATTATGATCCAAAAGATTTATCTATCATTAATTTTAAAGTAATTGCTAAAGGATTCTTCGTCAAATTTGATTATAGAAAAAAAAAGTTTTTTGAAATCTTAAAAAAACAAAAACTAGAGCTAGTTAAGTGTAAATATTTACTTATTCGCCAAGATCCACCATTCAATTTAGAATATATTTGTTCAACTCTTATTTTAGATAAAATAAAAAAAAAGGTTAAAATTATTAATGATCCAACAGCAATAAGAAATGTATCTGAAAAACTTTTTTCCACTAAATATCAAAAATTTATGCCTGATACTATTTTTTCACAAAATATTGATGAAATTAGAAAGTTTTTTAAAAAACATAAAAAAGTGATAGTAAAACCTATCAATAGCTATAGTGGAAACAATATATATTTATTGATCAAGTTTAATCTAAAATTTTTTCAAAAATTTATTAAAAAACACAGTCATATTATGTGTCAAAAATATTTACCTAAGATCAAAGAAGGAGATAAGAGAGTTTTTTTGATAAATGGTAAAGTTTGTGGCGCAATATCAAGAATTCCAAAAAAAGGCTCATTTTTAAGTAATTTAAGCAAAGGTGCAAAACCAATAAATGTAAAATTAACTAATAAAGAAATAAAAATATCAAAATTGATTAGTAAAGATTTAAAAAAAGATAAAATTTTCTTTGCTGGGATTGACTTTATAGATGAGCAACTCAATGGTGACATAAATGTTACATCACCTACCGGATTAAAAACTTTCTACGATCTTTCAAAAATAAATTTAGCCTCAACTTTCTGGAAAGAATTAAAAGCGTGAAAAATCTTACAGACCAACAAAAGGGATCGTTATTGGCCTTTGTTGCGGTAATGTTTATTACACCAGACTCACTATTTATAAGGCTTTCAAATGTAGATACTTGGGGTTTAGTTTTTTATAGGGGAATTATTCCTTTTATAACGGTTTTGTTAGGTATGTTAATTATTTATAAGTTAAATTTCTTTAAGATACTTTTCACTAGTGGTTATCATGGAATATTTTATGTAATTACATTTAGCGTAACCAATATAACTTTTGTTGTTTCTATTCAAAATACAAATGTTGCCAATACCTTAGTTATGATAGCGACTGCCCCAATGTTATCAGCTATTCTTGGAGCAATATTTCTAAAAGAACCACCTGATAAAAAAACTTGGATTTCTATAATAATTACTTTTTTAGCAATAATATATATTTTCTATGACTCTTTGAAGTTAGGTAATTTTTATGGAGATGTTTTAGGATTTGTTACTGCGATAGGTTTAGCGGTCGGAGCAGTTATAATTAGATCCGCTAAAACTAAAAATTTAGTTCCTGCTGCGGTAGTTGGTAAATTATTTGTAGCAACTTTTGCATTACTTTTTATAGAAAGTTTTGCATTAGTTGGTAATGATCTTTTAATTGTTCCATTAATGTGTATTTTATGTGTTGCTATACCATTTGTACTAGTAACCATTGCTCCAAGATTTATACCTGCTGCAGAAGTTAATCTTTTTTTTCTGCTTGAGACTATAATCGGCCCAATTTGGGTTTGGTTGATCATAAAGGAACAGCCTAGTTTAGAAACACTCCAGGGTGGTCTAGTTATAATAACCACTATCGCAATTCACTCATACTTAAAACTCAAAAATTCTTAAGCTTGTCACAATTAAGACTTGATTTAATAATACATCGCGAATAATTACCTCAATTTTTATGAATAAAGTTTTAAAAAACTCCTGGGCATTGTTTTTAGGAATGGGCTTCATCATGATGGCTTATGGATTCCAAGGGTCTCTCTTAGGTGTAAGGGCTGTTCAGGAAGAATTTAGCCTTACTTCAACTGGATTTATGATGTCTGGTTATTTTGTAGGATATTTTATTGGTGCCGCAACTATTCCAAATATAATTTCAAGAGTTGGTCACATAAGAGTTTTTGCAGCTTTTGCGTCCTTGGCATCATTAGTTGTTTTAATTCACTCAGTTATAATTCATCCATTTATATGGTTTTTATTAAGAATACTTACTGGTGTCAGTATGGTTTGTATTTATACAGTCGCAGAAAGTTGGTTAAATGATAGATCAAGTAATAAAAATCGAGGCAGCGTACTTTCTATCTATATGGTCATACTTTATGGAACCATGGGCATCGGTATGTTTTTACTTAATTTTAGTAGTCCTAAAAACTTTCAACCATTTATTTTAGTTTCAGTAATAACTTCTGCTGCTTTAATACCAATTTTATTAACTAAAAAGAAACCACCAAACTTTAAAAAAATACAAGCAATGAATATGCGAGAGTTATATGAGGCTTCACCTTTTGGTATGGTAAGCTCTCTTTTTTATGGAACAATACAATCAGCTTTATTTACGTTACTAGCAGTTTACGCTACCTCCATGAACTTCACCATTTTAGAAATATCAATTGTAACTTTTCTATTAGCGATATCAGGTGCAGTAGCCCAATTTCCAGTTGGTAAAATTTCTGATTTTTATGATAGAAGAAGAGTAATTGTTTTTTCAACATTTGGAGCAGCGATATTTGCAATTATTGCGATATTTGTTTCAAGACAAATGTATTTGCCTGGAGGCCTTGCAACTAGTAAGGCATGGTTTTATTTTTTCTTTATTCTTTTTTCATTTTGTAGTTTGCCAATGTTTTCTTTAATCCTAGCGCACACAAATGATTATATTTCAAAAGAAAAGTTTGTTGCAGCAGGAGCTGGACTCCAATTTGCCTTTGGCTTAGGAGCAATGAGCGGGCCATTTCTTTGTTCAATATTTATGGATTTGGTTGGACCAAATGGTTTTTTTGTGTTTCTGTTTATTTTTCACTCTTTTATTGGATTTTTTGGAATTTATAGAATGAAAGTAAGAAAAACTGTTGAAAATCCAGACTCTCAGTTCGTTGCTATGCCACAAACCATTACTCCAGCAGGTATTGAACTTAATCCTACTACTGAACACATAGAAGAACCATATTCTGAGAAAGTTAAAGAAATTTTAGAAAGAAAAGGTGTAAAATATAAAAAAGACGATAACGAAGATCAAAAAGAGGAAGTGACATACTAAATATATCTCTTTCAGGTTGTAACTCATTTTAGTCGGACTACATGGATTTTTTTAAGAATCTTATTGAATAATTTTCATTTATCTTGTGAAATAAATAAAAATTAAAAAATGCCATTAAAAAAAAAGAAAACAAAAATTAAAAAAAAAACTAACGGACTTGCTAAAATAGCAACGTTAACAACAAGTTCGTTAAGTAGCGCATTATCTAATTATAAGAAAAAAAAAGAACAAGAAAAAATCAAAGCTATTAAATTGCAAAAACTTGAGGAAAGAAATTCTTATCAAAAGGAAAAAAAAGAATTGAAACTTTGGGAAGATAGGCTCAACAAAGAAAGTAGTAAAATCCGCTTAAATGAAGATGAGCTGAGATTAAGAGAAAAAGAAATTAGATCTAAAGAAGATAAACAAAAGATTGAAAGTGAAAGACTGACAAAAAAAGATGAAGAGTTAGTACTTGTTGCAAAAGAATTAAGAGAAAAAGAAAAACAATTAAAGATTAGAGAAGAAGAGCAAAATAGAAAAGATATTGATTTAAAAGTAAGAGAAGATGAGCAAAAAAATAAAGAATTAAAAGAGCAAAGACGTAAAAATAGAGAACTAAAAATATTGAAAGAAGAGGAAGATAGACAAAAAGAGGCTGAATTTATCAAAATAAGAGAGTGGGAAGAAAAATTTGATAGAGAGCAAAAGCAAAAAGAACAAGACGAAATTAGACGTGAACAAAGACTTATTCAAAAAGAGATAGAAAAAAGAGAAAGATTTGAAGAAATTGATAAAAATCTCAAAAGTACATCAAGTGGATTAGAGAATTTTAATATAGATAAATCTAAAGAAAATTAATCTTTTTTTATTGTTTTGGAAAATAATCTTTGATTTCCCCTTCTCTATAAACGTCGGCGGTACAACAATGAAGTCCACCTCCAAAAGCATAAGCATCTCTTAAATCTACTGGAATTACTTCCATACCTAGTTTATCGAGTTGCTCTGCTTGATATTTTTCACTTTTTTCAACACAAACTGTCTTTGGATCTAACACTAAAACATTCATTGAAAGCCAAACAGATGAATAACAAAGTGGTGGTGGCTCATTATGAGCTGGTTGAGCAGCATCAATTATTTCCCATCCGTTATTTTCAAATAACTTTCTTTGGTCTTTAGGTAATTTTCTTTGGGGATTGTTTATAATCAATCCTTCTTTTATAGGAGTAAAGGTTGCATCTATATGTATTGGATATGGGTCACCCGGAAAGTTTACTGCATGAATTCTTTGATCTTTAAAATGTCTTTTTAACCAATCAATACCTTTTAAATTTGTGGTGAAACCATGTTGTACAATTAAGTCTTTTCCAAATCGAAGTATGTCTGCTGCATCAAACAAAGGTTCTTCCTCAGTTGTTACAAAAAATTTATCTTCAGTCCATTTTAATCTTTTTTCTATTCCTATTTTGTCAGATAAATAATCTTCTCTGTAATCTGCATCCGTTAATCTTGGTTTAGGAGCCGACTCATGTCTCATGTTTGGGTCTAAATTATAATATTCTTTTAAAAGAGGTCGATAGCAAAGATATTCAAACCATCTGCATCTATAACTCATAGTAGCTTCTAAAATTTCATTACCCACAGTCAATAAAACATCTCTTGGGGGCATACAACCAAACATAGTTTCAACTTTCCAGTCAGGGGTTGAAATATTTTGATTAAAATCAATTGGTGTTGGTCTATCTACTTTAATACCACGCTTAGATAATATTTCTGAAAAATCATTTAACAATTGATTAGCTTTATCTATTGTATCTTTTGTTCTTGGACCAAATTTACCTTTCATATCTGAGTCCTCGGGAACTTTTGCTTCAAGCGCAGGCTCTGCTGCAGGAATACATGTACCATCAGCCCTACCAACAATTACATGTTTTAATGGATCCCACTCATTCCAACTATTTACAATGACTTTATTTCTATCCATTAAATTTAATTTAGAGCGATGTATCTCTTATTCCACCTCATGATAAGACTATAATAAATAAGTGAAACAAACAGAAAGAAACCACCTACTATTGTGTTAGTAGATGGAATTTCATTAATACCAAACAATGGTAACCATACCCAAAAAATTCCTCCAATAACCTCTGTGAGAGACAATAATGTCAGCTCTGCTGCTTGGATTGCTTTAGATCCTATAGAATATAAAATAAGACCTAAACAGACTAATACCCCATGTAAAGAAAACATTGCACTATTATAACTAGTTGCAAAAAAAGGTTGTTTATTGACCAAAATCATAATCGTAGCAGTTATAAAACAAAATAAACCTGCTACAGCGACTGTTGTAAATTTTGGAGTTTCTTTTCTCCATCTTAAGGTGACAGAAAAAATTGAAAATCCAATTGATGATGTAAGTCCAAAAACAAAACCTATTAAAGAATTTTTTTCAGTATTACCAACAGCCATGATTATGATACCCACAGTTGCAATAAGCATTGATATCCAGACATTTAGAGAAATTTTTTCCTTTAAAAATAAAAAAGCTAATAATGCAGTGAAAAAGGGCATTGCAGCTAAACATAATAGAGTAATTGCTGCAGTAGTGTTTGTAATTGAATAAATAAATGAAATCATTGCAATACCAAGACCAATCCCACCAACCAATCCTGATTTACCTACTTTTTTATAATTTTTGTAAAAATTTGTTCCTTCTTCAAAATATAAATAAAAATTTAAAATAATAAAAATAGTTAAACCTCTACCAAAAATATATTGCCAAGGGACCATATGAGGATCATTCATATATCTCACCACCAAGGGACCAAACGACCAAAGTATCCCTGCAAATAAAACGACTGGAACGGCAATTTTTTCATTTCTAAGTTCAACCATAATCGAATATTTAGATCTAATTGATTAGTACTACAACATAAATTAAATTGTTATACAAAGTATTAGCACTAATATAATAAATTAATATGAATTTGGATATTCTTAAAATAGCCTCTGATACCAACAATAACAAAAGTATCAAAAACTATACACACCACTCAAAATTGAAAAATTCAATGTGTGGTGATGAGATGCAAATAGATTTAGTTATCAAAAAAAATAAAATTATTGATTTTGGTTATCAAGGTAAGTCCTGTGTTTATTGTCAAGCTTCAGCAAGTTTACTTTCAAAAATTTCAATGAATGAAAATAAATCTAAAATTAATCAATTATGCGATGATGCAAAACATTATTTTGAGGGAAACGTTGAAAATATTGAAAAAAAATGGAAATCACTTAATAAAATATTTAATGATAAAAATCTATCTCGTAAAGAATGTATTTTATTACCTTTTAAAACAATAAAAAAAATAGTATCAAAATAAACTCATGGGTAACTTAAAACAATCTTTTATCGCAGGATTATTTTCAATTATCACTATAGGTATTTTAACTTTATTAACTTACAAAACTGAATTTGGAATTTTTCTTATTGCATCTTTTGGATCATCAATGGTTCTGTTGTATGGATATCCCGAAAGCCCCTTTGCCCAACCCAAAAATGTTTTTTTTGGGCATCTAGTAACTGCAACAGTAGGAATGTTTTTTTTATATTTAATTCCTTTGCCATTATTTATAATTATACCATTAGCAGTTGGTTTTGGAGTGGGTCTAATGATATTGTTAAATGTAACACATCCGCCTGCAGGTGGAAATCCAATTATAGTTATTATGGGTAGTGTCTCACTAGACTATTTGTTAAGCCCAATAATTTCAGGATCAATAATTATTCTGGTTTTTGCTATTATAATTAATAAATTTATACTTAAAAAGAGTTATCCCAAAACAAAATAATTTGTTTGCTAGCGACATTAAAATAATGTTAGATGTCTCAAAATAAATTAATGATTGAAAGTAACGCAGGAGAATAAATGAAAATATTATGTGTATTATATGATGATCCAAAAGGAGGAATGCCTAAGTCATATCCACTTAAAGATCTTCCTAAACTAGAAAAATATCCAGATGGGATGACCTTACCTTCACCAAAAGGAAGAGATTTTAATCCAGGAGAATTGTTAGGATGTGTTTCAGGAGAATTAGGATTAAGAAAATTTTTAGAAAGTAATGGACATGAGTTAGTAGTTACTAATAGTAAAGATGGAGATGGATGTGAGGCTGATAAGCATATCGTTGACGCTGATATAGTAATTTCTCAACCTTTTTTTCCTTACTACTTAACTAAAGAAAGAATTGCTAAAGCTAAAAACTTAAAAATGGCTATTACAGCCGGAATTGGCTCTGACCACGTGGATTTACAAGCAGCTATGGATAACAAAATTGATGTAGTTGAAGTAACTTTTTGTAATTCAAGATCTGTTGCTGAACACATTGTGATGATGATTGTATCAATGGTGAGGGACTATCACAACCAACATAGAATTGTTAATGAAGGGGGATGGAACATAGCAGATGCTGTGCAAAGATCTTATGATGTCGAAGGTATGCACATTGGAACTGTTGCTGCTGGCCGTATCGGTTTAGATGCATTAAGAAAAATGAAGCCATTTGATGTACACTTACATTATTTTGATAGACATAAATTACCAGATAGTGTTGAAAAAGAATTAAACTTAACATTTCATGAGTCAGTAGAGTCTATGGTTAAAGTTTGTGATGTCGTAACTATTAATTGTCCTCTCCATCCTGAGACTGAGAACTTATTCGACGATGCAATGATAAGCAAAATGAAAAAAGGCGCTTATATTGTAAACACTGCAAGAGGTAAAATTTGTAATCGTGATGCTATTGCAAAAGCGTTGAAGAGTGGTCAACTAAGTGGTTATGCTGGAGACGTTTGGTTTCCACAGCCAGCCCCAAACGATCACGTATGGAGAACAATGCCTAACCATGGAATGACACCTCATACTTCTGGAACATCTTTGTCAGCTCAAACAAGATATGCTGATGGTGTAAGAGAAATCTTAGAATGTTTCTTTGAAGGAAAAGAAATTAGAGATCAATATCTTATCGTCAAAGATGGACAATTGGCTGGAATGGGTGCTCACTCATATAGTAAAGGATCTGCCACAGGTGGTTCTGAAGAAGCAGCTAAATATAAGAAAAAATAAATCATTCTTTTAATTATTAAAGGTAAGCTACTTAAAGTAGCTACCTTTAATAATCTAGACTCAATTCCCAATTTTTGTATAAATTTTTAATCATGAGATTTTTATTATTCATATTTTTAAACTTGATAATTACAAATTCAGTATTGGCATCTGAAAAAAGTAAAGCATATTTTGCTGGTGGTTGTTTCTGGTGTATGGAAGAGTCTTTTGAAAAATTAACAGGTGTTGAGAAAGTGATTTCAGGATACTCTGGAGGAAAAACTGAAAATCCAACCTATGAAGAAGTTACTTATGGAAATACAGGTCACCTCGAAGTTGTAGAAGTAATTTATGATGCAAGTTTAATAACTTACGAAGAATTACTTAAAAATTTTTGGCTTAACATAGATCCATTTGATCCTTATGGTCAGTTTTGCGACAAAGGTTATAGCTACAGATCTGCAGCTTTTTATACAAATCAAAAGGAAAAAGATTTAATTGAAAAAGATTTTAAAAGACTAGAAAAAAAATTTAATAAAAAAGTTGTTACTTATATTAGAGAATTTGAAAAATTTTATATAGCTGAAGATCGTCATCAAGATTATTATCAAGTATATTTTTTAAATTATTTAAAATATAAAAAAGCTTGTAGAAGAGAAGAGATTTTAAATAGAATTTGGAAAATGTAACAATTTATGAAAAATAACATCAATTGGAATTTTGATAACACATATTCCAAATTGCCTGAGCCATTTAGAGAAAAGATAAACCCAGTAAAAGTTAAAAATCCTAAAATGATTTTATTAAATGAGTCTTTGGCCAAGGATTTAAATTTAGACTTTTCTGAAATAAGTCAGTCTGAGTTATCGGCCATATTTACAGGAAACGAATTGCCGAAAAATAGTAATTCAATAGCACAAGCTTATGCAGGTCATCAATTTGGCCATTTTACAATGCTTGGTGATGGTAGGGCAGTTTTGATTGGAGAACATGTATCTAAAAATAATCATAGATACGATATTCAATTTAAAGGCTCGGGAAAAACTGCTTTTTCAAGAAATGGAGATGGAAGAGCAGCGTTAGGGCCTATGCTTAGAGAATATTTAATAAGTGAAGCAATGTATGCCTTAAATATACCAACGACGCGGAGTCTAGCGGTCGCAAAAACTGGAGAAAATGTAATTAGAGAGACACCATTAGAAGGTGCAATACTCACCAGAGTAGCATCAAGTCATATTAGAGTAGGAACTTTTCAGTATATTGCAGCAAGGAATAAAAAAGATGAGTTAGAGACATTATTTGAATATGTCATCAAAAGACATTACCCAGAAATTGAAAATTCAAAAAATAAAGCCTTAGATCTTTTAAAAGTTGTTTTAGATAAACAGATTGATTTAGTAGTCAATTGGATGAGGGTTGGATTTATTCATGGTGTAATGAATACAGATAACATGAGTATAGCTGGTGAGACCATTGACTATGGACCCTGTGCTTTCATGGATATTTATGATCCAAAAACTGTATTTAGTTCAATTGATAAATTAGGTAGATATGCTTATTGCAATCAGCCAATTATAACAAAATGGAATCTTTCAAGATTTGCTGAGTGCTTGATACCTTTGATTGATAAAGACCAAGACACAGCTGTAAAATTAGCAACTGAAATAATCGACACTTTTGAAAAAACATATGAAGAAAAGTGGTTAAATATGATGAGGGCTAAGCTAGGCTTACTAGGTACAGATAAAAAAGATAAGTACCTAATCTTAGACTTACTCACTTGGATGCATCAAAATAAAGTTGATTACACAAATACATTTTGCCACTTGATGAACTTTAAAACTCAAAGAAATAATACTTATGAAGGTGCTGATTTTAGCAACTGGAAAAAAAGGTGGCAGGAAAGATCATCAAGTCATGATAATTCAAAGGAAAAGCATAAAAAATTGATGAGAAGTACAAACCCCCTTTTAATTCCAAGAAATCATATAGTTGAAAATACTCTTAGAGATGCAGATCAAGGAAATTTGGAACCTTTGCTTAAATTTTTAAAAATTTTAAATAGCCCCTATACTGATCAAAAAGATATCGGTAAATACCAAATATTATCCAGTTCAAATGAAAATTATCAAACTTTTTGTGGAACTTAATTAAAGAACATATGGCTCATGTCTCGCCTGTTTACCTAAAACTCTCTCTACAGCCATATTTGATATATCAATTGATTGATAAGCACCCGTGGTAATCAATTCTGTTAATGCTCTACCAATTCCCGGAGCTTGCATTAATCCTCTTCCTGTGAAACCTGTTGCTAAGTAAACATTTTCAAATTTTGGATGTTTTCCAACAACTGCATTATTATCAAGTCGATTGCAATCATAATATCCAGCCCATCCACCAGTTAATTTTAATTCTTCCATAGCCGGTATTCTGTGAGCTAATGCTGGCCAAACCAATTCTTCAAAATCATCCCATGCAGGTTCAAGATCTTTAGCATCAAAGACTGATTTTGGTGAACCCGCTAAATATTCTTTGCCTTCAGGTCTCCAATAAACTCCTGTTGTTAGATCTCCTGTTAATGGCATTTCAGGAATATGTTTCGGACACTTTACTCTGAAAACTGTATGTTTTTGAGGTTCAACAGGGATATCTTCTAAAAGCTCTTTAGTCCAACATCCAGCTGCTGAAATAATTGTCTTAGCATTAATTTCTGAAAGAGATTTAACTTCGCCCTTAACAAATACTGCGCCAAGATCAATTGCTTTACTTTTTAGAGCACTATGAAACATGAAGGGGTCGATCCATCCTTCACTTTGATTGTCAGTAAAAGTCGCTGTTTCAATTCCCTCACTATTGATATATGGAAAAAAATTATTCAACTCAGAGCCTTTGATATTTTTTGTTCCCGCATCACAAGCTTTATGATTTTCGAGCGCTTTATATTGTTCATCTGCATGCTCAGGTCCAAACATTAATAAATAACCATTAGTCACCATACTAGCAGTGGGTTTTGGATTTTTTTCAGTTTTTAATAAATCTGGAATTTGAAAAATAAATTCTCTGGCAAATTTTCCTAATAAAATATTTTCTTTTTGGAAAAATTGTCTTCTAAAGCCACCTAATGACAAAGGAAAAGAAGCAGTTTTATAAGTTGGATCTTTTTCTATAACTTTAACTTTTCTGCCTTCTTTTGATAAAAAGTAAGCAGTCGCGGCTCCAATTATTCCACCACCAACTATTACAACATCATCCATTAATTTAATATTAGTAAGTTAATATTCAGAAATAATGCATAGCAACACCAAAGTAAATAGGGAATCATTAAATAATAACTCACAAAATTGACACGCTTATATCTAATTACTAAAGTAATTATTAAACCAATTAAGATTACCAAAACAATTAAAGCATAAAAAATTTGGTGTAATCCAAAAAAAACGATACTCCAAGTTGTATTAAATATAATATGAATAAAATAAATATAAATCGTGTTCATGTCTCTACTTTTACTATGCCAAAAAAACCAAATAGCAACTGTCATCATTAGATATAACGTTGTCCAAACAGGTGCAAATATCCAATCAGGTGGGTTAAAATCAGATTTGACTAATTGAGAATACCAAGGGTCTTTAAAATTAATTGTGACTAAACTTCCAATAAATGAGGCTGAAAATGTGATAATAAAAAAAAGTATGAATGATAAAAATTTATTTTTTAGCATTAAAGTATTATACATCTTTAGATTATGAATAAAAAAACAATTTGGATAACGGGTGGGAGTACTGGAATCGGCAAAGCTCTTGCATTAAAATTTGCTAATGAAGGATGGAATGTTGCTATTTCAGCCAGACGTGAGAATCTTCTTGATGAGATTGCAGACAACCATGAAAATATAAGTCCATTTCCATTAGATGTGACTGATAAATCAAAATGTAAAGAGGTTTTTGAAAAAATTAAGAATAAATTTGAAAATATAGATATTTGTTTTTTTTCTACTGGCACATGGAATCCAAAAAAAGAAAGAGATATTGATGTTGAACAAATTGAGGAAGTTTTTAAAATTAATTTTTTTGGGACATTGAATGCTATTAAAGCAGTTGAAGAATATTTTAAAAAAAAGAAAAGTGGAACAATTACTATTGTTTCCTCAATTGCTGGTTATAGAGGTTTACCCAATTCAACCGGATATGGACCTTCAAAATCTGCTCTAAATAATTTAGCAGAAAGTCTATATTTTGACTTTGGTCGATCAAATGTTAGAGTGTGCTTAGTATCTCCAGGTTTTATCAAAACTCCAATGACTGATAAAAATGATTTTAAAATGCCTTTTTTAAAAACTACTGAATATGCGGCTGAAAAAATATATGATGGCTTGGTCAATAAAAAAACTTTTGAAATTCATTTTCCAAAATCATTAACTATTGTACTGAAAATCTTAAGTTTTCTTCCGAGTAAGATTTATTTTGGTTTAGTTGGAAAATTAACAAAATATCAAAAGAAAGATTAATCTTTTACAAATACTACAGTCAATTCAGCGACTTTAATTCCAAATTTAGTCATTGTAGCTCTATTAATTGCTACTCGATCATCCTGTTTGAAAATCCAATCATCGAAAGTAATCTTAATTTCTTTGCCTTTTACTGGAACTAATAGAACATACTCAAATTTAAATGCGGGACCATATGAATATCCCCTGGCTTTACCAACTACGTCTCCAGCAGTTCCCTCATAATTGTTGTCGTCTATTTTAGTAATTTGCCATTGTCTAGTTTGTACTTCACCGTCATCCCAATTAAATTTTTCATCAAGAATTAATTGCTTGCCATCCCACTTACCATCTAGATCTGCTGAAAATTGTCTAGTAACTTTTCCAGATCTATTCTGAAGAACACCCCAAGCTTTAACATTACCTGACAAGTAATTTTCTATGATTAATCTCGGTTCTTTACCTTTAAAATCTTCTGGTTTCATATCGCTATTATTTGAGCAGTTTGTAATTAAGAATAAAGAGATTATCAATAAAATTGATCTTAAGTTTATTATTTTCCTCACAAGCCCCCGTTATTTATTTATTTTGAATTGAAAATTGTATCAGATCAATATTTTTCGATTTAAATCCAGCCTCACAATAAGATAGGTAAAATTCCCACATTCTTTTAAAAGTTAAATCAAAACCTTGTTTTTTAATGAGATCCCATTTTCTATTAAATTCATTTTTCCAAATAGCTAATGTATTTGCATAATGATCAGCATATGAGTCGTAAGACTTTATCGTTAAACCATTGTCTGAAACATATTTGTTTAAGCTATTTTTACTTGGCAAAAATCCTCCTGGAAAAATATATTTTTGAATAAAATCTTGTTTCGTTTTATATCTATCAAATAAACTATCATCTATTGTAATTGCTTGAATGGCTGCCCTACCATCTGTAGAAAGGTTTTTCTTAATAGTTTTAAAATAACTTTCCAAATAATTTTGCCCTACTGCCTCAATCATTTCTATGGAGGCTATTGAATTATATTTATTCTTTAAATCTCTATAATCTTTTATTTCAATATTTACTTTTTCATTTAAACCACAATTATGAATCCTTCTTTTTGCATATTCGAATTGTTTTTTTGAAATAGTAATACAAT
Organism: uncultured Pelagibacteraceae bacterium; assembly: GCA_902612065.1. Taxonomy (GTDB): domain Bacteria; phylum Pseudomonadota; class Alphaproteobacteria; order Pelagibacterales; family Pelagibacteraceae; genus Pelagibacter. The sequence continues at coordinate 702 of CACMBY010000010.1, read as the reverse complement.
CTAATTTTACATCATATTTTTTTCCTAAATATTCTGCAAAACCACCCCAGCCACATCCAATTTCTAAAACCCTATCACCATTATTAGGTTTTATTAAATCTATCATCTTTTGATATTTGTTATTTTGTGCCTCTGAAAGATCTTTAGTGGTATCGCTAAAAATTCCGCTTGAGTAAGTTAAAGTTTCATCAAGCCATAAAGAAAAAAAATCGTTTCCTAAGTCATAATGTTTTGCAATATTTTCTTTACTTCTATTCTTTGTATTTTTTATAAAGATCCCTTTTAAAAAATTTATAATTGGAAAATCGAGTAAGCCTGAAAACTTGTATATGATTTTGATATTTCGAGCTGTTATTTCAATGAGATTGGATAAATTATCAGTTTCAAATTCTCCCCTCATGTAAGACTCAGCAAAACCAATGCTGCCACCTTTTATAAGATTAAAAGAAAAATTTGGTTTTTTAATTTTCAATTTAGCTTTTAAATTATCCTGAGGATTTCCAAATTTAAAAACTTCTCCTTGATAATTTATAATTTCTAGATATCCAACATTTATTCCGGCTAATATGTTAAAAACCAGTTTGTCTGAAAGTCTATTTAAGGACATTAATTTTCAAAAGATATGTTGTTTCTTATTTTTAATTTTTTTTGGATAAACTTTATTCCTTTGGTCCATAATTTAAACGCTTCAAAATGTATCGC
>CACMBY010000009.1:0-60758 GCA_902612065.1 uncultured Pelagibacteraceae bacterium | reverse complement strand
TAAAAAATAAATTGATGGCTTGCCAACCTTTTTGTTTTTCAACTCCATATGCGGCCATTGCATTATTTAGATTATCCGAACAATTTGGATGACCAAAATAACCTGCATCTTCATAATATTTTGATGTGCAAGCTAAATTAAATGTATCATGTTTCCCAACTGTATCTCTAATCACTTCAACTAAAGGTTCGTGATCTGTGTCATAAAATTTTGAGAACAATCCTGGCCCAGGAAAAGTATTGCCCATGAAGGTTCGTGTGGTCTGCCAATCAAGTCCTTTTTCAATTTTTTTATCAAGTTTTCTTGTATCAAATGCAACAAAGTCAGAGCATTGTCTACCTGCTGGACTAATAATTTGGATATAATCACCTTCTTTAACCTGAAAGGAAATAGCAGTTTGTCTATCAATATTTTTTTCGTAATGTGGCTCAAACACGGGGTCAGGAATTATTGATAATTCTTTATCATTCATAATTTTAGCTCTTTTTACAAATAATATTAAATCACCAGATGGATTTTGTTCACTTACCAACATGTCATTTTGTGGTGCAGAGAAAATAACATAGCACTTATCTTTAGATTTTAATTTAATCTTTTCACCACTAGGTGTTTTTTCATCAAATAAAATTGAAGAATGCGATTTATTTAAATCTAGATTTCTTTTTTTTAGTTGAAAATTTGTAGCTAAAGAACTTTCATCCTTTTTTTTTAAAATCTCTTTAATAAAACTTTTGTTACTATTTTCTTTCAAATTCAAAATTGCGAGTTCAGATTTTCCATCTTTGTCGAAACAAATTATTTCACAAACCTGATTTCCTTCATCATTAATGATCTCTATTTCGTCATCTGGAAAAATTTGTAAACCAGTTAGCCCACCAGCGTTTACAACGTGTCTTTCAACTCCAGGTGGTAGTATATTTAGACCAGGTTCTTTTATATCTAATGTAGTCAGCGACATTTTTTATATCTATTATTATATTATATAAATATCTATTAGTTGACTATCATTTTACTTAGGCACATACTATTCACACTTAATATTAAGAAAGGGGAATAAATGCGAAAAATAATATCATTTGTATCTGCAATAATAATCTCAGCGGTAAGTTTTGCTGGTATAGCAAATGCAGATAGTAAAAAACCCATCGTTATTCCGACACATAACTGGTCAAGTCAAATTGTAATGGCCTATGTTATTGGTGGAATGTTCGAAAGTATGGGTAACAACGTAAAATACGTTAATGCTGACTCTCAAGCAGTATACGAGTCAATTAGAATTGGTGATGTAACTATATCTCACGAGGTATGGGAATCTGCTTTTGGTAAATCATTCACAACTGCTTTGGATAAAGGTGGTTTGTTAGATTGGGGAGATCATGAGGCAAGAACTCTAGAGGATATGGGTTATCCTAATTGGGTTGCTGAAAAAGGATTATGCCCTGGTTTACCAGATTGGACAGCATTAAAAAATCCAGATTGTGCAAAAAACTTTACAACACCTGACTCTCCAAATGGAAAAGGAAGAATGTTGGAAGGTCCACAAACATGGCATGGTGATTTAATTCCACAAAGAGTTGACGCTTTAGGTTTAGGTGATCTTTGGTGGGTTAAATTTGCTGGAAGTGCAGATGCTTTATGGGCAGAGTTAGCTGCAGCTGAAAAAGAAGGAAGAGGAACAATCATCTTTAACTGGACACCAAACTTTACTGATGGTGCTGGTTTTACATTTATCGACTTTCCTCCATACACAGCTGGTTGTAGACCAGAGGATGGTGGTGATGGAAAATGTGGTTCGCCAGATGGTTATTTGAAAAAAGCAGTTAATGCTGATTTTCCAAAAACTCATCCAAAAGCAGCAGCGGCATTTAAAAAACTTTCGTTCTCAACAAGTCAAATTGGTGCAATGGCAGCTTTAGTTGACGTTGACAAAATGACTCATGAGGATGCAGCTAAAAAATGGTTAGCAGACAATAAGAAAGTTTGGCAAGCTTTTACTAAATAAGGTTAAGAGCTATTAAATCTTTAAATCTCTCCCAACAACGTTGGGGGAGATTTTTTTTAGATAAAATTTATGATTAAAATATTACTTTTTATATTTGTAAATTTCTTTTTTTTTAATGGAGTTTTAGCAAAAGATATAAATATTAATGAAGACATTAATCTTGAGTTTAAGTGTTCACTAGAAAAAAAAATTATTAAAAATTCTGAATATAATTATCAAACTTTTCTGGCAAAAGATTTAAAAGAAAAAGATTTAGACAAATTTAAAATTCAATCAAAAAAACCACAAACTCTTTTAATAACGGGATTAACATTATTTCTTTCTGAGTCTGAAACGTTAAATGTAAAGGTTGTAAATAAAGATGTGGTTTTATTTAAATCTATCGATAAAGAAAAAAATTATTCTGAGTCAGGTATTATTACTAGGAAAACAGGTGAATTAATTCATGAAATTACCAAAAATATAAAAAGTGAAAATTCTGAAAAATATATTTCTATTTATTCTTGCACTGAAAATGACAAAAAAGTCTAATTTTTTTTTAATTGTTTTTGTGTAAACTATATTCATGAAAAAATTTCTTCTCACCATAATTTTAAGTTTCTTAATTTCATCGGTTGCTTTAGCTAGAAGCACCGGATGTAAGGAGGGTAATTGTGAAAATGGTTTCGGTAAGTGGGTTTACACTGACAAAACAACTTACGAAGGAGAGTGGGTAGGTACAAAAAAAAATGGTCAAGGTGTTGAGACTTGGCCAAATGGATATATTTACAAAGGCGAATTCAAGAATAGTGAATGGAGTGGAATTGGTATTTTGACATTTCCCGATGGGTCAACCTATGAAGGTGAATGGGCTAAAGGATTTATGAATGGTAAAGGAACTTTTACTTGGTCTGATGGATCAGTGAAATCTGGAATTTGGAAAAATGGTAAATTACAAGATTAAATGTCAAAAGAAAGTAACTTAGATAAGATTAAAAATTTACCTGAATTCACCAAACAATTTGGTGGGTTAGCAATTATTATCCTAGTAGTCATATCATCTTTTTTCGTTTTAAACATTATGTTTGGTGGAGGTGATGAATTGGTAAGAAAAATGAAACTTGAGGAGGAAAGAATTGCTCAAGAGAAAAAATTAAGTGAGCTTATTTCAAAACTTCCTTCTGGCATATTAGTTACATTTGATGGCACTGATCATTTTAAATTAAGTGATGAAGTATATGAACAAGTTTGTAAGGCAACAAAGTTGATCCCACAACGTGCGATAATGGGTGCAAATTTTTTAAATTTTAGAGCTCATGAAATTTATACAATTAACGGAAATAAAATTGATGAGACGTTTGTAAAATGGGATGACACAAAAAATAAGTGTTTTGCAGGTTTTACAGTAAGCGGAAACAATGTAGGGGTAAATGAGTCAATAACTGTTAGTGGTGAAGCCCTAAGTTTCTTAAGTACTGGAATTGATACTAGAGTTTATTTTATTAAAAATTTTTAAGGTGAAATGGTTACAATATTATGGATTTAATTTTACCTTATTTTCATATAACTTAATTAAGATTTATGGCTGAGACAGTAATTAAATGTGAAAATGTCTACAAAATTTTTGGATCAAATGCCAAAAAAATGCTTCAAGAGTCAAATGGAAATGTTGATGCCAAAACTTTTCAAAAAAATGGATGTATCGTAGGTGTAAACAACGCATCATTTGAAGTCTCAAAAGGTGAGATGTTGGTTGTCATGGGTTTGTCTGGTTCAGGTAAATCAACATTATTGAGATGTATATCTAGATTAACAGATGCAACAGGTGGTAAAATTTTCATTGAAGGACAAGATCTATTACAACTAAACAACAAAGAGCTTATTGAGCTAAGAAGAAATAAAATGGGTATGGTTTTCCAAAGCTTTGCTTTACTGCCTCATAAAACAGTTGTGGAGAACATCGCTTTTCCACTTCAGATTAAAGGTATTAAAACCGAGGATAGTATCAGTAAAGCAATGGATATGGTCAAGCTAGTTGGACTTGATGGAAGAGAAAACTATTTTCCAAGAGAATTATCTGGAGGACAGCAACAACGAGTTGGTATCGCTAGATCTTTGGCAGTCGAACCAGATATTTGGTTTTTAGATGAACCATTTTCAGCTTTAGATCCTTTAATCAGAAAAGAAATGCAAGATGAATTTTTAAGACTTCAAGAAAAATTACAAAAAACAATTATGTTTATTACTCATGATTTTGATGAAGCTTTAAAACTTGCTGATCGTATCGCAATTATGAAAGATGGTATAATTGAGCAATTAGATACCCCTGCAAATATTGTTTTAAATCCAGCCACAGAGTACGTACGAAAGTTTACAGAAGAGGTTCCAAGAGAAAAAGTTTTATTAATTGAAGATGTAATGGATGCATCTAAAAATGATTTAGGTGATTTAAAAGTTTCAAAGGATGAAATAATCGAAAATGTTGCAGAAAAAATTCTTACTCAAGAAAAAGCCGTAGCTGTGATCAATGGTGAAAATGAAATTGTGGGCTCTATAAACCCAACTAAAATTATTAATACAGTTTTTGGAGGAAGAAAAAATAATAATTAATTATGGAATTTTTAAAAAAATACCCCAAAACATTTCAATGGTTATTCTTATTAATCGTATTTTTTGCTTTATGTTTCGCTATTGAAGTTCCAGAAACATATAAATTTATCCGTGGCCAAGCAGAATTTGTAAAAGATCCAAATCAGAGTAGTTATGTGTTTTTAGGGAAAGAGGTGAGATATTATGCCTTTGATGTTTTTTGGCGTTTGCCTCCATTACTAGGCTGGCTACCTATTTGGATAAACGACTCTTTATTTTTCCTAATGAATGAATGGATGCCAATTGAGGTTTGGAATGAAGATACACAAGAGTTTAAAAGTCGTCCTATAGTTTTACAAATCAGTAGAAATTTAACAGCGTTTATGACTTTCTTAATACAGTTAATAAGAGAGGTTTTATTAGGTGGTCTTGAAACTATAGTAGCATTTAGCAGTTGGGATTGGATCGATAAAAATCCTTGGGCTGAACTTCCAGGATTACCATGGACTATTGTAGCAGCAGGTGCAGCAATCCTTTCATATAAAGTCAGCGGGAAAGGTCTAGCTTTGTTTGCTGGTTTAACGATGATTTATATTTCAATATTTGGTCAATGGAAACCATCTATGCAAACTCTTTCATTTATATTAGTTGCAGCACCCTTGTCGTTTATTTTTGGGTTAGGCTTAGGAATAGCAGCATTTAAAAGTAAACGTGTTGAGAAAGCTCTATATCCAATATTATTAGTGATGCAGACTATGCCACAATATGCGGTATTGGTTCCTGCTTTGGTTCTTTTTGGAGTTGGTGATCATGCTGCAGTTATAATAACTATGGTTGTCGCTATACCACCAATGATATTACTAACCATATTAGGCTTAAGAGCAGTACCTCCAGAAGTTATTGAAGCTGGTAGAATGAGCGGATGTAATAATTGGCAATTAATGTTTAAAGTTTTGATTCCAACTGCAAGAAGAGACATTTTAATTGGTGTTAACCAAGTCATTATGGTGTGTTTTTCCATGGCAGTAATTTCAGCTTTTATTGGTGCAAAAGGTTTAGGATTTAATCTGCTATTGGCGCTAAATCAGTTAAATATAGGATTAGCACTTGAAGCAGGCTTGTGTATTAGCTTAATTGCGATTTTATTAGATAAAATGTCATTAGCTTGGGCTAATAAACAAACAGATTATTTTGGTAATCTGACATTCTTTCAAAGAAATAAAAATATCTTATTTTTTGCAGCAACAGTAATTGTTGGAATAGTACTGGCTTATATTGGAACCTTTTTATTTAAAGGTAGTTTTAATTATCTATTTGAAGTTCCACATAATAAAGGAATATCAACTGCTGATTTTTGGAATAAAGGGGTTGATTGGATTTTTGATACTTTTTTCGTTTATATTAAAGCATTTAATACATGGCTCATTCAAGAGGTGCTTCAACCAATGAGGGCTTTATATTTAAGGATGCCAGCTGTAGCAACTATAGTTTTAGTTGTTGGTGCGGGATATCTCATTGGTGGACTTCGTTCAGCTTTAGTTGTTTGTGGATTGACACTATTTATTGCCTTAAGTCCTTGGTGGGATAGAGCTTTAGTAACGACTTATATGGCAACATTTGGAGTAATTGTATCTTGTACTATTGGATTTACAGTTGGAACATTATGTTTTCAAAATAAACGCTCTGCTAATTTCATGTTAGGAGTATGTGATATTTTTCAAACATTCCCATCATTTGTTTATCTAATTCCAGTGATGATGTTATTTGGTATTACAGATACATCTGTTTTAATAGCTGTTATAGTTTATGCAACAATACCCGCTACTAGATACACCATTGAGGGATTGAGGAGTGTTCCTGCTGGTTTACACGATGCAGCAACCATGTCTGGTGTCAATAAATTTCAAAGATTAACAAAGATAGAATTTCCTTTAGCTTTTCCTCACATGATGCTTGGTATAAATCAAACAATTGTATTTGCTTTATTCATGGTAATTATTGGAGCTTTCATTGGCACTGAGGATTTAGGACAATATATATTAAAAGCACTATCAGATAAAAAAGGTGCTGGGATTGGGTTAACACTTGGTATTTGTGTAGCTTTTATAGCTCTTATATTTGATAATCTGATTAGATCTTGGGTTGAAAAAAGAAAAAAACACCTAGGTATTGATTAAAACTTAATTATTTATTCAAAAAAGTTTTTAAAGTATCATCCATTGCTTTTGCCCAAGGCGTGTGGTGAACCGGTGCAACAGATCCTGTTACCGGGGATGAGAAAGATTTATCTCTATATGTTGATATGTCTTCAACTTTATGATGTTCCCATTCTTTAAAATGTTTTCTTATTAATTCAAAATCAATTTTAGGATAATCAGACATTTCATGTAGCTCCTTTGTATACTCTGTTTGAAAATCAATCATTTGATCAGGATTTTCAAGTTTTTCTTCCATTGCAACCCATTTGTTTATGTCATTTTCAATTTCTTTACTATCAGGCATTTTTATTTTACCCATAACTACATCACGAGCATACCAAGCTTGGCAATCGAACATATTAAATGTATGAAATTGATCCTGCATGCCAAGATACATTAGTTTATGATTATCTTGCCAGACTACACCTTTATATAATTTAGGTGGATAGAGTCTATTTCTTGTCTTTAGTTGTAAGCTTTCCTCTAAAAATGGAAAATGGTGTAAGTATCCTGTACATAAAATTATAACGTCGGTTTCTTGTTCAGTACCATCTTTAAAGATAGCTTTCTTTCCATCTAGTCTATCTAGGTAATGGACTTCTTTCATGCCCTTAGGCCATTTGAATCCCATTGGGTTGTGTCTATATCCAATAGTTACACTTTTTGCTCCATACTTATTACATTGAAGCGCAATATCTTCAGCTGAATAACTACTGCCTAATACCACAATATTTTTACCTCTAAACTCTTCTGCGTCTCTAAAGTCGTGGGAGTGCATAATTCTTCCTGGGAATGATTTCATTCCATCATATTCAGGAATAAATGGAACAGAAAAATGACCAGTTGAGACAATTACAAAATCGAAATTTTCTTTTAAAATTTTATCATTTACTTTGTCTTGATAGCTAATTTCAAATTTTTCATTTTTAAAGATTGTATTGATGACTCTTGTATTAAATTTAACTTTATTCTTTAAATTTCCACTTTTAGCTCTTCCAACAATATAGTCGTATAGTACCTCCCTTGGAGGAAATGACGGAATTGCTTTGCCAAAATGTTTATCAAAAGAATAGTCAGCAAACTCTAAACATTCCTTGGGTCCATTAGACCAAAGATATCTATACATACTATTCGGAACTGGATCTCCATACTGATCAGAACCTGTTCGCCAACTATAATTCCAGAGACCACCCCAATCTTCTTGTTTTTCAAAACAAATCACTTCAGGAATTTTTTCACCTTTTTTTTCTGCTTGCTCAAATGCTCTTAACATTGATAAGCCACATGGACCTGCACCGATAATAGCTACTTTACTCATAAGATTTAATAAAAATTAAGTTTATTTTACTAACAAAATATTAAAATTTAAAATAAAATAATGACTTAATACGAAAATTGACATAGAAAATTTTCACGTATGTGTTGCATTTTAAATTTTTGTTTAATTAATATTTTTGAATTTAAACTAATATGAAAAAATTTTTAATAATTGGAGGAGGGGCCATGGGATCTGCTTTCACAATTCCCTGCCTGGAAAATAAGAATGATGTTGTAATTACTGAGCCTTACTCAAAAAAATTCATAAAAGAATTATCCTCAAAAAGAAAATACCATTCAGCATTAAAGATGAATTTGCCAAAAAAACTTAAATTTCGAAAATATTCTGGTGATTTATTAAAAGAAAAATTTGATTTAATAGTAATTGCTTTAAGTTTACCTGGAATAGACTTTATTGGTAAGGAGTTGAAGAAAAATAATATTAATACACCTTTGCTGGTTCTTACCAAAGGGTTAAAATATATATCTAGGAGTAAGAAAATTTTTACTATTTCTGAAAAACTTCAAAAAGTTTCTGGGATAAAAAATATTTCAGTTTTAAAAGGTCCATGCTTAGCAAAAGAATTAGCGAGAAAACATCAAACAAGTGTAATAATTGCAAATAAAAATATAAATTTTGCAAAAAAAATAGGAAAAAGAATTTCTACAAAATATTATTTAAATGAATTCTCGAAAGATATTATTGGTGTTGAAGTCTGCTCAGCAATTAAAAATATATATGCAATGATTATAGGTGCTGGTCAAAGTCTAAATACGTCATCAAGTTTATTTCAAAGATCAATTAATGAAATGAAATATTTAACAAAATATTTTAAAGGAAAAGAAACAAGTACACTAGGGCTTGCTGGTGTGGGTGACTTATATGTTAGCGCTGCGGGTGGTAGAAATAGTAAAATGGGCAGTTACTTAGGAAAAGGATATACATTTAAAAATGCAAAAAAAAGATTTATGCCTAATGACACTGTTGAAGGAGAACAGTTAGTTAGAGAAATTGCCCCATATGTTATGAGAAAAATTAATAAGAAAAAAATTCCTTTAATGATTAGTTTATTTAAAGCAATATTGAATAATAGAAAACTTACAGTCACTTAAAAAAATATGAAATCTAATTGGAATTATCCAACAACAGTTTGGGTAGGTAAAGATAGGGTTAAAGATTTAGGAGAAGCTTGTCATAATTTAAAGGTTAACAACCCATTATTTGTAACTGACAAAGATTTAGTAAATCTTCCATTTATTAAGGAGGTGATTAGTGAAATTAAAAAAAAGTTAAAAAAATTAATATTATTTTCAAATTTTACAGGAAATCCATTTGGTGAGAATGTCGATGAGGGTGTGAAAGAATTTAAACAGAATGATTGTGATGGTGTAATTACGATTGGCGGAGGAAGTGCAATTGATGTTGGGAAAGCTATAGCTTTTATGTCAGGCCAGAGTAGACCTATTTGGGATTTTGAGGATGTTGGAGATTATTGGAAAAGAGCTAATGATAAAAATATTTTTCCAATAATTGCAATTCCAACTACTGCAGGAACAGGATCTGAAACTGGTCGAGCATCTGCAATCATTAATAAAAAAACGGGTGTTAAAAAAATTATATTTCATCCAAAAATTTTACCTTCAATTGTTATTCTTGACCCAAAATTGACTATTGAGCTTTCTCCAAGGTTAACTGCTGCAACAGGGATGGATGCATTAGCTCACAATCTTGAGGCATACTGTACACCAAACTTTCATCCTATGGCAGATGGTATTGCTTTGGAGGGAATGAAACTTATTAAAAATTCACTTGTTGTTGCATACCAAGATGGAAAAAATATTGAAGCAAGACAAAATCTTTTAGCAGCTTCGTCAATGGGTTCGACAGCTTTTCAAAAGGGATTAGGTGCTATTCATTCATTGAGCCATCCTGTTAATGCTCAATATAATGTTCACCATGGATTGAGTAATGCAATATTTATGCCGTATGTATTAACTTTTAATAAATCGATTATAGAAAAAAAAATTATCTCAATTTGTGATTATTTAGATTTAGATAAAAATTTTGAAAGTTTTTTATCGTGGATTTTGAATTTAAGAAAAGATTTAGCAATCCCCCATAAACTATCTGACATTATGGATTGTTCCAAACTAGATTTAAATAAATTATCTCTAATGGCTTTAGAAGATCCATCTACTAGTGGTAATCCAAAAAAAATCAATCAAGAGGATCTTAAACTGATGTATCAACATAGCATTTCAGGAGAATTGTTTGAATGAAAAAAATATTAATTGTAGAGGGAAACTTAAGGGAGGAAAATGAGAGTTTTTCAGAAAATGGTATTCAAACACATACAGAAAGTTTAAAAGACAGCTTAAGTCATTATACTAATGAATTATTATTTGATGTTGTTAACCCTTCCTCAGATCAAAATATTCAATTAATATCAGATCAACTCGAGCAGTATGATGGTCTTATTTGGGGTGGAAGTAGTTTAAATATTTATAATGATACTCCAGAAATTAGAAGGCAAATTGAATTCATGAAAAATTGTCAAAATAAAGTAGGGAAAATTTTGGCAATTTGTTGGGGCATGCAAGTAGCAGTCACAGCAGCAGGCGGCCAAGTCAAAAAGGCTGATAATTCACATATTGGTATAGCAAATGAAATAGAGATAAACAAAAATGGAATAAAACATCCTCTTTATAAAAATAAAGATAAAAAATTTAATTCCCCAGCATTCAATTTTGATGAGGTGGTAAAAATACCTGATAAAGGAATTTGTTTAGCCTCGAACAAGATTAATAAAGTTCAAGGTTTATATTTTGAGGTTAATAAGACAAAAATTTGGGGGCTACAATACCATCCAGAAATAACTTATGAAAAAATGATTAATCTTATTGAGTTTAGAAAAGAAAGATTAATTGAAAGTAGAAAAGTATTTAAAGATGACACTGAACTTCAAAAACACATTGCTTTTATCAAAAAAGAAATTTCAGTTTCAGATAAAGAAAAGAGAATGTTAGAGCTTAAAAATTGGCTTAACGAATTAAATTAAAATAACCCTTCGATTTCACCTTTTTTATTAAGTTTAATAGAATCTGCTGCTGGTACCCTTGGTAATCCAGGCATTGTCATTATTGCTCCACAGACAACAACTATAAATTCAGCTCCTGAGGAAAGCCTTATTTCTCTAATTGGTAATGAGTGACCTGTAGGCGCACCTTTGAGATTAGGATCAGTTGAAAAACTGTACTGAGTTTTAGCTACACAAATTGGTAATTCTCCATAACCTGCTTCTTCAAAACTTTTAAGTTGATCTCTAATTTTTGTATCAGCAATAACTTCATCGGCTCTGTAAATTTCTTTTGCTATTGTTTCAATTTTTTTAAACAATGGTGTCTTACTTTCGTATAAAAATTTAAATTTATTTTCATTTTTTTCACATAAATCAACAACATGTGAAGCTAATTCTTTTGTACCTTCTCCTCCATTTGCCCAGTGGGTACAAAGACTTGCCTTTATTCCTAATTTATTACAAAAATCAACTAAAGCTTTTACCTCATCATCAGTATCTTTTATAAAATGATTTACAGCTATCGCAACAGGAAGACCAAATTTTTTTACATTTTCAACATGCCTTTCAAGGTTGACCAAACCTTTTTTTAGTGCTTCAACGTTTTCATTTTTAAGATCATCTTTGGCTACACCACCATGCATTTTTAATGCTCTAATTGTAGCAACAATAACCACACAACTTGGTTTTAAATCAGATTTTCTACATTTAATATCTAGAAATTTTTCAGCACCAAGATCTGCACCAAACCCAGCTTCAGTTACCACATAGTCAGCTAATTTAAGTCCGGCTTTAGTTGCGATTACAGAATTACAACCATGTGCAATATTAGCAAAAGGCCCGCCATGAATTATTGCAGGATTATTTTCTAATGTTTGAGTTATGTTTGGTCTAATAGCTTCTTTCAACAAAACAGTCATAGGTCCCTGTGCTTTTAAATCTTTAGCATATATTGGTTTTTTCTCTCTTGTGTAAGCAACAGTAATATTTCCAATTCTATTTTCTAAATCTTCCAAATTGTTAGCCAAGCAAAAGATAGCCATTATTTCTGAAGCAACTGTAATATCAAAACCATCTTCCCTTGGGAATCCATTAGCGACACCACCAAGATTAATATTAATTGATCTTAACGCTCTATCATTCATATCTAAAACTCTTTTCCAAACAATTCTTCTTGCATCTATATTAAGTTTATTTCCCCAATAGATATGATTGTCTATCAATGCAGATAAAAGATTATGTGCAGATGTAATTGCATGAAAGTCACCTGTGAAATGAAGATTAATTTGTTCCATAGGAACAACTTGAGCATAGCCACCACCAGCAGCTCCACCTTTCATTCCAAAAGATGGACCTAAACTTGGTTCTCTTAAACAGACGATAGATTTTTTTCCGATTTTATTAAGACCATCATTGAGACCTACAGATGTTGTGGTCTTTCCTTCTCCTGCTGGAGTAGGAGTTATAGCAGTCACTAAAATTAATTTTCCCTCTTTTTTACTCTTGAGACTATCAAGGTATTCTAAATTTATTTTTGCGATGTGACGCCCCATGGGGCTGAAGGCAGAACTTTCATCAGGAACATTTATTTTTGCTAAAATGTCTTTGATTGGTTGCATTTTAGCTTCTCTTGCAATTTGAATGTCTGATTTTATTTCACTCATAAAATTCTTTAAATATACAAAAACTGCTCGATTAGTATCTCTTTTTAAGAGCTTTGGAAATATCTAAAAATTATATATAAAAAAAATAGGAACTATTTATATTCATTATTATAAAATTTAATCATGCAAAAATATTCAGTATTTAGCCTAATCAAAAATGCTTTTTCTAATCATGAAAAATGGGATTTGGCATGGAAAGATCCTACACCTAAAAAAGAATATGATGTTGTAATTATTGGTGGTGGTGGCCACGGGTTAGCTACTGCCTATTATTTAGCTAAAGAGCATCAAATAACTAATGTGGCAGTCATTGAAAAAGGATGGATTGGCGGAGGAAATATAGGAAGAAACACCACAATTATCAGATCAAATTTTATGTATGATGATAATGCTAGGTTCAATGAATTTGGAATGAACTTGTGGAGAAACATGAGTCAGGAATTAAATTTTAATGTCATGTTTTCACCAAGAGGAATAATAAATTTGGCTCATTCAGATGCGCAAATGAATGCTTATGCTCGTCGAGGAAACTCTATGAGATTAAATGGAATAGATGCTGTTCTACTTAATAGGGAAGAAGTTAAAAAGATTATACCTATGGCTGATTTTTCTGAAGATGTTAGGTATCCAATTTTTGGAGGCCTGGCACAACCAAGTGCTGGTACTGCTAGACATGATGCGGTCGCATGGGGTTATGCTAGACAAGCTGACTCAATGGGTGTCGATATAATTCAAAATTGTGAGGTAACAGGCTTTGATATTGAGGCAGGAAAAATAACAGGTTTGAGAACATCTAGAGGAGATATTAAATCAAAAAAAATTGGACTGTGTGTAGCCGGCAGCACAAATGTTTTGGCAGAAAAACTTAATATGACACTTCCTATAGAAACTCACTTATTACAAGCTTGTGTTTCTGAGCCAGTGAAACCAGTTTTGGATGGAGTGGTAACCTTTGGTGCTGGACATTTTTATATTAGTCAATCAGATAAAGGTGAGATGGTTATGGGTGGAGATCTTGATGGATATAATAGTTATGCACAAAAAGGGAATCTTCCAACAATACAACATGTCTTAACCGGAGGTGTTGCTTTATTTCCATTCTTAAGTCGATTGAAAATGTTAAGGACTTGGGGAGGGATTATGGATATGTCAATGGATGGCTCACCTATTATTGATAAAACTCATATCGATGGATTATATTTAAATTGTGGTTGGTGTTATGGAGGCTTCAAATCGGTTCCATCTTCTGGGTGGACATTTGCACATACAATCGCACAAGATAGAGTTCATGAATTAAATGAGGGATTTAGTCTAAATAGATTTTCTAAAGGTTACTTGTTAGATGAGAAGGGCCTTGGAACAAAAACTTGGATTTCATAAATGTTAAATATTAAGTGTCCTTACTGCGGGGACAGGTCTCAAAAAGAATTCGCCTACGGAGGCGATGGAACAATTACTAGACCAAAACTTAATCAAGAAATAAGTGATGAAGAATGGGATAATTTTGTTTATTTGAGAAAAAGTCCGAGAGGAAAACATATTGAATTGTGGCATCATATTGCTGGATGCAGACAATGGTTTAAAGTTGAGAGAGATACAACTACTCACGAAATTTTTAGAACTTTTAAACCAGAGGAAAAATTTTGATGTCACAAAATTTTAGACTGAATACTGGTGGCTTAATCAATAGAGATAAACCTATTGAATTTAAATTTAATGGAAAAAAATATATTGGGTATGAGGGTGATACGCTAGCTTCAGCACTACTTGCCAATGGCATACATTTAATTGGAAGAAGTTTTAAATATCATCGTCCAAGAGGGTTTTTTGGTGCAGGAGTTGATGAACCAAATGCAAAAATGCAAGTTGAGATCAATGGTTGTTCAGAACCAAATATTAACGCAACTGAAATAGAACTAGTAAATGGTTTATCAGCGTCTAGTCAAAATTGTTGGCCATCAGTAAATTTTGATATTGGTGCAATAAATAATTTCTTAAATCGTTTTTTTCCAGCTGGTTTTTATTACAAAACTTTCATGTGGCCTAAAAGTTTTTGGTATAGAGTGTATGAGCCTTTTATTCGAAAAGCAGCAGGGTTAGGAATTGCTTCTCTAGAAAAAGATAAAGAGAGATATGAGCATAAATATGAATATTGTGATTTATTAGTTACTGGCTCTGGACCCGCTGGTTTAGCAAGTGCTTATGCAGCTGCCAAAAACGGAGCAAAAGTAATATTAGCAGAGGATAAACCTAGATATGGAGGGACGCTTTTAACAGATGACGTTACGATAGATAATTTATCTGGAAAAGATTGGTCAGAAAAAATTATATCTGAATTAACAGAGATGCCTAATGTTATTGTTAAAAATAGATCTCAAGTTTTTGGATACTATGATCATAATATGATGGTAATGTTTGAAAGAACAGGAGATCATTTAGAAAAAAAATCTAAGTACACACCAAGACAAAGACTTTGGTATATAAGAGCAAAGGAAGTATTGCTATCAACAGGATCTATTGAAAGACCAATCGTTTTTGGAAATAATGATACACCGGGAGTTTTTCTCTCAGCTGCTGCAAAAGAATATATGAAAGTTTATGGTGTTCTAATTGGTAAAAAACCAATTATTTTCACTAACAACGATAGTGGCTATGAAACAGCTATTGAGTTTAAAAAGAATGGTGTTAATCCAATAGTTTTAGATACTAGAGAGGATCAAAACTCTGAGTTAATTAATGAAGCTAAAGATTTAGATATAAAGATAAAGTTTTCTTTTGCAGTGATAGTTGCTCATGGATATAAAAAAGTAAAATCAGCAACAATTGGTAAATTAAATAAAGAGAAGATAGATTTTGAAAATACAGAACAAATAGATTGTGATTCTATTTGTGTATCTGGATTTTGGACACCAACTGTTCATTTGGCATCTCAATCAGGTAATAAGCTGAAATTTAACGACTCGATAGATGCTTTTGTACCAGACAAATCAAAACAAAATGAACATTCTTTAGGTGCTGCTAATGGAACATTTACATTACAAGATACCTTAAAAAACAGTTTTAATACTGGGTCAGAAGTTTCTAAAAGCATAACTAAAAAAGATGAAAAAATTCAAATTCCTAATACTAATGAACGAAAATATAGTGCTCATGATAAATTTTGGTGTTCTCCACTCCCTAAAGGTAAACATTATAAACGATTTGTAGATTTTCAAAATGATGTAGCTGTTTCTGATATAGAGGTTGCTTTAAGAGAAGGTTATAGATCAATTGAACATGTTAAGAGATATACAACGTTGGGAATGGCAACAGACCAAGGAAGGACAAGTAATTTAAATGGATTACAATTAGTTGCAAATGTTGAAAAAAAAATTGTTCCTCAAGTAGGTCACACTACTTTTAGACCCCCTTTTACACCAGTTACTATCGGTACAATAGTTGGAAGGGAGATAGGTAAAGAATATATGCCTACAAGAAAAACACCAATGCACCATTGGCATGAAAAAAATAATGCAGTGTGGGTAGATGCTGGTGCTTGGAAAAGACCAAGATATTACAAAAGAGGAAATGAAAATTTATTTGAGGCATCAAAAAGAGAAGCAAAAAATGTTCGAGAACACGTAGGTGTTTGTGATGTAACAACTTTAGGGAAAATTGATATTAAAGGTCCGGACGCTGCAGAATTTTTAAATAGAGTTTATACTAATGCATGGTTAAAACTTCCAGTAGGTAAAGCCCGATACGGAGTTATGCTTAGGGAAGATGGAATTGTCATGGATGATGGGACAACAACCAGAATTTCAGAAAATCATTATCATATGACAACCACTACTGCACAGGCCGCAAACGTATTATCCCATTTGGAATATTACCTGCAAATTGTTTGGCCAGAATTAAATGTTAATGTGGTGTCAACAACTGAACAATGGGCTGGTGCGGCGATTGCAGGACCTAAATCAAGAGATTTGCTGGCAACGCTTTTTCCTAAAATAGATGTTAGCAATGAGGCACTTCCTTTTATGGGATATGTAGAGGGAGATTTATTTGGCGTTAAAGCAAGAATTTTTAGAATTTCCTTTTCAGGTGAACTTGCTTACGAAATAAACGTTGAGTCTGATTTTGGATTATTTATGTGGGAAAAAATAATTGATATTGGTAAAGAATTTAATATCCAACCTTATGGTACAGAAGCATTATCAACACTTAGAATAGAAATGGGCCATGTAGCTGGACCAGAACTAGATGGAAGAACTATACCTTATGATGTTTCGTTAGAAGGTTTAGTATCAAAGAAAAAAGATTTTATTGGAAAGAGATCTTTAGCTAAAGAGGCATTTAATAAAGCTGATAGACAAAAAATTGTTGGTTTAGTCCCATTAGACAGGAAATCAAGTATTCCAGAGGGATCTCATTTAGTAGAAAATAAAAATGCAAAACTTCCAAATCCTAAACTCGGTCACGTTTCTTCATCTTGTTGGAGTGTTGAGAACAATAATCCTTTTTCTCTTGCAATATTAAAAGATGGAAAAAATATGATAGGAAAAAAGCTTTTCGCGGTCTCTCCACTTAAAAACACTTCTATTGAGGTTGAAGTTATGTCCTCACATTATGTAGACCATGAAGGAAAGAGAGTAAGATCGTGAAGCAAATTTCTTCTTTAAATAATGTGCATCAAAATGGAAAATTTGGTGATTTTGAAAATAAAAATGAAAAAGACTTATTAAAGATTTCAGAATTGAAGAATGTTTTAATATTCCAAATAGTTCAATATAAAAATTCAACTCTAGATATCTCAAATATAAAAGTTGATAACTTAAAATTACCATCTCCTTTAAAATCCTCTTCAAATTCGGATACTAGAATTTTATGGATGGGACCAAAGAATTGGATAGCTATATCTTCTAAAACAGATTTATTTTTAAAAGATGGAAAACAATTTGATGAAAGTAATTTTGCAATTACAGATTTATCGCATTCAAGAACAATAATTGAAATTCAAGGTGATCTTGTTAATGAAGTTCTAAAAAAGGGATGTCCTATAAATATTGACAAATTTAACGAGGGTGATTGCACCAATTCAATTTATAACGGAATATCAATTACGATTGATTTTATTTCTAACAATCCAAGAATAGTTAGAATTTTTGGATTAAGAAGCTTTGGGGAGTCTTTGCATCATTCAATAACAGATGGTTCATTAGAATTTGGCTATCAAAGTAATTAGTTATTAATTTCTTGTTGCAATATAAACACCTCCCGACGCTATTAAAAAACCAATAACATCTATATTCGTAAGAGTTTCATTTAAAAAAAGCCAAGCCATAATTGCAGAGGTTGCTGGTATTAGAAAAAAAACAGAAACTGTTTTACTAGCTGAATTTTTTTTTATTAAAAACATCAGTATTGTAAATGCACCGAAGGAAACAAGAAAAATTTGATGACTCATTGCTATAATAAATGTTTTTGTAAAATAGATGTAGGGCTCTATAAAAAAAATAATTATTAAAACATGAAATAAACAACCACCCAATGCTTGATAAAAATTACTAACAGATAATGGTAAGTTATTACTCAATTTTTTCTGCCAAATGGTAGAAAAAGTTATAGATAACAATGCAATTAAAGTTGCAATCAAACCTAGTAGAGGAATACCTGAGCCAACATCTATTCCTAGAACTAAAGAAGCGCCAACAAATCCCAATAAAACACCTACCCATTGCTGTAATGTAACTTTTTCATTTAAAAGTGGTCCGCTCAAAATATTTGTTAAAATTGGTTGAAGTGTTACGATTAGAGCAGCTAAACTTGTTGGCATCCCAATTGAAATCGAATAAAAAACTCCTCCTAAATATAACCCATGAAACAAGATACCACTGAACATTGATTCAATCAGATATCTTTTTTTAATCAATATTGATTGTTGAAGGTAAATGGAAAATAACAAAAAACCGACAGCGACAAAAAAAAATCTGAAGGCTAGAGCTGCGAAAGGATCACTATTATCAATAATTGGTTTTGTTGTGATAAAGGCAGAAGACCAAAGTAAAACAAATATGAGTGGAAATATTCTGACCATTCCAGGTCTTATAAATTATTTAATCTACAATATTAAGTATTATTAATTTGTTTTGTTTTGTCTCTTTACACCATAATTCATAACTTTCACACATTCTCCATAAATGATCGAAAGCTCTTTGAGAAATTTCAAGAGGATAATGGCTCTTTGCATAATATAATTCAGGATATTGAATTAGCTGTTTAACTGATAAATCTTTTTGAATATGGAGTAATCTTAGAGTTTCTTCAGGCACCTTCTTTTTTGATACCTTTTCAATTAATTCATCATGGAATTTTCCACTACTTATATCATTGTAGGTTGTTGTTCCAATAAAGTTTTCAATTGCGTTGATTGTTGTCAGCTCAGGATTTTTTTTCTTAATCTCACAAACTTTTGAGTAAATTGCTTCTGCAACGAGTAACACATAAGGCTTTTCTTTAGATGGCATTATCTATTTTGATATTTCTTCATAGCTGCGTTAGCTAAAATCAAATTTGGGTCTAAAAATATTTTTGATGATTTAATTGTCTTAAATGGTTTATAGGCAAAAATAGCGATAGGGAGTTCTGTGCAACCAAGAATAATTTTTTTACATTTTTTTTTGATTAAATAATTTATTGCTGGTTTTATAGCTTTGCTCGCTAGTTTCACTTTTCCCATTTTTACAAGCCTGATAGCTTTGTTTACAGACTTACTTTGGATAGAATTATTTGGAAACACTAAATTATAATCTTTATCAAAAAACTTGTTATAAACACCTGTTTTTAAAGTTCCTTCAGTGGCAAGCAAACCAATGGAGGAATTTTTTCTACATTTTTTTTTAGCATGCACAAAAACTTCTTTAGGCATATTCACTATCGGTAAGTTAATTCGTTTTTTTAAGTCATCATACCAATAATGAGCTGTGTTACAGGGTATGACTATAAATTTACAATTACTTTTTTTTAAAAGATTACAACCATAAATTAAACTTTTTAAAACAGATAAATATTTTTGTTTAGTCTTTTTATTACTTATTTTATTTGATAGTTTGCCGGTATGGATACCAATCGACTCAGGTCTACCAGGAATATTTGATTTGTTATAAAGCATGAACAAAGGGTAATCTTGATCGATCTTACCTCTATATAAAATTGCCAGCTTATTACAAAAATCTAAACCTGCCTGGGTACCCATTCCACCTAAAATGCCAATCATAAGTTATTTTCTAAATTTCGTTGTAGAATAGTTCATTGGCTATAAAAATAAATTAATTCTTAATTAAAAAATTAATTAAATTTATAGCCAATTAATTTATGTGAAAATTATGCAGTTTTTAAGTTAACTGCTGAAGGACCTTTAGGACCATCTTCAACATCGAAAGTCAAAGCTTGACCCTCATCTAAACCGTTCATACCAGCATCTCTTACAGCTGAAACATGTACAAACACATCTTTTTCTTTGTCGTCACGTTCAATAAAACCAAAACCTTTAGTTGGATTGAACCATTTTACTTTTCCTTGTAGACTCATATTTTTTCTTCTTACTTATTGTTATATTAATTTATTACTTATAATTAAGTAATGTTGGCTTTGTTTATAAATAAAAGGGTTTTGTCAACAAATTTAGTGCACAATTAGACTTTTTTTTATCATTCGTGGTCAATTAGCTTAGTTAAATATATAGAATTAACATCTTCTTTATAATGGGCAAAGGGTTTGCAAGGTGTAAAATCACATTTTTTAAATAATTTTCTCGCTGGATCAAAAAATTTTCCAGCACCAGTTTCTAAACTAATTCTTTTAATTTTTAATTTCTTAGCTTCATCAATGAGATGTTTGATGACTTTGATACCATTGCCTTGATTTCTAAAATCATCATGTATTCTTATTGATTTAAATTCACCATGATCTTCGTCTAAGAACTTTAATGCTCCACAACCAAATATTTTATCGTTTTCCCAAAGGCTCCAGAATTTAATTGATGAAACTTTTAACCCTGGAATATCTAGAACATGAGCACTACCCTCGGGTGATGCTGCTCTAAGTTCTATAAAATGTTTTGAAAGAAGTTTATTAACCTCTGGGTTATCAAAATTTCCCTCAATAGATTTAAGCATTTATATTAAAGTTGTTATGTGGCCCATTTTTCTTTTATCTTTTATCTCTTTTTTTTGATAATCAAAGAAAAATTCATTTTCATTTAATTTAAAGTTTTCTCTGTAGGGTCTTATTTGATTTCCTATTAGGTTCACCATTTTTGCATTCGATATTTTTTTGAGTGGAATTTTTTCTAACGAACAGACTGCTCTCACATGATTTTCAAATTGACTAATATTAAAAGCATTAATTGTTAAATGGCCAGAATTGTGAACTCGAGGAGCTATTTCATTAACATAAAGATTTTCATTTTTATCAATGAAAAATTCAACGCAAAGCGTTCCTATATATTTTAATTCTTCTGCTATCCGGATTGACCAATCTTTAGATTCATCAAATATTTTTTTACTGATTTCTGCTGGTATTATTGAATGTTTCAATATTTGATCTTCATGAGTATTTTCAATTGGCTCATATATTTCATAACTATTGTTCCCAAATCTGGTAATAATGACAGATATCTCCTTTTTAAGTTTTACTAATTTTTCAAGTATATATCCTTTTGAAAAATCAATATTCAGTTTATTGATTTCTTCAATTTTTTTAATCGGGTATTGACCTTTACCATCATAACCCATTGTAGTAGTTTTTAAAATCCCAGGTAAAAAATCTCCTAATGGCTCCATATCAGATTTATTTTCTATTGATGCGTATCTAGTGGTTCTTATATTGAGTTTGTTTACAAAATCTTTTTCAGCAATTCGATGTTGAATTAATCTATTTACAGATGGCTTTGGTAAAACTGGTTTTACCTTGTTCATTTCATTAAGAGTTTCATAAGGTATATTTTCAAATTCATAAGTAATTACATCAATTTCTTCTATGAACTCTTGCATTTTGACTTTGTCATCGTATCTGCCATGAATAAACTTGTTACAAAAATTTTGTGCTGGAGCATCAACATCATCACAATAGATTATTGTATTTATATTCAACTTCTTAGCCGCGACAGCTAGTAAGCTTCCTAATTGACCACCACCAATGATACCCAAATTTTTTATTGACATTTTTTATTTTGGATTTTTTTTAACTGATCTTGTTTGTGATGACCGCCAATTATTTAATTTCTTTTTTACAACAGGATTGCCGTTTGCAATTATAGCTGAAGCTAATAAAGCAGCATTTATGGCACCATCCTCTCCAATTGCAAGAGTTCCAACGGGTATCCCTTTTGGCATTTGTGCAATTGATAATAAACTATCAAGCCCTTTAAGCTTTCTACTTTCAACGGGAACCCCTAAAACTGGAATTGAGGTTATGGCTGAAATCATACCAGGTAAATGTGCTGATCCACCAGCACCTGCAATGATTACTCCAATATTATTTCTTGATGCGCTCTCTGCAAATTCATACATTCTTTTTGGAGTTCGGTGGGCAGATATAATTTTAGTTTCAAATCGAACACCCATTTTTTTTAGTATATTTGCAGATAATTTCATAGTTTTGAAGTCTGATTGGCTTCCCATGACGATTGCAACTTTGAGATTTTTATTCTTTTTCATGATCAATTAGATGAATATTTATTTCAAAATTAGTTAAAAATTTCAATAAAATAAATAGTATTTAAAAAACAACTTGGTATGCTTAGCCAAAACTAACCAAAATGAAATTTAAAATCGATAACCTTCAATATTGTAAATGGTCAAGAAAAGTTTTTGAGATTAATCGTGAGGCTGGTCTAGATGCAGTTCATGTCACAATAGTCTACCATGAAGATTTTAATGAACTTCAAAACGAAATAACTTTGTGGCAAATTTTATTAAAAGAAAATTCAGATTTAATTTTTTTAGGCCAGAGTTTTAAGGATATTGAAAAAGCAAATAATGAGAATAAAACTGCAATTTTTTTTGGTTTCCAAAATTGCTCACCAATAGAAGATGATATCAATTTAGTTGAAAAAGTTCATAGTCTTGGATGTAGATTTATGCAACTCACTTATAACAATCAATCATTGTTAGCGACAGGTTGTTATGAAAAAAACGATAGTGGGGTAACTAATTTTGGACGGGAAGTTATCCGAGAAATGAATAGAGTGGGTATTGTAGTAGATATGTCCCATTCAGCTGAAAAAAGTACTTTTGATGCAATTGAGTTAAGTGAAAAACCAATAGCAATCACTCATGCAAACCCATCTTTTTGGCACGCAGCAAAAAGAAACAAATCTTCTGAGTTATTAAAAACTTTAAGTGATAGTGGCGGAATATTAGGTTTGTCTTTATACCCGCATCATCTTAAGGACAATTCAAATTGTTCTCTAGAAAGCTTTTGTGAAATGGTGGCGAAAACAGCAGAAATAATGGATATTAATAATATTGGTATAGGATCAGATCTTTGTTTAAATCAACCAGACGAAGTTGTTGAGTGGATGAGAAATGGAACCTGGTCTAAAAATAGAAATTATGGAGAAGGCTCTAAAAATAAACCAGGATTTCCTAAACAGCCTAATTGGTTTGAGGATGCAAGAGGTTTTAAAAACTTAGAGACAGGTTTAAAGAAGGTTGGTTTTTCAGAGACTGAGACTAATGGAATACTAGGTAACAATTGGTATAACTTTTATAAAACTATCTAAATATGAATATAGAATTAAGAGATCCAAACATCATAATGAAGTTATCAAGACTTGGTTCCTTTCATCAATCAAGATTATCTTTTTTACGAAGTTTTTTAAGTGAATTTAAAGATTGGCAATATAATAGAGACTTGTTTAATCTAGACCAAGAGGGTTATGGCACAGCAGTATACTCATTTAAAAAAAAAGACAGGGTTTATTCTTTAATCTGTTATGCGAACAAAATTAATGATGATGAAAGATCAGATAGAGTAATAGCCACAAAGTGGGATGCAGCATTTACATTACATGATGGAGTACCTTTGAAAGAAGACATTGACAGATTAAGAAATGAAGTTCCAAAACAGGAAGTTGGGAGGTTGTCTTATAAAGAGCTAACCTTATCTAGAGCAAATAAATCTGTCAGGGTATTTGATCATGTTGTTGAAAGTTTAAGTATTGGAAAACAACCTGATATAGAGCTACTTGAAAAAGTCGGATATTTATACAGAACGACCGCAGTTTATGGATCAGGTAAGTTTGGTTTAGCAGATCGATTTAGAATTAAAAATAGAGAAGAAATTAACGGACCATTCAGATTAGAAATGATGTTAGTTTATTTAGTTAGACAATTTACATTTGATCAAGTTAATCATGTTGCAAAAAATAAAAATCCTAATTCAGCTGTTGAACTAGATCCTAAAATTTGTAGAAATTTGGGTATAGGAAATTCTACTGGATTAGGAATGGCCCCATTTATTGTAAATCATCCAACTTTATTAAATAATTGGATACTTAGTAGAGAAATTGCACTTAAAAAAATAAGAGAAATTAAAATTGTTAAAACACAAGATAGAGATTTATTTAAAGATTGTGTGAAAAGTTCTCTTAAAAATATAACTAGCTGGAATACAGAGAGTGAATATCAACTCAAAAAAATTAAACTTTTGCTAAAAGATATCAAAAAATTCATCAGTTTCTTAGAAAACGAATTTGATTTTCAAAAAGATTATCCTTTTAATGAAATTTATCTTTGGCTCGAGAAAGAAACTTGTGAGGAGTGTATTGAATACGTTGTCTCAATAATGATGGAGCCATTTGGTGATATTGTTCAGCCATTGGTTGGGAAAATGAGCTCTGAGGAAGAAAAATACTTTAATATTCCAACCGAACGTACTGTCGGAGATTTAAAAAAGATTTTAGAAAATAAATATTCGGATATTTTAAAGATCAATTTTAATATAGATAAGAGCAATCAGAAATTTTGGTTTATTTCAAAAAATAAAGAAGAACCAAGATTAGCTAATCGTTTTGAGGAAAATGGTGCAGATTTAGAGCAACCCTTGGCAATAGCTAGAGATATAAAAAAACTATATGAAAGATTATTATCTTTAAAAAATAATTTAAAGATTAATCAATTTTTAATTGATAATTCTGATTTAAGACATGTTGTTAGAAGAGCCTTCATTATTGAAAAATTTCCATATTCAGAAATACAAGATAATACTATTGGAGAAAAATTAGTTCCAATTGACATGTTGCGATTAAAGTTATCTTTTTTTGGGGCTTTAAAGTTTGATCCAAGATCTGACAAGTGGTTGAGGATATGCATGTTTCAAGGTGCACCACTCCCAAATGAGTTAAAAGATTATGATGAGCAATGGGTTTATAAAACTCACTCTTAAACCATGAAATCCCTAAGTGAGATAGAAACTATAGTCAAGAGGGCAAGTCGAGCTGCTGGTTATTCATGGGGTATAGCAGAGGAAGTTGGAAAATCTATAAGATTATCTGAATTATTTGGTTTTCCGGCAATTAAACATCTTAATCAATACTATCAAAATAAAAAAAAAGAAAATTTTGAAGAGATAAAACAAATCAATAAAATTAACAAATCAAATGGATCATCTTTTTGTCCAATTATGTTAGGTGTTAATTTTATTGACCAAGTAAAAAATATCGAGACTATAAAAAAGTGTTCAGTTGAAAATCTTGCTTATCCATTGCTACTTTTATCTTTTTTAAGTAGGGCTTCAGAAATAATTGGAAAAAAATTATTAATTTCATTTGATGATTGTAAATTTTTATTGAATTTTAATTTGAGTATCTCATCTAATATTTGGGATAAAGAAATGCCAAAGTTAGCAAAAAAACTAGAAATAAGCTTTTTAAACAATGAAGATAACTTTTCCGATCAAGATTGGAAAAATCTCTATAAACTTGCAGAGGATACATTTGTAGAGGAAACTGATAGTTTAAAAAAGGGTGCAGCGGGAGCTGGTTTGACTGATAATGACTGAAGATAAAGAAATAGAAAAAAATCTGAAGGATTTAGATGAAATTTGTGATGAGTGTAAAGAACAGCATGAAAGTGTTACTCAAAACTTGATCCTAACTGGTTTTAAAATTTGTAAGTCTTGCAGAGTTTCTAAGACAATTTTTCCAATCTAAATATGATTAATTGGTAAGGCATTCATTCGACTTATCACAAATGAAATAGATAAAAAGACAATTATTAAAAATGACATAAAGACTATTCCAAATGACTTTAAATTTGATTTAAGATTAAGAACCTGTCGCGTCGAAATAATTAATCCAGCAAAAATCCAAAATTGCGTAAGAAAAATAATAGGTATCATTAATTCTGGTGTCACAGCAAAAAATCTTAACAGACCAGGTGCATGAGCAAAACCAACTGCTGTTAATATTTTTTTAAATGGAACTTTACTATTTTTATCAGGAAATAGTTTAACCCCGATAACAAAAATTAATACTGCCCAAACAAACCATGTTAATATTGCAGTTACACCTGACATCGCAACAGCTGTTTTAAAAACTGTGTTTGCAGCAACCGCACCAGCTATGCCATCTAATATCATAATGATACCCGCAAAATAAACTGATGCTTCGCCAAAATTTTTACTATCAGAATAAAGTGATTTATCTAGTTTGATAGATTTTAAAATAATACTTAGAAATTCACCGAACATTTATTTTTTTTTATTTTTTTGCTCTTTGTAAGATACGATTAATGGGAATATTATTAAAGCAATAGCTATAATAATGCAAATTACTATTAAGAAACCTTTTGTCATTAAAGATGATGGGGGAGTTAACTCCCCCAAAAATCAGATTAACCTTTTGAAACTTCTCTTGTATTAGCGTTGAAAGATTCTTTAAATGGAATATCGACTATAACTGCATCTACAGGTTTACCAGGAGTATCAGAGTATTTTTCGGGTAAATGAACTTTATATTTAGTTCCAACCTTACCTTTTGGAAATCCATTTGCATTTAATGTCCCATCAAAAGGAACATATCCCATTGCAATGTTTGTTTTCTTTTCAGGATGCCACCATGGTGAAGTAATGAAACCAACTGGATCTCCACCACTCTCATGTGATATTAGCCAAAAATCTGGCGCATAATCATCAATAGGTTTTCCACCTAACTCCAATCCAACTAACTGAAGTGCGTATGGTTTCTTACCATCTTTAAGTTCTTTACCCATTTTTTCTAGAGCCGCTTTACCAACGTAATCAGAATTTTTGTTCCATTCACCTTTTCCTGATAAAGAAACCTGGTAGCCTAAGTTACATTGAAAAGGATTATGTTGTTGATCCATATCTTGACCCCAAGACAAAATGCCAGCCTGGATTCTTCTGTGGTGAGCAGGTGCAATAACCATTAACTGGTGTTTTTTTCCAACCTCAAGCACAGCATTCCACATGTCATCAGCATATAAAGTCGCATCTCTTAAATAAATCTCATAACCAGCTTCTCCAGAAAAACCCGATTGAGAAATCACACAACTTCGTCCAGCAACTTTAACTTCAGCTAAACCATAAAACGGCATATTTTCTAAATCAACTTGATCACCTAACAAATCTTTCATTAGAGCTTTTGATTTTGGACCTTGTATTTGAACAGGACAAGCATCGATTTCTTCAATAGTGCAATTAAATCTTCCATCTGCATTTACACCTTGCAAGTACAAACCAATATCAGAGTCTGATAATGAAAACCAAAACTCATCCTTAGAAATTCTTAAAAGAATTGGATCATTTAAAACCCCACCATAAGCGTTACATAAAATTACATATCTTGCTCTCATTGGTGAAATTTTTGTTGCATCTCTTGTAATCACATAATCAACAAATTTTTCTGCATCTGGACCTTTAACTTGAATTTGTCTTTCAACTGCAACATTCCACATTGTTACATGATTAACAATTGCATCATATTCAACCATTGCTCCGCCATCTTCTGGTTTTACATAACCTCTTGGATGATAAATACGATTGTATACTGTTGCTCTCCAACAACCTGCTTGCATAGATAAATGCCAATAAGGTGATTTTCTTACTCTTGTTGAAATTAACATTTCAACTTTAGTTGGTCCACTTTGTCTTAAGTTATATGGTACTTTTCGATCTGATTGATCTACAGAAGTAACATGCTTTAAATTAGTATAGTCAAATTCTTTAGACATAACTATTCTCCTTCAACCACTTGTTAGTTTCCTTCAAGCCGCCGAATGTATAAATGTGGAAAAAATCAGTGTGCGATTTAATTTTCCCAATTAAATCATTAGGGTCTTTAGGTTTTAATAAATCTAACGCCTTACTAAAATTAGATTTAAGAAAATTTAGGGAATTTTTTGCACCAACTATATTAGCAAATTTTATTAAGCTAGATATTTTTAGAGGCCCAGTAATTCCCACATGCACTGGTACGCTTTGTTTAGAAATAAAGTCTATAATTGGCTGAGGATCTAGTAACCATTGAGTTACAATATAATCAGCATAAGGCTTTTTATCTTTCATAGCTTTTTCTAAATCTGAATCGGATATATCAGGACTCCCCTCTGGGTGTCCAGCAATTCCTATCGTCATCTTCTCAAAATAACCAGTCTCCAAAAGTTGAAAAGAGCTATCGAATTTTCCCATTGGCTCTCTTCCTCCTCCTATAACTAAAACTTGTTTGACGCCACCATCTTTACATCTCGAAACATAATCTTTTAGCTGTTTTTCATCCTGCATAGATCGAGCTGGAAAATGAGGAACTGGATTGAAACCTTTCTTTACTAACTCAACTGCTTGTTGAGCTGTTTCTTTATAATCTCCCCCAGGTAGCATAGTGATATAAATATCTTTTACAGCTGGAACAGTATCTAGATCTGTCTGAGGCCCAATTTCTAAAGAAAAATTCATCTAATGATGATTATATTTTTTGAAAATGCTGTCAAAGAAATTAATCGTGTAATATAATCTCATTCTATTTATGGCTCAAAAAGACGTTGGAAATAAAGTTCCTATTTATAAACTCAAAACTACTCATGAAGTAATGAAATACTATGATGAGTGGGGTAAGGGGAACAAATACAACAAAGATATGGTTGATTGGAATTATACAGGACCTAAAGAAACTGTAGAAGTTTTTAAAAAATATGCGTTAAATAAAGATATGACTATTTTTGATGCGGGTTGCGGCTCTGGGTTGGTAGGATTAGAACTCAAAAAATTTGGTTTTAAACATTTCCATGGTGCTGACTTATCACAAAAATTGTTAGACACAATACCTAAAAATTTGTATCAAAAATTAATCAAAATTGATTTAAACAAACAAATTAATATAAATAATAATTTTTTTGATGCTACAATGTGTGTGGGAACATTTACTTTTGGTCATGTTAAACCACAAGCTTTAGACGAATTTATAAGAATTACAAAAAGTAATGGATTAATTTGTTTTACCATAAATGAGGGAATTTATGAAGAGTATGGCTTTGATAAAAAAATTGAAACGTTAAAAAAAAATAATAAGTGGGAAGAAATTGAATTTTTTAAATCTGATTACATTGCAAGCAAAGATGTAAATGCTTGGCTTGGATTATATAAAGTAAATTAATGAAAATAATATTGATAATGGGTTTGCCTGGGTCAGGTAAAACTACTTTAGCCAAGGAGTTAGCCCCATTGTTAAATGCAAACAGATTAAATGCAGATGAAGTAAGAAAAAATGCTAACGATTGGGATTTTTCAGAAGAGGGGAGGAAAAGACAGGCTATAAGGATGGCTGAGTTTGCTTTAAAACTAAGAGAAGATAATAAATATGTTATTGCCGATTTTATTTGTCCAACTCCTGAAGCAAGAAGTTTATTCCCATCAGATTACATTGTATGGGTAGATACTATAAAGAAAGGTAGATTTGATGACACTAATAAAATGTTTATCAAACCAAGTAAGTATGACTTTCATGTCACTACACAAGATGCTAAAAATTGGGCACCGAAAATATATAAAAAAATAAAAAATGACTTATAAGTGGGATAATAAAAAGCCAACAGCACAAATGTTAGGAAGATGGCAACCATTTCACGATGGCCATTACACCTTATTTAAAGAAATTATCAAAAAAACAGGACAAGTTTGTATTCAAATAAGAGATGTACAAGGTGTAGATGATAATCCTTTCGATTTTGATACAGTTAAAAAAAATATAGAAAACAGACTTAATCCTGAATTTGAAGGTCGTTTTAAAATTATGTTAGTCCCCAATATTACAAATATTTGTTATGGTAGAGGGGTTGGATACAAAATTGAAGAGGTAGCGTTGTCAGAAGAAATACAAAAAATATCGGCAACGAAGATAAGAGCCAAAATGAGAGAAGAGGGAAAACTCAAATAGAATTTTGATGAATATATTAGTGAAGAACTTATCTAGCGGTATATCTATAGTTCAAATTAATGATCCTAAAACATATAATTCATTATCTTTTAAAACTTTAAATGATCTAATTAAAGTTCTAAAAAAACTTGATCAAGACAAAAAAACAAAAGTAATTATTATTGAAGGTGCTGGAAAAGGTTTTAGTGCGGGCCATAACCTAAAAGAAGTAAAAAGTTTAAAGGTAAGAAACAAATATCAAAGATTATTTAATCTGTGTTCTAAGTTAATGCTTCAAATAGTAGAGGGTAATAAACCTGTTATTGCCAAAGTGCATGGTGCAGCTTATGCAGCTGGTTGTCAGTTAGTTGCTAGTTGTGATTTAGCTTATAGTGCTAAAGATGCATTATTTGCAACCCCTGGAGTAAATATTGGATTATTTTGTAGTACGCCAATGGTTGCTGTAAGTAGAAAAATTAATAAAAAACCAATGATGAAAATGTTGCTTACAGGTGAGCCAATTAAAGCAAATTATGCAAAAGAAATCGGTTTAATAAATGATTGTTTTTCAAAATCTAAATTAAATAATGAGGTTTTAAAAATTGCAAAAAAAATTGCATCTAAATCAAACCTAACAATCAAAATTGGTAAACGAACATTTTATAAACAATTAGAGATGCCTCTTAGAAAAGCGTACGCCCATACCAGCAAAATGATGACAGTAAATATGATGGCTTTGGATGCTAAAGAAGGGATTTCGGCTTTTTTGGAAAAAAGAAAGCCTAAATGGAAAAATAGATAATGAAAAAAAATATATTACTTATTTTTTTTTTAATTATTGGAACAGTTATAGTCTATAATTTTAGAGATCATAATCAAAATAAAGCGATTGAAGCTTGTATGGCTGGAAGTAAAAAGTTAGATCAACCCATGACCGCTGATGAGGCAAAAAAGTTTTGTGAAGAAAAAATAAAAAAACAATGATTGATACTAAAGAAATCCTCTTAAAATACAAAAACATTGCAATGGTTGGGGTCAGCAATGATCCTACAAAAGCATCAACTATTGTTATGAAATATATGCAGATGTATGGTTTTAAAATTTACCCTGTAAATCCTAAAGCCAAAGATAAAAAAATTTTAGGAGAAGACGTGTGTGGTAAAATAACCGATATTAAAGATAAAGTTGATATAGTAAACGTATTTAGGCCCTCTCATGAAGCTTTAGATATTGCTAAAGATGCAATCATAATTAAGGCTAAGGTTTTATGGTTGCAACTTGGAATCAAAAATCTGGAAGCAAAAAAATTGGTTGAACAAAAAAAAATTGAATATATCGAGAATAGATGTACTAAAATGGAATATCAGAAACATTTTTTAAAAGTTAGACAAGCTTTCCCTGTTCTTCAAGATTAAATGAAAAAAATTTTTATTGTTTATGGTCACTACAATAACAAATCTTTTAATGCATCTATAAGAGATACTTTTGTAGAAACAGTTAATAACAATGGTCACTCTACAGATGTTGTTGATTTATATAAGGAGAAATTTGATCCAGTTTTCTCAGGAGAGGAACCTAATGAGGATGTATTAAATCACAGAAAAAGAATAGAAAATTCTGATGTAATAGTCTTAATTGCTCCAATATGGAATTTTAGAATGCCAGCTATTGTTGAAGGATGGATAGATAAAGTTCTTGCACCACCATGGGCATTTAGATTTAAAAAATTGTTTGGAAATTATGGATATCCTTTAGGAAATTTAAAAGGAAAAAAAGCAGTTGTATTTTGCACTTATGGATCTCCACAATTTGCTGTTCGAACTTTTTTTCTTAATATGCCAACAAAAAGACTAAGGCGTGGAGTATTTAATATATGCGGCATAACGGATGTTATATATCGAAGATACTTTGCTGTACCTTTCGTTGGCGATAAAAAAAGAAAAAAATTCTTAGAAGATGTTAAAAAAACTGCAAATAATATTTAGTACTTTTTTAATTTTTTTAATTTCAGTATCAATTGCAAAAGCAGAATTACTAAAACCCAATAGCGACATCAAACCTGATAGAGTTATAGAAATTCAATTATCAGGACTTCAAAATAATGACCTTGTCTATAAGGATAGTGGCATAGAGCAGACTTGGAACTTTGCTCATCCTAACAATAAAAAAGTTACTGGTCCTTTAGATAAATTCAAAAGAATGATTAAAGGAGACTCTTATCAAATGATGATCAATCACTTAAGTCACACCATAACAAAGCTTGGAAGTGGTGAAAATTGGGCTCAATTTGAAGTGATACTTTTAGATAAAGATAAAATTTATCATAAGTTTAACTGGCAAGTTGAAAAGTATGAAACAGATGGTCCACTAAAAGATTGCTGGCTAACAACCATGGTCTCCAGCCCAATCCCATTAGGGAGCTCCATATGATTAAAAATGACAATTTTGTTTCGTTATGAATAAAAATTTAGTAGGAATCCTTTAATGAAATCAAAAACTAAAGTTGTTGTAGTTGGTGGTGGTGTAGTTGGAGTAAGTGCTCTTTATCATTTAGCAAAAAAAGGCTGGTCTGATGTTGTTTTAGTTGAGAGAAAAGAACTTACATCTGGATCAACTTGGCATGCAGCAGGATTACTTCCGCTGTTTAATATGAGTTACTCAGTTGGTCAATTACACAAGTATGCAGTCAATCTTTATAAAACATTAGAGGAAGAGACTGGAAAAAATGTTGGCTTTAGTGTTGTTTCAAATATTCGTTTAGCAAGTACAAAAGATAGAATGGACGAATATCATCAGTATGCTGGTGTTGCTAAAACAATTGGTGTTGATGTAAAATTTTTATCACCACAACAAGTAAAAGAAATTTGGCCTTTATGTCATACCGATGATTTAATTGGCGCAATTCAACATCCTGAGGATGGATACATTCAGCCAGCTGATTTAACACAAGCTTTAGCTGCAGGTGCAAGAAATAGAGGAGCCGAGATTTATAGAAATACTGCTGTTACAGCAATCCAACAAACAAAAAGTGGTTGGGTAGTTGAAACTGATAAAGGTTCAATTGAATGTGAGCATGTTATTTCTTGCTCAGGAAATTTTGCACGTCAAACAGGTGAAATGGTTGGATTAGATATTCCAGTAATACCTGTTGAACATCAATATATCGTGACAGAACCTCATCCAGAAATTCAAAAAAGAAAAAAAGCAGGATTACCTGAGATGGGTGTCTTAAGAGATAGTGATAGCAGATGGTATATGAGAGAAGAAGCAGGAGGATTAATTTTAGGTCCCTACGAAGATGGTGCTCCAGCTTGTTATGTTGAGGGACCGTCAAAAGACTCTGAATACGAATTGTTCCAAGAAGATTTAGATAGATTAGCACCTCATATTGAAGGCGCTATTCATAGAGTTCCTGCTTTTGGCGAAGTGGGAGTTAAAAAAGTTTATAATGGAGCAATTTGTTATACGCCTGACGGCAATCCAATAGTTGGTCCAGCTTGGGGATTAAAAAATTTTTGGATTAATGAAGGTCATAGTTTTGGTATCACAGCTGCTGGTGGAGCAGGCTGGCAACTAGCAGAGTGGATTGTTGATGGAGAACCAACAATTGATATGCTTGGTGTTGAACCTAGACGTTATGGAAATTATGCAACCAAATCTTATTTAAAAGCAAAAAATGAAGAAGCTTATAGCCACGTTTTTATTGTTCATTATCCAGATGAGGAAAGACCAGCCGCAAGACCATTAAGAACATCTCCTTGTTATGAAAGAATGAAAGATTTAGGTGCAGTGTTTGGTCAAAAATTTGGTTGGGAAAGACCCAATTTTTTTGCAACGGATGGTATGGAACAAAAAGATGATTGGTCATTTAGAAGATCAAAATGGTTTGATGCAATTAAGAAAGAGTGTCAGAATGTAAAAGAAAATGTTGGTCTATTAGATATGACGGCATTTGCAAAATGTCGAATTAAAGGTCCTAAAGCTGAGGAATTTTTAGATTATTTAGTTGCAAATAAACTTCCAAAAAAAATTGGCAGAATAAATCTATGTCATGCACTTAATACAAAAGGTGGAGTTCATTCAGAATTTACAATCATGAAAGAGGCCGAAAACAGTTATTACCTTGTTTCAGCAGGTGCAAATCTAAGACTAGATCATGATTGGATACAAAAGTGGATGCCAACTGATGGATCAGTGATATTTGAAGATTTAACTAATAGCACAGGGGTACTTGTTGTAGCTGGACCAAAAGCAAGACAGTTAATGCAAAAAGTTTCTACAGATGATTTTTCCAATGAAAACTTTAAATGGCTAACAGCAAAAAATGTTAATGTTGGATATGCTCCAGTAAATGCAATGCGAGTAAACTTTGTTGGAGAACTGGGTTGGGAATTACATCATCCAATTGAGTATCAAAATCATATTTTTGATAAATTAATGGAAGCTGGAAAAGATTTAGGACTTAAACCTTTTGGAATCAGAGCAATGAATAGTTTGAGAATTGAAAAATCATATAAATTAGTTGGAACAGAATTATCAATAGAATATTCACCATATGAGTCAGGCTTGGATAGATTTGTCCATCCTAACAAAGGAAATTTCATAGGTTTAGAAGCATTAAACAAGTGGAGAGAAAAAGGTTTTGATAATAAATTAGTTACTCTCGAAGTTCATAATACAACTGACTCAGATGTATTAGGAAATAATCCAATTTATAAAGATGACAAAGTTGTTGGAAGAGCTACAGGCGGTGAATATGGATTTAGATTAGATAAGTCAATTGCATTAGCAATGGTAAAACCAGACTTAGCTAATGTAGGGGAAAAACTTAAGGTTGATATTTTAGGCAAGATGTATGAAGCTACAATATTGGATGAAAGTCCTTATGACGCTGAAAATAAATTATTGAGAGCTTAATGAAAATTTTAGTCGCAGTAAAAAGAGTAATCGATTACAACGTTCAAATTAGAGTTAAGGAAGACAACACTGGCGTGGTAACTGACAATGTTAAAATGTCGACAAATCCACCTGATGATAATGCAATCGAAGAAGCAGTTAAAATTAAAGAAGCCGGTAAAGCTACAGAGGTTGTTGCAGTAAGTATTGGTGAAGAGAAAGCTCAAGAAACAGTTCGTAAAGCTTTAGCAGTTGGGGCAGATAGAGGAATACTTGTTAAAACTGAGGGTATAATTGAACCACTTGCAGTTTCAAAATTGTTACAAAAAATTGTTGAAAAAGAAAAACCAGATTTAGTTTTTATGGGCAAACAAGCAATTGATGATGATTGTAATCAAACAGGTCAAATGTTAAGTGCAATTTTAAATTGGCCTCAAGCAACTTTTGCATCTAAAATTGAAATCAAAGATGGTAAACTAGAAGTTACTAGAGAGATAGATGAAGGTTTAGAAACAATTGAAATTAATGTTCCAGCAATAGTAACTTGTGACCTAAGATTGAATGAACCAAGATATGCTTCATTACCAAATATAATGAAAGCAAAGAAAAAGCCTATTGAGCAATTAAATGCGTCAGATTTAGGGGTAGATATAACTCCAAGAATAGAGCAAGTTAAAGTTGAAGAACCGCCAAAGAGAAAAGCTGGAATAAAAGTATCAAGTGTAGCTGAGTTGGTTCAAAAATTAAAAAATGAAGCTAAAGTAATATAATGTCGATTTTATTAATTGCAGAACATAATAACAAAGAGTTAAAGCCATTTACACTTAATGCAAGTACAGCTGCTTCTCAAATTGATAATGATGTACATGCAGTTATTATTGGACATAATTGTGATGAAGCTGCAAAAGCGCTTTCAGAATTACCATTAATCAAAAAGGTTATTCAAGTTGAAGCTGCTCACTATGAAAATTTTGTTGCTGAAAATTTTGCGCCCGTGATTGTAAAATTAGCTGAAAATTATTCACATATAATCAGTTCAGCGAATACTTTTGGCAAAAATTTAATGCCAAGAATTGCTGCTGCTTTAGACACATCTCAAATAAGTGATATTATTAAAGTAATTGCGCCTGATACCTTCTTAAGACCAATTTATGCAGGAAACGCTTTTGCAACAGTTAAAAGTAAGGATGCAAAAAAATGTGTAACTATTAGACCCACATCTTTTGATCCATGTGAAAGCTCAGGTGGATCAGCTCCTATAGAAAAAGCAGATCCTGGTGAAGAATTTGCAAAAACAAAATTTATTAAAAGAGAAGAAGTCAAATCTGATAGACCTGAACTTGGTACAGCAAGAGTTGTTGTTTCTGGTGGAAGAGGAATGCAGAGTGGTGATAACTTTAAATTAATTACTTCTTTAGCTGATAAATTAAATGCAGCTATCGGAGCTTCAAGAGCCGCAGTTGATGCAGGATATATAAGTAATGATCATCAAGTTGGTCAAACTGGAAAAGTTGTTGTTCCTGATTTGTATATCGCTGTTGGTATCTCAGGTGCTATTCAACATTTAGCTGGTATGAAGGAAAGTAAAGTGATCGTAGCGATCAATAAAGATGGTGAAGCGCCAATTTTTAGTGTCGCAGATTATGGACTTGAAGCTGATCTTTTTGAAGCAGTTCCTCAGTTCTTAGAGGAATTGAACAAATTAAACACTATACAAAAATAATATAATCTGTAAAAAATTGAGTATGTCCAGAGAGACAATGGAATATGATGTAGTTATTGTAGGTGGAGGTCCATCAGGACTCGCTACAGCTATTAGATTAAAACAATTAAATTCAGAGTTAAATATTTGTTTGTTAGAGAAAGCATCTGAAATAGGTGCACATATATTAAGCGGAAACGTTTTTGAAACAAGAGCTTTAGATGAATTAATTCCTGGTTGGAAAGAATTAAATTCACCTATCAAAACTAAAGTTACTAAAGAAAAATTTTTATTTTTAGGAAAGAATAATTCATTAAGCTGGCCAACTTGGTTACTTCCAGCAGTTCAAAAAAATCATAAAAATTATATAATTAGTCTTGCAAACTTATGTCGATGGCTTGCAGAACAAGCTGAGGCACTTGGTGTTGAAATTTTTCCAGGATTTCCTGCAAGTGAAATATTATATAATGATGATGGCTCTGTTAAAGGAGTTGCAACTCAAGATATGGGTTTAGATAAAGAGGGAAACAAAAAAGATAGTTATGAGCCTGGTATTGATCTTATTGGTAGAGTAACTGTTTTTGCAGAAGGCTGTAGAGGTCATTTGGGTAAACAATTAATCAACAAGTTTGAATTAGATAAAGACAAAGATCCTCAACAATATGGAATTGGTTTTAAAGAAATTTGGGAAATAGATGAAAAAAATCATGAAGAAGGGATGGTTATGCATACAGCTGGTTGGCCATTAGATAAAAACACTTATGGTGGAAGTTTTATATATCATGCTGAGAACAAGCAAGTTTTCTTAGGTTATGTCATTGGATTAGATTATAAAAATCCTCACTTATCTCCTTTTGATGAATTTCAAAGATTTAAAACTCATCCAGCAATTAAAAAAATTATTGAAGGTGGAAAAAGAATTTCTTATGGAGCGCGAGCTTTAATTGAAGGTGGTTTTCAAAGTTTACCGAAAATGTTTATGCCTGGAGCATTACTTGTTGGATGTGATGCGGGTACGCTAAATATGCCTAAGATAAAAGGTTCGCATACAGCTATGAAAAGTGGAATGATAGCTGCTGAAACTATTGATGAACATTTTAAATTGAAAAAAGATTTGTCGATCTTTGAGGAAAAGTTCAAAAATAGCTGGGTTTATGACGAGCTTTATAAGGCTAGAAATGTCAAACCAAGTTTTAGCTGGGGACTTATTTTGGGTATTATTTTTACAGGAATAGATCAAATTTTATTCAGAGGCAGAATGCCTTTTACCTTAAAACATAAACATGCTGATCACGAAACACTTAAGCCAGCAAATGAAATGCCTAAAATTGAATACCCAAAACCTGATAATATCATCACTTTTGATAAAACAAGCTCGGTCTATTTAACGGGTACAAATCACGCTGATAATCAACCGGTGCATTTGAAATTGAAAGATCCAAATTTGCCAATTAGTTATACGTTAGAAAAATTTGATGAACCTGCTCAAAGATATTGTCCAGTTGGAGTTTATGAGGTTCAAAATGAAAACAATGTCCAAAAGTTTGTGATTAATTCTCAAAATTGTATTCATTGTAAAACTTGTGATATTAAAGAGCCATCACAAAATATTACTTGGGTTACCCCAGAAGGTGGTGGTGGACCTAAGTATGGTAATATGTAATTAAGATAGATCTATTGCAAATTTCTTTAAAGTTTCGATTGGTAAAATTTTAAGTGTGTTTTCATGAGTGCTCTTTAAAAATATTGGACAACCTTTACCAGCTTCTACTGCACGAGCATACCAAGTAGCACAAACACACCATCCATCACCATCTTTTAAGCCGGGAAATCCAAATTCAGGGTGCGGGGTAATTAAATCATTCCCAGCTTCTTTACACCACTCTAAAAATTCCGTTGTAACTTTTGCACAAACTGTGTGTAAACCATGATCATTTTCATCAGTATTACAACAGCCATCTCGATACCAACCCGTTAAAGGATCTAAAGAACATTCTTCCAAAGTTTCGCCAAGAACATTTTTTTGAACTTTATCTTCCACCATAAATATTATAGATATTATCATCAATTTTTGCATTGAATGATATTGATCTTCTTTCCTCTTTAGTATTCTTAAATGGAAAGACTGTGTGCATTAAATAGTTTGGAAAAAAATAAAAATCTCCTACTTTAGGGGTTATAGAAAAAGTTGATGGAGATAAAAAATGCCTTGTTCCATTAATGAGTTGAAGCTGACCACCTTGATAATTTTTGGTTTTTTCTTGATAGTGTTTACCAAAAGTTGAAGGAACTTTTAAAAAACCTGCACCAGATATATGACCACTATGCCAATGAGTTGGATTATATTCATTTTCAAATTGTCTTACTATCCAAGTGGTCATCAGCTCAAATTTAGTGATTTTCTTTTTTAATTCTACTTCTACCCATTTGTTAACACATCCAGCAAGAAATTTCCCCCATCCACTTTTTTCAATTATTTCCCGATCTAATTTAAATTCTTGAGTAACATCACCAACTAATTGATTACCATAATCAAGATCAGATGATTTTTTTTTATCTTCGACAACTACATCTATATAGTTATTTAATGCATCAAGTGTAGTATTAGGTATTTTGGCAACCATCACTGATGGACCAAATAATTTTAAAATTTTAATTTCATTTTTTTCCATTATCTAAATCTTAGTCGGGTTCGGTTGACCCTTATAAACTTTTTCAGGGTCAAATTTTTTCTCTTTTTCAGTAAATTTCATTTCTACTTCTCGTCCATTTTCAATAGGTCCAAGCGGAATAGATCTATAAAAACAAGATCGATAACCCACATGACAGCTAGCACCATCACCGATATCAACAGTTAACCAAATAGAATCTTGGTCATCGTCAATTTTGATTTCAGTTACTTTTTGAATAAAACCACTTGTTTTACCTTTATGCCAGATAGCTTTTCTTGATCTGCTGTAATAATGAGCCTCTTTTGTTTCGATAGTTTTTTTTAACGCTTCAACATTCATATAACCATGCATTAAAATTTCTTTTGTTTGAGAACACATTGTAATTACAGGAATTAATCCATCATTATCAAATTTAGGGGAAAGTAGATTCCCTTCTTCAATTTCCAGCACATTTTCTCTTTTTTTGAACATATTCGGTGATTATGTAGCACATATCTCGATATATTAAATATTTTAAAAATACGCATTTATAGGTATAAAACCCACCATGAAATTAGTTAAAGATATAGATAATAATCAAAATTCTAAAAAGATTTCTGATAAGGAAGCTGAAGAAGCTTTTAAAACTATTTTAGCTTGGATGGGTGAAGATCCAAGTAGAGAAGGATTATTGGAGACACCAAAAAGAGTGGTTAAAGCATTCAAAGAGTATTTCAAAGGTTACAAAGAAGATCCTATCCAAGTTTTAGATAAAACTTTTGGTGATGTTGATGGGTACGATGACATGGTTATTCAAAAGAATATTTCTGTTCAAAGTCATTGTGAGCATCACATGGCACCTATTATAGGTAAAGCGCACGTAGCTTATATCCCTAATGAAAGAGTTGTTGGGTTAAGTAAATTGGCAAGAGTTGTTGAGGTTTTCTCAAAAAGATTGCAAACTCAGGAAAGATTAACTATGCAAATTGCGAATACACTAATGGGGGCATTGGATGCCAAAGGAGTAGCAGTGACAATAGACTCAACTCATCAGTGTATGACGATGAGAGGAATTAAAAAAGAACAAGCAACAACAGTTACAAATTATTATTTAGGTCAATTCAAAGAAGATCTAAGTTATCAAAATAGATATTTAAGGTTAATTAGCAATTCAAAAGATTAAAAGTGTCTGATCAATTTAAAGCATTAGTTTTAAATCAAGAAGGTGACAACTTTACAAGAGAAGTAAAATCAGTAGATAAAAGTTTTTTAAAACATGGTGATGTAACCATCAAAGTAGATTATTCAGATCTGAATTTTAAAGATGGAATGATTTTAAAAAATGGTGGAAGATTAGTAAAAGAATTTCCTCACATCCCTGGAATTGATTTTTCAGGAACTGTTGTCGACAGTGAAAATTCAAAGTTTAAGTCAGGTGATCAAGTAATTTTAACTGGTTTTAGAGTTGGAGAAATCTTCTATGGTGGTTACTCGCAAATGGCAAAAGTCAATGGTGATTTTTTGGTTAAGAAACCGGATGATCTAACAAGTAAGCAAGCAATGATTTTAGGAACTGCAGGCTTTACTTCTTTAATGGCTGCATTTGCAATTAAAGCAAGAGAAGAAATATTACTTGGTGCAAAAGTAAATGATGTTTTAGTTACTGGAGCATCAGGAGGAGTAGGAAGTATTGCAGTAATGATACTGAATAAAATGGGATACAATGTAACAGCTGTATCAGGCAAAGACTCAAAAGCAGATTATCTTAAATCGTTAGGTGCTAAAAATGTTATAAATCGTAGTGAATTTGATAAAGACCCTAAGCTTATAGATAAAGGTTTATGGGATGGAGTAGTTGATACAGTCGGTGGAAAAATTTTAGCAAATGCAATTGTTCAAACGAATTCAAATGGAATTATTGCAGTCTGCGGTAATGCTAGTACTAATGAGCTTAACACTAATGTTATTCCATTTATGTTACGAGGAATAAAACTTTGGGGAATGGATTCAGCTAATTGCAGTATCAAAAGAAGAGAATTTATTTGGGGCGAAGCAGCAAAACTAATTGACTTTAATTTAATAGAAAAATCAGTTCAAACAGTTAGCTTAGAGGAGTTAATTGAAACTTATCCTAAAATATTAAAGGGTGAAATTTCTGGGAGAGTTTTGGTTGATTTAAATAAATAATGGATTGGGACAAACTTAAGATTTTTCATGCAGTAGCGGAGGCAGGAAGTTTTACTAATGCCACTGTTAATTTAAACCTTAGTCAATCTGCAATTAGTAGACAAATTCAATCTTTAGAACAAGATCTAAAAGTTCAGTTATTTGAAAGACATGCAAGAGGGCTGACACTTACAGAAAATGGAGAATATGTTTTTAAGACTGCTCATGAAGTTATTAGCAAATTAAAAGAAGTTGAAACCTCTCTAGGAGATCAAAAAAATAAACCTACTGGCAAATTAACAATTACAACTGTTAGAAGTTTTGGCACGCATTGGTTAACACCAAGAATTGAGGAATTTATGCGCCTAAATCCTGAAGTAGAAATAGAACTTATTTTTGAGGACAAAGAGCTAGATTTAAGCACTAGACAAGCTGATATAGGTATTTTTATGAGAAGACCAAAACAACTAAACTATATTCAAAAAAAATTGATTGATCTTAAATACTTTATATATGGTTCAAATAAGTATTTAGAGAAGCATGGGATGCCTAAAACTATAGCTGATTTAAATAAGCATAAATTTATATCTTTTGGCAAAGGGGCTCCATCACCAGTTTATAATCCAGATTGGGCGCTTAAATTAGGAATGCATGATGGAAAAAAACGAAAGACTATTATGAAGGTTAATAGCGTAATGGGACTGCTTTTAGCAGTAGAAGCTGGTGTTGGTTTAGCTGCATTACCAGAATATCTTGTCAGTAATTCAAGAAATATAATTAAAGTTCTTCCAAAATCAGAGGGACCAATCACGGAAGCACACTTTGTGTATCCACAATCACTAAAAAACACAGCTAGAGTAACAGCTTTTAGAAATTTCTTATTTAGCAAAATAGGGGACTGGAAGTCTCAATAGACTGCGACAATATTGCAATTGATAATCATTCTCAATGAGAATAGTTCTCATTCTCATTAAATTGTGCGGAAGAACTCAGAATAACGGAGAATAAATGAGGAAGTTATCAATTATAACGTTAATCTTTTCAGTAATTGTATCATCATTTGCAATTGCTAACGAGGTTAATGTTTTCAATGCAAGACATTATAAAGCAGACTCTGAGCTTTATTCTAAGTTTACAAATATGACTGGGATTAAAGTTAATTTAATAAACGGAAAATCAGGTGCTTTAGAAAAAAGAATCATAAGTGAAGGTGCAGACTCATCTGCTGACTTATACATCACTGCAGATGCAGGTAGATGTGGTGCAATGGATGCAAAAGGTGCACTTCAAGGTGGTTTAACATCTGCAGCAATTAAAGATGCTGTTCCAAAAAGCTTTAGAACAAACAAGTGGGTTGGAATCGCAAAAAGAGCAAGAATAATTTATTACTCACCAGAGAGAGTAACTGGTGCTGAATTATCTGGAATGACTTATGAAGGTTTAGCTGATCCAAAGTGGAAAGGTAGATTAGTAATAAGAAAATCTAGTAACATTTATAATAAATCTCTTGTAGCGTCTTTGATTAAAAATAATGGAAAAGCTGCAACAGCAGCATGGGCTGAAGGAGTTGTGGCAAATATGGCAAGAACACCAACAGGTAATGATAGAGCACAAATTATGGCAGTCGCTGCTGGTGAAGCTGATATTGCGGTAGCTAATACTTACTACTTAGCTCTAATGTTATCCGGTAAAAAAGGTGCAGAGCAACAGGAAGCTGCAAAAAAAGTAAAAGCTTTCTTTCCTAATCAAAATGATAGAGGAACGCACATGAATGTTAGTTGTGCTGCTTTAGTAAAAAGTGCACCTAACAAAGCTAACGCTGTTAAACTTGTAGAGTTTTTATTAACTCCAGAGTCTCAAGAGCATTTTACAAACAATACTTTTGAGTTCCCAATGATTGATGGTGTTTCACCAAGTCCATTAGTAGTCAATAATTTAGGATTAGATTTCAAACAAGATATGAAAACTAAATTAGCTTCTTATGGAAAAAATCAAGCTGCTGCAGTTGAAGTAATGACAGCTGCTGGATGGAAATAGCAAATGGAAGAAAAAAAGAAATTTATTTCTGAAGTTGATTTAAATAAGTCTTCCAAAGCATGTTCCCCATGCAGTTTGGAGTGTGAAAAAATCAACAAAAGAGTAAATAACAGAAAGCTTTCAGAAATTAAAACTGAGGAGGTTCCGCATATCCTAAAAGTATTTGATTTTTGATTTTCTGGGTGTTCAAGCGCCTTAATTAAGTTGTCTCCTTATTAAGGCCTTGAACATAATACTTTCATGTTTATAAGGCGGATTATAAATTATGAGAATAAATTTTTGGTATATATCTTCTTTTATAATTTCATTATTTGTAATTATTCCAATTTTAACTGTCTTTTCTAGTTTTTTTGACAATACCTCTAATTACTATCAAGTATTAAAAGATACTTTTTTATTGGAGTATATTTTCAATTCCCTAATCTTATTGGTGAGTGTTTTAATTTTAACTTTTATTATAGGGACAGGATCAGCTTACTTGGTTTCATTTTTTAATTTTCCCTTTAG
Source organism: uncultured Pelagibacteraceae bacterium (assembly GCA_902612065.1). Lineage (GTDB taxonomy): Bacteria > Pseudomonadota > Alphaproteobacteria > Pelagibacterales > Pelagibacteraceae > Pelagibacter. Next base: position 16,560 of record CACMBY010000009.1, on the reverse strand, counting down.
TAATTTTTTTAAATGGGCACTAATTCTATCTTTTGCTGTACCCCCTTATATCTATGCGTATTCTTTAACAGCTTTTTTTGAAAATTATGGAACTGCCTATACTATTTTAAAAAATTTATTTGGTGAAAGTAATTACAACCAAAGCATTCCTAAATTTGATGGTTTATTAGGTGTGGTATTATCAATTTCTTTTTCACTTTATGCTTACGTTTATATTCTAGCGAGGGCGTCATTTTTATATCAATCACAAAACATAATTGATTTGGGAAAAAACCTCGGGTTTACAAAGTTTAAGGCATTTTATTCAATTATTCTCCCAGCAGCACGACCTGCTATAGTTGCTGGCTTATCGCTGGTGGCTATGGAGACACTTGCTGAATTTGGTGCAGTAGATTTCTTCTCAATAAATACGTTAACAACAGGTATTTATAATTCATGGATTGCTTTTGATGATTTAGCATTTGCAAATCAATTATCGTTCTTTTTATTGTTATTTATTTTTGCACTTTTTATCTTAGAAAATTTATCGAGAAAAAATGCCAAATATCACTTCAATACCAAGGCAGGATTTAAACAAAAACAAAAAATACAACTTTCAGGTAAAAAAGCTTTTTTAGCTTTTTCTTTTTGTTTTTTAGTATTCTTTTTAAGCTTTTTATTTCCGCTTAGTCAGATGATGTATTGGACAATTAAATTTCCAGAAAATTTGTTTGATTTAAAAATCTTAGATTTATTAATGAATACTCTTTATCTAGTAATTTTATCAAGTCTGTTGTTGATAATATTTGGTTTAGTTTCCAATTATGGAAATAGAGTAAATAAAAACAAAACATTAAATATTTTATCCACATTATCTATTTCAGGTTATGCAATTCCTGGAGTAATTTTAGCTGTTGCGTTCATAACCTTTATTGCATGGTTTGATGATAGTGTGATTAAAAATTTGGGTTTTGTTTCTATTAAAAAAGTTTTTATAGGATCAATTCTTGGATTAGTGCTTGTATACTTTATTAGATTTTATTCTCTTGCTTATAATGGAATTAAATCAGGCTATGAGAAAATTAATATTTCAGTTGATGAAAGCTCATATTTACTTGGTTACTCAAAAAGAAAAACGTTTATGAATATCCATATTCCTTTTTTGAGAAATTCTTTGTTGTTTGTTGGAATATTAGTCTCTTTAGAAATAATAAGAGAACTACCAATTACTCTTATTTTAAGACCTTTTAATTTTGAAACTTTTGCAACAACAGCTTATATCTCTGCATCAGAGGATTTACTTGAGGCTGCTGCGGTACCTTCATTATTTTTGATTTTGATTGCAACTTTCTTCATAATTGTTACATCTAAATATATTTTAAGAGATAATAATGACTAAAAATTTTTTTGAAGTTAACAACGTTGATTTTAATGTAGGTAATAAAACTAAAGTCAAAAATGTTTCTTTTGCAATTGAAAATCAAGGTGACGTAATATGTCTTTTAGGTCCTTCAGGAATTGGAAAAACCACAATCTTAAGAACGATTGCGGGTCTTGAAAAATTAAAAAAAGGATCAATTATATTAAATGGAAAAACTTTATCTTCTGAAAATATTAATTTAGAGCCAGAAGAAAGAAATGTTTCACTTGCTTTTCAAGATAACAGCCTATTCCCACACTACACTATTGAAAAAAATATTTCGCTTGGTTCAGAGAGAAATAAGGAAAAAAAAGAGAAAAAAATTAGTTTAAAGGAGATAGTAGATTTATTAGATATATTTCACATTCTGAATAAATACCCTCATGAAATAAGTGCTGGTGAAGCCCAAAGAGCCTCATTAGCAAGATCATTGATAATGCAGCCAGACTTGTTGTTACTTGATGAGCCATTATCAAATGTAGATCAAAGTTTTAAAGAAGAAATTCAAGTAAGATTAAAAAAAATTTTAAATAAATTAAAGATCACAACGATCATTGTTACACATGACTCTTATGAGGCATTTTATTTAGGATCTAAATGTGGAATAATTTTAAATCAAGAACTGAAACAATTTGATGATCCTTACAAGGTTTATCATTTGCCAAATTCTATTGAAGTAGTCAATTTTTTAAATAGAGGAATTTTAGTTCCAGCAAAAGTGACTGGAAAAAATACTTTAGAAAACTGGGATTTAGGCACTATTGAAGGGAATTTTATAAAAGAGTATCCAGAAGGTGCTAATGTGCAACTATTACTTCAGCCAGAAGATTTAGAGCATGATGACACAAGTAATTTAAAACTCGAGGTAGTTGATCGAAAATTTAGGGGCACTAATTTTATTTATACTCTTAGGGCTCCAAGTAATACTTTAATTCCAGTATTTGTTCACTCACACCATATACATCAACATGAAGTGGATGAAAAATTTGGTATCAAAAGACCAATTCATATTGATCATATAGTTTGCTTCTAATAAAAACCTTTTAGAAAATGAAAAGTAACTTTAAAGTTTTTTTAAAGGGAATTATTGACGTAAGCCCACTTATGATACCAGTGGTCCCATTTGGTTTGATATTTGGCGTATTGGCTATTGATATTGGATTTACTCCAATTGAAACAATGGCAATGTCTTTAATAATTTTTGGTGGCGCTTCGCAAATAGTATTATTGCAATTATTTTCAGGAGGAGCTTCATCTTTAGTAATAATAAGTTCTGTTGGGGCTGTTAATTCAAGACATTTACTTTATGGTGCAGTCGTATCCGAACATCTATCAGATTTAAAATTAATCTGGAAAATTATTATTTCATACTTTTTAATTGATCAAGCATTTGCAATTTCAAATGAATATTTGAAAAAGAATAAAGATAATAATAGATATTTTCATTTAGTAGGTGGGGGAGCTACTTGTTGGGTGATATGGCAATCAACAACATTCTTAGGAATTATACTTGGGGCAGCAATTCCAGAAAAACTTGGTCTAAGTTTTGCGGTTCCTTTAACTTTTTTAGCCTTATTAGTTAATGACTTTAGAAAATTTATAAATGTGATTGTAATAATTATTTCAGGGTTGGTTGCTACATTTGGATATAATTATATCCCTTTTAAAGCATACGTCATAGTTGCTGCGTTAGCAGGGTTATTTACTGCAATGATTTTAACAATAAAAAACAAAAAAGCATGAGCAACTGGGCATTAATTCTATATTGTGGATTGATTACGTACTTAACAAGATTTTCTATGATAGCTTTAATTAAAAAGGAAATGTTTAATGATAGAATTAGAGAGATATTGTCATTTGTGCCATCTGCAATATTTCCTGCAATAATTTTTCCGGCAATTTTTATTAATGACAAAGGCTTGTTCGAAATAGATGATAATCCAAAGATATTAGCTGCAATAATTGCAATGGTTATTGGTATTTTCTCAAGGAGTATAATTGCGACAATATTTTCAGGTCTAGCTTCTTATTGGTTTTTAATATTTGTTGTATAAGCAATTATGAAAAAAATTTTTACTTTCTGTTTTCTTTTATTTGCATTCAATGTCAATGCAATGGAAAAGGAGACAACTTTTAAAAAAGAATTATTTGATAAAGCACAATCTGAAGGCAAAGTTGTAGTAGTGAGCTCTTGGATTAAGTATTGTATGTCCTGTGCTAGTCAAATGAAAGTTTTGCAAAAAGCAAAAAATGATTTTAAAAATATTGAATATTTTGCATTTGATGTCACCAACAAAGAAATTGCTAATTTTTTTAATGTACAATATCAAACTACACTTTTAATTTTCAAAGATAATAAAGAAGTTTATCGAAGTCTTGGAGAGACTACTAAAGAACTAATCTATAAAGCTTTAAAATCCTCAATTTAAATAAATTTTTTAAAATTTTAGATCAATCTTTTTGTAATTGTTTATAAACTGTATTCCGCCAATCATAATGTAGATCGGTAGAAGATACCTGTATAATTCTTTGTCTATCAAAATCTATAATTAATTGTTGACCTGCAAAACCATCCATTGCAAGAATAGTTTTGTGTTCTAATCCATATAGGTCAAAGTGAAACTGACCACCATAACTTGTTGCCATCTGTGATACAGACATATCAGTTCTTTTATTGTAATTTCTATCATAGTTTTTATCAATTCTGTTTTCATACATAGACTTTAAATACTTACCAATACAAGTATCATTATTCCAATGATTCATCATTGAGTAAGCAATTCTTAAATAATCGTATCTATCAGCAAAAAAAGTATAACGACCATATTCACCAGATGATCTATTTCCTTCTTTGTTTTTTCGTATTGATTTACCAAAATATACATTTCTTTTTACCTTTGCGTCTTCGGTAAATACTTTATGCAATAATTTATTCCAGTCATCACCTGTTTTGTAAATTACATAATTCATTATAACATTTGTAGTCATTGCTGAGTAATTATACTTTCTACCCTCTATCTTGCCTGTTGATGTGTTCCAAGCACCTTTTTCATCTATAATTGGTTTTGTATTTTTAAATTTTTTCATAATTCTTTTAATAGGTATTGTATTTACATTTACTCCTTTGCCTTTGAAACCATTGTCGTCACCAAAATATCTATCACCAACTATATGTTCATCACCTGCAGTCATATTAAGTAAATTTAATAATATTTGATTTTCATATAAAGTATTTTCAACTGTTGGATAATCTATTCTACGATCAATTGGATCAATATAACCACCACAAATTGCATAACCTGTAACCAGAGATACTAAAGATTTACCAACTGAGTGAGAAGGCATATAACCATTTCTATATTTTGATTTCTTAAATTGATCAATCTTAATTACGCCGTCCTCAAATAGTATAAAAGATACCATACCATAGTCGCCGTTTTTTGATTTTTTCTTATTAATCTGTTCTTCGACTACAGCAGATATTTCATTATTTATAATTGCTGACTTAAACTCAACTGCGTCTTGTGATTTTTTAATAGAATATTTATATAATTTATCAAAAGCGTATTTCTCATTTTTGTGATGACCAAATACAACACCAATCATCATAAAGAAAGTAAATACAATATATAATAACCAAATTTTTAACATATTTATTCTTATCTAATTTATAATGAACTAATATATCCTATGCTCATCTTAGGTACCTAAATTTATATTTTTAGATACGTTGTAATCAATCTGAGCAGGTTTTTTTAAATTAAGATTATTCATGATTTCAATATATTCATCAACGCTGCTTACTTGTAATCTTGGATTTTGTTTTTTTTCTTTTCCAATCGTGCTTACTTTTTCACCTTTATAATCATGAGCAGGGTACAAAAGGGTTTCCTCAGGCAATTTTAAAAGTTTATTAAAAATTGAATTATAAGCATCTTTTGAACTACCATTTTGAAAGTCTGTTCGACCAGTCCCGTTAATTAGAAGTGTGTCACCTGAAAAAAGATAATCATCCATTAAAAAGCTATAGCTATCTGAAGTATGTCCGGGAGTATACATCGCTCTAATTTTCAGATTATCAAGATTAATATATTCATCATCTTTTACTTTAATTTCAACGGCATCTGCAGGAGTGTGTGCACCCATAATAGTAGAGCATTTAGTAATATCTTTGAGCTTAGATGCTCCTGTTACATGATCAGCGTGAATATGAGTATCAATTACTTTTACTAATTTTAAATCTAATTTTTTAAGCAAATTTATATATTCACTAACATTTTCTATTACAGGATCTATAAGCAATGCTTCTCTACCTTCTCCGGATGAAATTAAATAAGTATACGTCGAAGATTTTGTATCGAATAATTGTTTGAAAATCATTGTAGTACAATAACATAATAGTACAAATTGACCCATTGTTAAAACATTTTAAAATATTATTTTTTAGATATGAGATTAATTAAAATTTTATTAATAACTTTACTTTTCAATACATTTGCCTACGCAGACAAAAACATGAAAATTGGCACAAAAGGTAAAGAGAGCGAAGTTTCAAGAACAATTAAAGTTGTAATGTATGACAACTATTATGAACCAAGTTCATTTCAAATTAAATCAGGCGAAACAATAAAATTTGAAGTTGAAAATGCAGGTATGCTTGTTCATGAATTTAATATTGCAAATAAAATGATGCACATGAAACATCAACCAGAAATGATGAAAATGGTTGAAAATGAAATTCTTTTAGCTGATTCCATTGATAAAGAAAAAATGAAAAAAATGGCAAAAATGGATAAAGCTATGGCCCATTCACATAGCAATAGTGTTTTACTTGAACCAAAACAAAAGGGTGAAATCATTTGGAAATTTGATAATGCAGTTAACATTGAAGTAGCTTGCAATGTTCCTGGCCATTATCAAGTTGGAATGATTGCTAAAGTTGATATAAATTAACTTAATGGACACAACTGCGAAGGCTAATTTTCATTGGTCATGCAAACATACTTGGAAAAGAAGTGCTAAAAATACCGCTTGGTGTTTGTTGGGTTGTGCAATCGGTGATTTAGGTACAATTTTATTTTTTCAGCTAACAAAAATTCCATTTCCTGTTTTAGGAATTATGATTTTAGCAATCATTAATGGTTTGATTACTAGTATCATTTTGGAAACAATTATATTAATGAGACAAAGTTTTGATTTTTCTAAAGCTTTTAAAACTGCAATCGGAATGAGTTTTATATCAATGATAAGTATGGAAATTGCTATGAACTTAACTGATTACTTTTTAACGGGTGGTGCAATATTAACATGGTGGGTTGTGCCAATTATGCTCTTAGCTGGTTTTTTAACTCCTTGGCCCTATAATTATTGGCGATTAAAAAAATTTAATATTGCGTGTCATTAAAGAACTGGGATAATAAAACTTGGCTTTCATCAACTAGTTATATTAAATCATTTAACAAATTCTTAGTTAAAGAAACTAAACTTAATAAGAATTCTGAAATTTTAGATATTGGATGTGGAAGAGGTAAGATATTAGGAAATCTAACATCTAAGCTTAGATTGGCTTATAAGCCAATAGGTATTGATATTGAGCAACATAAAGATCGAGATAAAAGAATTATTTTTAATAAAACAGATGCAATAAGTTACTTAAAAAAGAATAGAAAAAAATTTGATTTAATTTTACTAAAACAAACAATTCATTTTTTACCACTTAAAGATATAAAAAAACTACTTTTGCTATGTATAAATAGCCTTAATTTTGGTGGTCGGATAGCAATATTTACCTTGGCCACATCTAAAAATGAAATTCCAACTTTTTTAAAAATGAAAAAAAAATTAAGTAAATCGCTTAAAAGAGATCAAAAGATACTGAGATATATAAATGGTTTATATCCTGGGAGTGTTTCGAAGACGTTTTCTTTCAAAGTAAAGATATCGAGAGAGAAATATGTGGAAATGATTAAAAATCGATACATTTCAACATTATTGAATTTAAGTAGTGCAGATATTGTAAAAGGAATAAACGAAATCAGCAGGAAATATAACAAAAGACTAAATTTTAGAGATAAATTAATTTGCCGAATTTTAAAAAAGTAAATTCAATTTACTTAAGGGGTCGCCCCTTTGCTCTCCAGCCAAAAGAGCTCCCTTAAGTCGCCTTGATGGCATTTAAGTCCGAATGGACTTTAAGTTTTTTGTTTTCGTTTTTATGAAATATAAAGCTACCCAGCTAAGTGTCAGGTGGCATTTGATTCATTAAAACTACCTCCTTAATTAGAAGTTAAATTTCAGCAAGGTTGTATTCAAGATATTTATTTGCAAATTAATTAAATATATTTCTTGAATACAACCTAACTATTTATTAGTCTTCCCACATCTTAAAAAAACTTCACTTAAAAATAGAAAATTAAAAATTGCATTGAGTTTTAATATCTATATTGTTTCATTATGAAATATGTAAAAGGATTAATTAACTTACTTGTAAGCTTAATTGTCTCTACGATAATTATTTACGCTATAAATATTGCAGCAGGTTTTGCTGGAGCTGATTACACATTTAGTCATGGGGAAACATTTGTAATTTGGATATTAATGGCAATATTAGTAAACAATTGCTTTAACAAATAATCTATATATTGAATTTTCTTTTCAGGTGTTTGAGTTTTCCCTCAGTGCTATCATAATCTATATAGCAACCTTGTAAAAATCGATTACCTTCATTAGCATTATATTCGGTTCTGCCGTGAAGAAGTCTATAGTTATCCATCATCAATAGATCACCAGGTTTTAATTTAAATTCAATTCTGAATTTTTCTGAGTTGTACATTTCTGATATTTTGTTTCTAGCTGCGTAATATAATTCTAATTTTCCCTTATCCATTAAGGGGACAAAATCTAATCGAGGACTAAATCTGACTTGTTTAAGTCTTTTGTTTTCATCAAGTTGGATCATCTCTGCCCAGTCTTCTAAAACAACATTATCATCCACAAATTGAAATCTGACTTTTATTTCAGTTAAAATTTGGAAAAAACTAGGATGTTCTTTTTTTAACTCTTCCGTTACGGCAAGACCATCAACCAATGTGGATAAGCCACCACCAACTTCATTTTCGATGCAATGCAGCAATTGTATACAAGGTACTGGTTTTCTATAAGGATTGTCAGTATGTGGTGCTAAAGGTAATGAAGTATAGGCAAGATCATTTGGATTTGGTTTTGATTTGACGTTAAAAAACTCACCGAAATTTGTTCGTCTAATACTTCCGATTGAATTAGCGAAATTGACAATAAAGTTATCTTGGGTGGGAACATTTTCAAATATAACAAATCCATATTTGTAAAAGTCTAGTAAAGACTCATACATTATTTTTTCCTCAAAAAAGTTTTTATTAAACTTATAAATATTGTTATTTTGAAAGTCTGATTTCCATGAAATTTTATTGATAAAGTATAATTCATTATCTTTCTCAAATTCTTTAAGTATATTTTCGATAACTAGTTTTGCGTATGCACCATCTTTAAAACTTACCTCAAGAAATTTATCTGAAATATTCACTTTTGAAATTTCTGAGCTACTTTTAAGCATTGTTGGATCAAATAATCTTTGTTGAGTTTTTTGATCTAAAAAGTTCTCGCTATTCACCCGTTCTCTTAGCCAAAAAGGGTGGATTTCTTTTTTTGCACCCTGTTTTTCAAAAAACACTTTGTTATCAGTTAATTCTATTTTCATACAAAAATAAGAGAATTATTTAAAATTTTACTTTAATCAATATAAATTAAATAGTAATAGTCCCATGTGTCAAAATTAAATTCATCAGATTTTAAAAGGTATTCTAAGTTTGTTGATGGCTTAGCTAGAAAACTTACTAAGTTTTATTATTCTAAACTTAATAGAACTTTTAAAGTCTCTAACAAATTAAGAGGCAAGGGATTCGATCCTGTTACAACCTCAGATAAAGCTTTTGAAAAATTTATCAGGAAAGAGATAGGAAAAAGGTTTCCTGATCACCAGGTCATAGGCGAGGAGTTTGGCAAAAAGAAAACTAAAAGTGATTTTACTTGGGTCATTGATCCAATCGATGGAACCAGATCTTATGTAATTGGTAATCCTACTTGGAGTAACTTAATTTCTTTGAATTATAAAGGCAACCCTGTAATTGGACTGGCAAATTATCCCGTTCTTAAAAAACATTATTTTAATGCCTCTGATAAAGTTGCATATGTTGTTGATCAAAGAAAAAAAAGAAAAATAAAAGTTAATAAAAAAATCCTATTCAAAAATATAAAGATGTCTGCTGCTTTTCATGGCATGTTATCTTTAAATAAACAAAAAAAAATACCCAAAATTTTAAAACTAATGCAGTTTCCTTGTGCAGATGCTCTTAGCTACTCACATCTTGCAGAAGGTAAAGTTGATGTGGTTATTCAATGTGGAAATAAAATTTGGGATATTCATCCTTTGATACCAATCATTAAAGCAGCTGGTGGAGTTGTTAGTACATGGAAAAATGCAAATGCGGTTAAAGGTGGAAATATTCTTGCTTCAGTTAATAACAATATTCATAATAAAATTTTAAAAATGCTTAGACCAATAACTAAGTAGTTTTACCAAGAGTATTCAAAAGAATTACACCGACAACAATTAGAGCTATCCCAATAATACCATAAAGATTTGGTATTTGATTGTATTTAAACACGCCAAATAAAGTTACTGCAGTAATTGTTAGTCCCCCGTACGTAGCATAAGTGAAACCTACCGGAATGATATTCATTGCTTTTGATAAACAAAAAATACAAGCAACTATTGATATTGCACAAAAAATTGTTGGGCCAAAATTGGTAAATCCGTTAGTAGATTTTAAAAAACCGTTTGAAGTAATGCCTAAGATAATTGCCAGTAGAAGAAATATATATCCAGATAAATTTGTCATAAATTTAATTTGTTTTACCAAGAAGATTAACTATTAACACTCCTGAAATAATTAAAGTTAAACCAACAATAGTGAAAACGTCTGGCATTTGATTAAATTTATATACCCCAACAATTGTTGTGGCGATAATACATAGACCTGCAAATGAGGCGTAAGTAATACCTACAGGAATAGTTTTCATAACAATTGATAATGTAAACATACAAGCAACTATTGTTATTGCTGTTAATAAGCTTGGTAATAATAATGTAAAACCATTAGCTCCTTTAGCAAAACCATTTGCTGCAGTCCCCAAAATTACTGCAAGTATAAGAACTATGTAGGCAATTATATTACTCACAATATAAAGAGTATTATTATTTGGTAATTTTATCTACAAATTTTTCTACTATTGGAGCTACAATTGTTGTGGCAACTAATGCAACAGGTAAGCTTACTGACCAAGCTTTAAAAAATCTCTTATAATAGAGTTCATCATAACCTGTATTGATATATGTAATTATAAGTGTCATGATCAAGCTCATGCCAAGACCCATAAAGAATATAAATATTAATTTTGAATATTTTTTTGGAAACATAAAAAATTATAAATCAAAAATTAAGAAATAAAAATAAATTACCCATAAAAAACAAGCTGCCATCGTTACAAAAATTATTGTTACTCCAGTAGCTGTCTCATTTTTATATTTTTTATTTACCTCTTTTCGCCATTTTTTTGGATAAAGTGGGATAGTCAACGCGTAAATGATTAAAAAAATATCAAGTGCAGTTATAGCTATACAAATAAAGAGTAATTGACTCACCTATTTTGGCATTGGAGTGGCACCAGTCTCTAAACTTATAATTTTTCCATCTTTGTATTTATAAACTGCCATTACTGCCTCAACATTTCCGTCATTGAATGTAACTATTGAATGGTGAACTCCAATTTCATCATTTTCATAGACTACCCTGGCTTTATCTTGGTTAATATCACCGCTCATTGCCCATTTTATAACATCAGCTTTACCAATGGTGTTTCCTGACTTGTGCATTGTAAATTTAAAGTCATCATGCAAAAGTTCATTCATAGTTGACTCATCTTTTTTATCAATTGCATTGGTGTATTTCTCTAACATCGACATTTTATACTCCTTTGTTGTTAAATATAGATTTTGTCACTAAAACCATAGATCATCACAGCACTAAGTATAGTCAAAACTAATGGAGCATAAATTCCCTCATCCGATGTTTTGTCTGTGTGTCCAAGTTTATTAATTTTTGTATTATAAAAGCCAACAATAAATGCAGATAAGTTTTGCAAAAAGATCAAGTTAAAGAATGCCCATGTTGTCTCTAAACCATTAGGTCTTATAAAACCAACATAAATAGCCATAACTACTGAACCAAGAAATATTGATCCAAAAAATCTAACCATTCCTGCACCAGTATCATCGATACCATATTTATCTAAGAAGGACTTTGTCTGGAAAACGCATCTAAATCCATAATAAGCAAATCCTATAAAGTGGATTATAAAAACTGCTAAATAAAATATTCCATTAAATTTTTCCAACACTATTTATTCTCCTTCACTAAATATTGGTCTAATCTCGTCCTTAATAGTTCCCTCTATGGCGACTTCTTTTAATTGATCTAAAAGTTTTATATATTCAGGATCTGCAGACATGTTAGCATCAGCTTCATTATCACCTTCAAACATAGTTCCAATTAAAGTTTCTCTTATTGTTCTTGGATCCCCACCCATTTGAAAAGAAAAATAGACTTCATGGTTAGGATAATGTTTTTTTCTAACTGCCGCTAAGCCTTTTCCTATTTCCATTGCTTTTCCAAGGCCATCATCTTTTACTCTCATTGTTCTAGTATAAATTACCTTCATTGTTTTTCCTCACTTGGTAAAAATTTAGGTATTTTTATTTAGCATTAAAATCTATAACATCATCAGTACACTCAACAAATTTATGAGGTTCATAGAAATCGTTCATAGACTCTAATTGTTTATTAATTGCATCTGGATCAGTACCTTTCCACCAACAATACATTGTTAAATTGTCACCAGGTGTATTCCAGCTCATTTGACACTTTGCATTATCACTTGTCATTGCTTTAGTCATATCTTCCATAGACATTGAACCAGTAACTTCAATCATTTTAGCTTTTGCTTCTTTTGATTTAAATGTGTGCGTGACTATATAGTTTTTCATTTTTTTCCTTTCTATTTAACTTTTAAAAAGAGCAAGAGCTTCATTTAAAAGATTTTCAGATTTAGCATGATCACCAGCTTTATGAGCATCCATACCTTGATCTTTAAGTTCTTGAGCTTTTTTAATCTTATCTTCAATATTTTTAGCTAACATTGGACATGAACCTGCGTATGCTGAGCTAACAAATAAGACCAAACAAAGTGTTAATATTATTTTTTGCATTTTTTCTCCTTTATAAATCAACTTTAGATAATTCAAATAACTGAGCACTCTCTACACATTCTGCGTAAATAGCCTTTGCAGTAGGGTTATTCCCAGTTACAAATTCTTTCATTCCAGCTTCATTATGAACATTAACTTTAAATAACATCCCACTTTTATCTGGAATCATGGCTCCAACAGTTTTTTCTGGATAGGCAACACTTTTTCTAACACCCATCCCTTCATCTGATTGCATCCAACCCATGAAAGTTTCTAATTTACCCTCTTTAAGCTTAAGAAGTACTAACATTTCTTTTTCCATTTTTTTCTCCTTTTTTATTAATATAAAGTTTGAACTACTTTTTTTACTCTTTCAGCTCCATTCGGAACTAAAGCTTCAACAAATGTATGACATTTTTCAGTTTTAGCTTGGTCGTATTTGGAGCCATAATGCTTATCAACTGCTTTATTTACTCCTTCATCCCATTCTTTTTCTGGAATACCAATTTCAAGAGCATACGTTTTTAAAACTTTTACTGTTGAAATAGATTTTTCTTTCATGCCATATTCAAATTTTTCACCAGATGGTAAAAAGTAATTTGCCATATAAATTCCAATACAATCCCAGGCTTTAGATTTGTCATCTTTACTCATACCTGCATGTGCAGAAGTAAAAATTAATAATGATAGTATTACTGCTATATATTTATTCATGACTCCTCAATGTTTATTAATATTATTCTAAAAATGTAACTGTTTTGTTACATGGCTGATATGCGATATTATAGCCAGCTGGGTATTGGAAGGTTTTTTTCCTTTAAAAAAGATTTATTAAACATCTTTGAGTTGTATTTATCAGACTTATCACAAAGAATAGTTACAATAGTTTTTCCTGGGCCAAGTTCTTTTCCAAGTCTAATTGCACCTGCAATATTTACACCACAACTGGTTCCTAAACTTAAACCCTCATTTTGAATTAAATCATAAAGTATTGGTAAAGACTCTTCATCACTAATTGAATAAGCACCATCAATTTTTGCTTCAGCAAAATTTTTAGTAACTCGACTTGAACCAATTCCCTCAGTAATTGATCCTCCTTCTGCTTTTAATTCACCATTTGTAATATAATTATAAAGAGCAGAACCTGTTGGGTCTGATAAATAAATTTTGATATCTTTATTTTTTTCTTTTAAAAATTTACTTACACCACCTATAGTTCCACCTGTTCCAGAAGCACAAACAAAACCATCTACTTTTCCGTCAGTTTGTTCCCAGATTTCTGGTCCTGTGGTTTCATAGTGACCTTTTGCATTGGCAGTGTTATCAAATTGATTTGCCCAAACTACACCATTGTTATTTGTATTTTTTAATTCTTCGGCAAGACGTCCTGCAACTTTTACATAATTGCCATCATCTTTATATGGTTTGGGTGGTACCAACCTAAGATCTGCACCAATGTTTTTTAAAGTATCTTTTTTTTCTTGTGTTTGATTATCATTCATCACAATAATTGTTTTATAACCTAAAGAATTTCCTAAAAGACATAAACCAATTCCAGTATTACCAGCAGTGCCTTCAACTACAATTCCACCCTCTGAAATTAATTTTTTTTCCTGTGCATCTTTAATTAAAGCAAGAGCAGCTCTATCTTTAACTGATCCACCTGGATTAAGATATTCCGCTTTACCGAAAATATGACATCCTGTGATTTCAGAAGCTGCTTTTAATTTAATTAAAGGAGTATTTCCAATCGATTCAAGAAAGTTATTTTTAATTTGTGTCATTGTCTTTATCTTTATCAGTAACCGCATAAGGTTGAAATCCTTTTGTGGCATCCCCAACTCTTGTGGCTGGTATTCCAACCATAATGGATTTCTCAGAAACATTTTTGGTAACCACTGCATTAGCACCTATTAAAGAATTTTTTCCAATTACAACTGGTCCTAAAATTTGAGCACCAGATCCAACAACGACGTTGTCTTCTAATGTCGGGTGTCTCTTAACATTTCTTTGATCATTTGCATTAATACTTGGAGCAATCCCACCAAGTGTAACGTTGTGATAGATCGTGACGTTATCTCCTATCTCGGAGGTTTCACCAATTACAACACCCATTCCATGATCGATAAATAAATTTTTTCCTATTTTTGCTTTTGGATGAATCTCTATACCAGTTAAGAATCTTGAAAATTGAGAAATGATTCTTGCGACTAAATCAAATTTAGCGATCGCAAAAAAGTTTGCAATTTTATGAAAAAAAATAGCTTTCACTCCGGGGTAGGTAAGAATCAAACTCACCTTTGATTTTGCCGCAGGGTCTCTGTCTATTATAGATTGTAAAAAATCACTCATTATTATTTGCCAACTTGATTTAAAAAATTAATGCTTATATAGTTATTTTGTTAAGTATTTAAAGGAGAAATTATGTACAAAAACACAAACTGCTTTCATTTAGCAATACCATGCGGTGATTTAGAGACAGCAAAAAAATTTTACAGCGAAACATTAGGCTGCAGATTGGACAATTCTGCTCAAGAGTGGGCTGATGTTGATTTTTGGGGAAATGAATTAACACTTCATGCAAGTGAACATAAATTAGATAATGAAAGACACGATGTCGACATGGGTAATGTTTCCGTACCTCACTTTGGTGTTCATTTATCTAGAAAAGATTTTGATACTTTAAAACAAAGATTAAAAGATAAAGGTGCAAAATACTATGATGAGCCTTACTTAAGATTTAAAGGCACAAAGTATGAGCAAGAAACTTTCTTTGTTAAAGACCCCAACGAAAATATTTTAGAAATTAAAACATTAACGGCAAATCCTGAATAATTTTTATTAAATTATTTTTTAGGTGTGTTTTAATGAGTAGAAGAAGAAATCTATTAAAGATTATTGGTGTATCCTGTTTATCATGGATTTTGTATCCATATAAATTTGTACTTTCTGAAACCAAAAAAATAATCAATCAGAACCTTACTAGTAAACAAAAAGAAATTATGTTCAACGAAGGTACTGAGAGACCATTTACTAGTGAATTACTGCAAGAGAAAAGAAAAGGCTTTTATCATTGTGCGAATTGTGGAAACAAACTATTTTCCTCAGAGGCTAAATTTGATAGTGGCACTGGTTGGCCATCATTTAGTGAAGCTTTACCAGGGGCTTTTAAAACAAAAGTAGATTATTCATTTGGCATGAAAAGGATCGAATATCATTGCGCTAAGTGTGGTGTTCATCATGGACATGTTTTTGATGACGGTCCAAGCTCAACTGGTAAAAGATTTTGTAATAATGGTCTTTGTTTATTGTTTATCCCTGAAACTTGATAATTATTTTTATTTTCTAAAGATTTAAAGTAAGTTCAAAAAATTCAAATATATAATTTATGGAATTTGCTTTATTGGGTTTTTTTACAGGATTAAGCTTAATATTAGCAATTGGTGCTCAAAATATTTTTGTCATAGAACAAGGTTTAAGAAAACAACATGTTTTTTTAGTTTGTTTAATTTGCTCTATTTCTGATTTTATTTTAATATTTTTAGGCATTTTCCTTTTTCATTATTTTACGCAATATTTTAGCCCAGTACTTGAATTGATATTTAATATTCTATTGATAATATTTCTTATTCATTTTATTTATTCAAAAATTAAGTCATTTAACACTCAGGTATATCTTGATCAAAATTCAAATTTTAATGAAAAAAAAAACGTAGTACTAAAAACACTAGGTTTTACCTTTTTAAATCCACACGTTTATTCAGATACTGTGTTTTTCCTGGGCAATTTCTCTAAAAGCTTTTTACTTGTAGAGAAATAT
>CACMBY010000008.1:0-72551 GCA_902612065.1 uncultured Pelagibacteraceae bacterium | reverse complement strand
GATACACCAGGTCACGTAGATTTTACCATCGAGGTAGAAAGATCACTTAAAGTACTTGATGGAGCGGTTGCAGTATTTGATGGTGTAGCAGGTGTTGAACCTCAATCAGAAACAGTATGGCGACAAGCTGACAAATATAAAGTACCAAGAATTTGTTTTGTAAATAAATTAGATAGAACTGGTGCAGACTTTTTTAGGTGTGTAGATATGATTAAAGACAGATTGGGAGCAAAACCATTGGTCATACAAGTACCAATCGGTATTGAAGCCTCTCTAACTGGTGTTGTTGACCTTGTTAAAATGAAAGCACAAGTTTGGAAAAATGAGGCTCTAGGTGCTGAATGGGAATATAAAGAAATCCCAGAAGATCTTAAAGAAATCTCTCAAAAATATCGAACAGAATTAGTCGAAATGGCCGTTGAGCAAGACGAAAAACTGATGGAGTCCTATTTAAATGGTGAGGAAATAAAAGAAGAAGATTTAATAAAATGTATTAGAAAAGGAACATTAAACTTTGATTTTGTTCCTGTGTTAACTGGATCAGCTTTTAAAAATAAAGGTGTTCAGCCATTACTAGATGCAGTGATTAACTACCTTCCAAGTCCCATTGATATTGGTTCAATTAAAGGAACTAAATTAGGATCAGAGGATGAAATTGAAATGAAATTTGATGATAGCGCACCATTCTCTGCCCTAGCATTTAAGGTAGCAAATGACCCATTTGTCGGATCTTTAACATTTATTAGAATTTATTCAGGCACAATAAAAACAGGAACGGCTGTATATAATTCTTCAAAAGAAAAAGAAGAAAGAGTTGGTAGAATGTTATTAATGCATGCTAACTCTCGAGAGGACATTAAAGAAGCTAATGCAGGTGATATTGTATCACTAGCTGGCTTGAAAAATACCATTACTGGACACACGCTATGTAATAAAGATAATCCAGTTCTTCTTGAGCCTATGGAATTTCCTGACCCAGTTATTGAAATTGCTGTTGAACCAAAAACAAAAGCTGACCAAGAAAAAATGGGAGAAGCTTTGGGTAGGTTAGCTAAAGAAGATCCCTCGTTTAGAGTTTCATCTGACGAAGAGTCTGGACAAACAATTATAAAAGGAATGGGTGAATTACACTTAGATATCATTGTTGATAGAATGAAAAGAGAATTTAAAGTTGAAGCAAATGTCGGAGCTCCACAAGTAGCATACAGAGAAACAATAGAAAACTCTTCAGAAGTAGAATACACACACAAAAAACAAAGTGGTGGTGCAGGACAATTTGCAAAAGTAAAATTATTAGTAGAGCCCCAAGAACCTGGTAAAGGGAGAGCTGTTGAAAGTAAAATCAAAGGTGGAGCTATTCCAAAAGAATTCATCCCTGGCGTAGAAAAAGGTATCGAAACAGTTTCAGATGGTGGAATTTTAGCAGGATTTCCAATGATTGATTATAAAGTTACAATTTTAGATGGTTTACATCATGATGTTGACTCTAGCGTATTAGCTTTTGAACTCGCAAGTAGAGCATGTTTTAAAGATGCTTGTACAAAAGGTGGTTTAAAATTATTAGAACCAGTTATGAGAGTTGAAGTAGTAACACCCGAAGATTATATGGGTGATGTTATTGGAGACTTAAATAGTAGAAGAGGACAAATAAGTACTCAAGAGCAAAGAGGTAACGCTACTGTGATAACTGCAATGGTGCCTTTAGCAAATATGTTTGGATATATTAATAGTTTAAGATCAATGTCACAAGGTCGAGCACAATATTCAATGTTTTTTGATCATTATGCAAAAGTCCCACAAAATGTTCAAGACGAAGTAACAAAAAAAATAGCAGGCTAAAATGGAAAAACAGAACATCAGAATTAAACTCAGAGCTTACGACAATAAGATTTTAGATGCTTCAACTGAAGAGATTGTAAATACAGTTAAAAGAACTGGGGCTACAATAAAAGGTCCAATTCCATTACCAACTAGAATTGAAAGATATACAGTTTTAAGATCTCCTCATATAGATAAAAAAAGTAGAGAACAATTTGAGTCGAGAACCCATAAAAGATTAATTGATATAATTGAGCCAACACCACAGACTGTCGAGGCTTTAATGAAGTTAGATTTAGCATCAGGTGTCGATGTGGAGATTAAGATATAATTATGAGTGAGATTGCTTTATTAGGAAAAAAAATTGGAATGACTAGAGAATTTTATAAATCTGGTCAGTTGGTGCCAGTTACTGTATTAAAAATGGAAAAAGCTAGAGTAATCCAGGTAATAGATAAAGAAAAAAGAGGTTACACCGCTGTTCAACTTGGATACGGAAAAATCAAAAACTCAAAACTAACAAAGGCTATGAAAGGTTATTTTTCAAAAAGAAATACTGAAGCTAAAAGGAAACTTAAAGAATATAGAGTTCAAAATATTGAAAATTATAAAGAGGGAAATGAATTTGGTTTAGAGATTTTTAAAGATGTTAAATTTGTAGATACTAGATCAAAAACGATTGGAAAAGGTTTTGCAGGAGCTATGAAAAGACACAATTTTGGTGGTTTGAGAGCCACACATGGTGTTTCAATTTCACATAGATCACATGGTTCAACGGGTCAAAGACAAGATCCTGGTAAAGTATTTAAGGGAAAAAAAATGGCTGGACATATGGGAGATAAATTAAGAACTATGCAAAATATCGAAATTATCAAAACGGATCTAGAAAATGAGCTTCTATATTTAAAAGGTTCTATCCCAGGAGCAAAAAACTCTGAAATTCTCGTAAAAGGTTCAGTTAAAAATATAAAAAAAATGACTATCACTGAAAAACATAAAGCTGCTGAATTAGCTAAGAAAACACCGGAGAAAAAGAAAAAATAATGAAAGTCGATAAAATTAATTTAGATGGTAAAAAAAGTTCTATTGAAGTTTTAGATAAGATTTTTTCAGCTAAGATAAATAAGAAATTAGTGAATACAGTTTTATATAAGACTAATGCTAATTATAAAGGTAGGCATGCAAAAACGAAGCAGCAAAACGAAGTCTCAGGTCCAACATCAAAAATTTATGCACAAAAAGGAACAGGTAATGCTAGACACGCAAGTAGAAAAGCCCCAATCTTTGTTGGTGGTGGTATAGCTCATGGCCCTAAAGGAGAACTATCATATAAAAAAAGAAAATTGAATAAGAGTGAAAAAAAACAAAGTATAGCATCTTTAATCAGTGACAAAATAAAGAATAACAACCTTCTAATTTTTAGCGATTTTAGCTCTAAGATAAAAAAGACTAAAGAGATGAACTTAATTTTAAAGAAATTTCAAATATCAAATTCAATAATAATCCTAGACAAAACCTCAAAAGATAATGTTGAAAAATCAATTAGAAATATTCCAAATATCAAAGTAACAGACATTAATCATTTTAGTGCGTTTGATATAGTCAAGTTTGAAAAAGTTGTGTTTACCGAAACATCTGTAAAAGAGTTAGAAAAGAGGTATGCTTAAGATGGAAAAGATACATTTATACGACAAAATTTTGTCACCTTTAGTGACTGAAAAATCAACAAATTTATCAGAACAAAATAAGATTGTATTTAAAGTGCCATCACAAGCAAATAAGAAAAATATAAAAAGTAATATAGAAAAAATATTTAAGGTAAATGTTACAAAGGTAAATATTATCAATAAACAAAATAGAACTAAATTAACTAGAGGAAGAAAAGTTAAAGTCTCTGGTTTTAAAAAAGCGATTATAACTCTTAAAAAAGGTCAAAGTATTGATCTAACAACTGGAATTTAAAATGGCACTAAAAACATTTAAACCATATACAAAATCTACTAGAGGAACAATTCTTGTTGATAGAAGTGGTCTTTGGAAAGGTAAACCATTTAAATCTTTAATTTCACCAAAAAATGCAATGAAAGGGAGAAACAACAATGGTCATATTACATCTATAAATAGAGCTGGTGGACATAAAAAAATGTATCGACATGTCGACTTCTATAGAAAAAAATTTGATATGACTGCGACAGTAGAAAGAATTGAATATGATCCAAACAGATCTTGTTACATTATGTTAGTAAAATTTGATGATAATTCACATGCATACTATCTTGCACCACAAAAAATAAAAGTTGGTGATAAAGTTGAAAATGGATCAAAAAAAGAGATTAAAATTGGAAATTGTATGCCGTTACAGGATATCCCAGTTGGTATAGATATTCACAATGTTGAAATACAACCAGGCGGTGGAGGTAAAATTGCAAGGTCTGCTGGAACTTCTGTCACGATTAGTGGATTGGACGGAAATTATAGTTTGATTAAATTAGCATCAGGTGAAGTTAGAAAAATCGATTCTAGATCATTGGCAACTATTGGCGTATTAAGTAACCCTGATCAAAAAAATATCAAAATTGGTAAAGCAGGACGATCAAGATGGTTAGGAAGAAGACCTCACACTAGAGGTGTTGTTAAAAATCCAGTAGATCACCCACATGGTGGTGGAGAAGGTAAATCAGCAGGTGGAAGACATCCAGTTTCTCCTAAAGGACAATCAGCAAAAGGATTAAAAACAAGAGACAATAAGAGAACTGATAAATACATTGTGAATAGAAGAAACAAAAGGAAGGATACAAAATAATGGCTAGAGCAGTATGGAAAGGACCTTTTGTTGAAGAAAGTTTAATCAAAAAAGTTGATAAATATAAGACTGACCCAAAAAAAATTCCTATCAAGACTTGGTCAAGAAAATCAACAATAATTCCAGATTTTGTGGGAGTTAGTTTTCTGATTTATAACGGAAAAAAATTTATACCCATTACTATATCTGAAGACATGGTTGGTCATAAGTTAGGTGAATTTGCACCAACAAGAACTTTTTTTGGTCATACACCTGCAGATAAAAAAGCAAAACCTGCTGAGGCAGAGGCGAAGAAATAGTTATGAGTAAAAAAAAGAAATTAGTGAAAAAAAACGAAAAAATAGTGAAATCTATTAACAATAATATTAGATCAAGTGTAAGAAAGCTTAATCCTATTTTAAAAGGTATAGTTGGAAAAAAAGTAGAGTTGGCTATTCGAGATCTTCAATTTTCAGAAAAAAGAATTACTCGTGATATCAGAAAGACTATTTCATCTGCCGTTGCAAACGCAGAAAATAATTTTCAGTATGATATTGATAAACTTGTCGTTAAAGAGGCTTATTGTGGAAAGAAAATTACCATGAAGAGATTTAGACCAAGAGCAAAAGGTAGAGCAGCACCAATTTTAAAACCTTATTCAAGTGTTACAATTATTTTATCAGAGGCAAAAAA
This sequence comes from uncultured Pelagibacteraceae bacterium, assembly GCA_902612065.1. Classification (GTDB taxonomy): domain Bacteria; phylum Pseudomonadota; class Alphaproteobacteria; order Pelagibacterales; family Pelagibacteraceae; genus Pelagibacter. The sequence goes on along the minus strand of CACMBY010000008.1, from coordinate 67,258 downwards.
AATGGAGAGTCATGGGACAAAAAGTTAATCCAGTAGGTTTTAGATTAGGTGTTAACAGAGGTTGGGACTCTGTTTGGTATGCTAAAAAGAAAGATTTTGGTAATTACCTCATAGAAGATTTTAAAATAAGAGAATATATCAAAAAAAATGTAATAAATTCCGGAGTTTCAAAAGTGATGATCGAAAGAACAGCAAACAAATGTTATGTTACAATTTACACTTCTAGACCAGGTTTCGTTATTGGAAAAAAAGGTAGTGATATAGATAAGATAAAAAATAATTTATCTAAGTTTACTTCAAATGAGGTTACTTTAAATATTAAAGAAGTAAAAAAACCTGAGACAAATGCTTATTTAGTTGCAGAAAATATCGCACAACAATTAGTTAAAAGAATTTCTTATAGAAGAGCAATGAAAAGAGCGATGCAATCTTGTTTAAGATTGGGTGCTAAAGGAATTAAAGTTTCAGTGAGCGGAAGATTGGGTGGAAATGAGATTGCTAGAACTGAATGGTTAAGAGATGGCAGCATACCTTCACACACATTAAGAGCAGATATAGATTATGCAGAGGCAGAAGCACTTACGACTTACGGAATAATTGGAATAAAAGTTTGGATTTATAAAGGTGAAGTTTTTGCTAAGGAATTTAGTCAAGAAACAAATAAAGTCACACCTAAAGAGGGAAAACAATAAATGTTACAGCCAGTTAGAACAAAATGGAGAAAAGCTCACAAAGGTAGAATTCATGGAACTGCCTCAAGAGCAAATTTCATTAACTATGGTGCATATGCTTTAAAAGCGCTATCTCCTGATAGGGTTACTGGAAAACAAATAGAGGCTGCTAGAGTTGCTTTAACAAGGCACATGAAAAGACAAGGAAGAGTTTGGACAAGAATTTTTCCAAATGTTCCAGTTTCTAAAAAACCAATTGAAGTACGTATGGGTAAAGGAAAAGGTTCTCCAGAATTCTATGCATGCCGTGTAAAACCAGGAAGAATTTTATTTGAAGTAGATGGTGTTTCAGAACAGATAGCTAAAGAGGCCTTATATAAAGCATCCGCAAAATTGCCAATTAAAACTAAAACCATAAAGAGATTTGCTTAATATGAAAAAACAAGAAATTAAAAAACTCTCAAAAGATCAAATTAAAAAAAACATTGATAAATTTAAAAAAGATTTATTTAATTTTAGATTTCAAAAAATGAATTCACAGATTACAAATCCTGCAAAAATTAGTGAAACAAAGAAAACAATTGCTAGATTAAAAACAATATTAAAAGGAAAATTAAATGCCTAAAAAAATATTAACAGGTGTGGTTGTAAGCGATAAACCCAACAAAACTATAACTGTTTTAGTTGAACGAAAATATTCTCATCCATTATTAAAAAAAGTAATAAAAGTGAGAAAAAAATACAATGCCCACGATGAAAATAATAAATTTAAAACAGGTGACAAAGTATCAATCATTGAGAGCAAACCTTTTTCAAAAAATAAGAAATTTCAAGTAATGGAGAACACAAAATAATGATACAAGTCCAAACAGAATTAAATGTAGCTGATAACACTGGGGCAAAGAAAATTGAGTGTATTAAAGTTTTAGGTGGATCGAAAAGAAGATATGCAAGTATAGGGGATACGATAGTGATTGCAGTAAAAGAAGCAATTCCCAAGGGAAAAGTAAAAAAAGGATCAGTTCATAAAGCAGTGGTGGTAAGAGTAAAAAAAGGAATTCATCGGGATGACGGATCAAAAGTAAAATTTGACAATAATGCTGCTGTACTTGTTGATGACAAAGGTGAACCAGTTGGAACTAGGATTTTTGGTCCAGTGACTAGAGAATTAAGAAATAAAGGGCAAATGAAAATAATCTCATTAGCCCCAGAGGTTTTGTAATGATTAAAAAAGGTTTAAAAGTTCGTATTTTATCAGGCAGAGATAAAAAAAAAGAAGGTGAAGTAATTGAAATTGATAGACCAAACAATAGAGCAAAAGTTAAAGATATTAATATGGTAAAGAGACACGTAAAAACAACTAAGGAAAAAAAAGGTGGAATTTTTTCAAAGGAAAGTTTTATTCATTTATCAAATTTAAAACTAATTGATGAAAAAACAAAAACTAAAAAAACTGAGGCTAAAAAATAATGACTCCGAGATTAAAAGAACTTTATTATAAAGAAATACAACCTGCATTAAAATCTCAATTTGGTTTTAAAAATCTATACATGGGTCCAAAAATTGAAAAAATTGTCTTAAATATGGGCTTAGGCTTAGATGGAAATGATTCAAAAATATTAAAGTCTTGTGAGGAGGATTTAGCAAAGATAACAGGTCAAAAACCTGTAATTACCAAATTTAAAAAATCAGTTGCAAATTTTAAAACAAGAAAAGGGTCAAATGCTGGCTTAAAGGTAACACTTAGAAAAGATAAAATGTATGAATTTTTAGATAGACTTGTAAATATAGCTTTGCCAAGAATTAAAGATTTTAGAGGCCTGTCTGCCAATGGTTTTGATAAATTCGGAAATTACACGTTTGGTGTAAAAGAACATATCATATTTCCTGAAGTAAGTTTTGATCGTGCTGATAAGGTTCGTGGTATTGATATTGTGATTGTAATATCAGCTAAAAGCAAAGAGCATAGTTTTGCTCTTTTAGAAAAATTGAATTTTCCATTTATTAAAAAAGGAGAGAACTAAAATGGCTAAATTAAGCTCAATAAATAAAAACAATAAAAGAATAAAATTATCTGACAGATTATTCAAAAAAAGACAAAAGTTAAAAAAGATTGTTATGAATAAAAAGCTTCCTTTAGAGGAAAGATTTAAAGCACAACAAAAATTATCAAAATTACCTAGAAACTCTGCGAAAGTGAGAGTGATGAATAGATGCCAGATCACCGGAAGACCTCATGGAGTTTATAGAAAATTGAAAATATCTAGAATTGCATTGAGACAATTAGGTTTGCAAGGAAAGATACCAGGTTTAGTTAAATCAAGTTGGTAGAAAGGAAAATATGAGTTTAAGTGATCCAATTGGAGATATGATAGCAAGAATAAAAAATGCTCAAGATAGAAGCCATAAGAAAGTTGAATTACCTTCTTCAAATTTTAAAACTAAGATTGCTGATATTTTAAAGAATGAAGGTTTTATAAAAGATTTCAAAGTTAACAAAGAAAATAATAAATCTTTATTATCTCTAGAGCTTAAATATCATTCGGGAAACCCGGTTATAAGTACTTTTGAGAGAGTTTCTAAACCAGGGAGAAGAATATTTTCTAGTGCAGAAAGTTTACCAAAAATAAATAATGGTTTGGGTATAGCAATTGTATCAACCCCCAAAGGTGTCATGACCGATATTGATGCAAGAAAGCAAAGAGTGGGTGGAGAAATAATTTGTAAGGTATTTTAATGTCTAAAATTGGTAAAATTAATATTTCAATCCCTGAAAAAGTCAAAGTTGCTTTGGCTGGAAATATGTTGAACATAGAAGGGCCTTCGGGGAAAAAATCAATTAATATTGACTTAGAAGTTTTTAACCTTGATATAAAAGATGGAAAAGAAATATCAATCAAACCAAAAAAAATTGATCAGGAAACCAAACGATTATGGGGCATGAATAGAAGTTTAATTAATAATGCAGTTATTGGTTCAAGCACAGGATATGAGAAGACACTTGAATTAGTTGGTGTTGGATATAGAGCTGCTTTAAAAGGCAATCAACTTAATTTACAATTAGGTTATAGCCATGATATCAATTTTGATATTCCAGAAGGGATTAAAATCAATGTTGAAAAGCAAACAACTCTAAAAATAAGTGGTGCTGATAAACAACAAGTAGGTGCAATTGCATCTAAACTAAAAACTCTTAGAAAAATTGAGCCATATAAAGGTAAAGGTGTGAGAGAAAAGGGTCAACATATTTTGAAAAAAGAGGGAAAGAAGAAATAATGAAATTAGATACTAGTAAAAGAAAAAGATTTAGAGTTAGCAATAAGGTTAAAAATGTTGCTTCAAAAGACAGATATAGACTAAGTATTTCTAGATCATCTAAGAATATTTCGGCGCAAATAATTGATGATATGAAAAATGTTACTTTATTATCAGCATCATCAATTGAAAAAGATATTAAGTCTGGAGAAAAGGTAAATAAAACTGAATTATCTAAGATTGTAGCTGAAAAGTTAGCAAAAAAAGCACAAGAGAAAAAAATTACCAAGATTTATTTTGATAGAGGCATTTATAAATATCACGGAAGAGTGAAAGTTTTTGCTGAAACTTTACGTAAAAATGGAATGGAATTTTAATATGGATAATAATAAAGATAAAAAAACTGACGATATTTTAGAAAAATTAGTTCACATTAATCGTATAACAAAAGTAGTAAAAGGTGGACGTAGATTTGGTTTTTCAGCACTAGTTGTTGTTGGAAACCAGTCCGGTAAAATTGGAATAGCTCACGCTAAAGCAAAACAAGTGCCAGATGCTATAAAAAAAGCAAATGAAATGGCAAGAAGAAAACTTATTCATATACCTCTTCGAGAAGGAAGAACTATTCATCATGATGTAAAAGCCAAAGACGGATCTGGCAGAATTGTATTGAGAGCAGCCTCTAAAGGAACGGGTATTATAGCTGGAGGTCCTGTTCGTGCAGTGTGTGAGGTTTTGGGAGTAAAAGATATTGTAGCTAAATCAATGGGTACATCAAATGCCCATAATGTGATTAGAGCCACAATGAAAGCACTATTGAAACAAAATTCACCAAAACAAATATCTTCAATAAGAAATAAAAAGATTTCTGAGATTATAGAAAAAAGAGGATAATGATTAAATTAAACAATAGAAATAAGATTAATAAAACTAAACTAAGAGTTGGTAGAGGTATTGGTTCTGGAAAAGGCAAAACATCTGGAAGAGGTGTAAAAGGTCAAAAATCTAGATCTGGTGTAGCGATTAAAAGTTTTGAGGGTGGACAAATGCCACTATACAGAAGACTTCCAAAAAGAGGATTCAACCCAATTAATAAAAAAACAACCGCTATTTTAAACCTAGACAAAATCCAATCTTATATTGATAAAAAAAATATTAAAACTACAGATACGTTGAATTCAAATTTACTTAAAAAACTGAAATTAATAGATCAAAATTCAATTAAATTAAAAATTTTAGGCACTGGAGCTATTAAAGATAAAATTAATATTGAGGCGGATCTTGCATCAAAGTCTGCTGTTGAAAAACTTGAAAAAATTGGTGGTTCAATACAATTAAAAAAATAATTTGATTAAATGAGCGCATCATCATCAAGTACAGATTTAAGAAATAGAATAATATTTACCCTTGCTATTTTAGTGGTTTATAGATTTGGTACTTTTGTACCTTTACCAGGGATAGATCCTGAACAACTCAAAATAATGATGGAAGGAAATCAAAAGGGTTTATTAGGAATGTTTAATGTTTTTGCTGGTGGTGCAGTGAGTAGAATGGCTATTTTCGCATTAGGGATCATGCCATACATTTCTTCATCAATTATTGTTCAACTATTAACTGGTGTTTCTGATTATTTCAAAAATTTAAAATCACAAGGAGAAACTGGTAGAGCAAAAATTACCCAGATAACTCGTTATGGAACAGTTTTGCTTGCGACAGTTCAAGGTTATGGATTAGCAGTAGGACTAGAGTCCTCAGCTGGATTAGTAATTAATCCCGGTGTTTTTTTTAAGATTTCAACTGTCACCACGATTGTTTCAGGAACTATTTTTTTAATGTGGTTAGGTGAACAGATTACCCAAAGAGGAATTGGTAATGGTATATCTCTTATTATTTTCGCTGGGATCGTCGCAGAAATTCCAAGAGCTTTAGTTACTACTTTTGAACTTGGTAGAACAGGAGCAGTCTCTACATTAATGATTTTAGCTTTATTTGTTTTGTTAATCTTAACTATTTTATTTATTGTTTTTATGGAAAGAGCTTTAAGAAAAATACTAATAAATTACCCTAAAAGACAAGTTGGTAATAAAATGTATGGAGGAGAGTCATCTCATTTGCCACTCAAGATTAATCAAGCTGGAGTAATTCCTGCAATCTTTGCTTCGGCATTACTATTATTACCAGTAACTTTTTCAAATTTTAATTTTTCTGATAATGAAACTTTTTTAAATATAAGTTCATATTTTACTCAAGGACAACCTTTATATATGTTACTTTATGCATCAGGAATAATATTTTTTACTTTTTTTTACACCTCAATAACTTTTAATCCGACAGAAACAGCTGACAATCTTAGAAAATATGGTGGTTTTGTCCCCGGGATAAGGCCTGGAGAGAGCACAGCAATTTATATTGATAATATTTTGACTAAGTTGACAACAATAGGTGCTTTATATTTAACCTTAGTTTGTTTAATGCCAGAGTTTTTAATTGCTAATTATCCAATTCCCTTCTATTTGGGAGGTACATCAATTTTAATTGTAGTTGTTGTTGCAATAGATACTGTTACACAAATACAAACAAGATTAATGAGTTCTCAATACGAACAATTGATTAAGAAAACAAAATTCGGAAGATAATTTGTGAATATTATCCTATTTGGACCTCCTGGTGCTGGAAAAGGAACACAAGCAAAATATTTAGTTAAAAAGATAAATGGTTTTCAGGTTTCGACAGGTGATATGTTAAGGGATGAAATTAAGAAAAATTCTGAAATAGGAAAAAAAATAATCAATGACATGAATGACGGTAAATTTGTGAGTGATGAAATTGTAAATGAATTGATTAAAAAAGTTATTTTTGATGAAAAATATAAAAACAAACTTATTTTTGATGGGTATCCTAGATCATTAGAACAAGCTAAAAATTTAGAAACTATTTTAGAAAGTTCAAATCAAAAGATTGATTATATTTTTTTTCTTAATGTTGAAAAAGAGGTAATAATTAAACGAGTTGAAAAAAGAAAAACTCTAGAAAAAAGATCTGATGATGATTCAAATATTATTCTAAAAAGATACGATACTTATATGGATATGACACGCCCCGTTTTAGATTTCTATTCCAAAAATTCAAATTTTTATGAAATAGATGGTGCGCTTAAAATCGAACAAATAACCGCTAAAATAGATGCTTTTCTTAATGTTTAAGACGTTGACTTTGAAAGAACTTCTTATATAAAAGGCTAAATTTATCTCAAAATTTATGGCTCGTATTGCAGGAATAAATATCCCCCAGAATAAATTAGTTCAAGTAGGACTAACTTATATTTATGGTATTGGTGATAAATTTTCAAAGCAAATTTGTACATCATTAGCAATCCCCAAAGAAAAAAGAGTGAATCAACTAACTGATGATGAAATTTTGAAAATAAGAGAATACATTGATCAAAATTTTAAAGTTGAGGGAGATCTTAGAAGAGATTATTCACTGAGCATAAAAAGATTAATAGATTTAGCTTGCTATAGGGGTTCGAGACATAGAAAAAAATTACCTGTAAGAGGTCAAAGAACTAGATGTAATGCTCGAACGAGAAAAGGAAAAGCTATTGCGATAGCTGGAAAAAAATTAACACCACTTAAGAAATAAGCATGGCAAAAGCAGAAAAAAAAGATAATAAAGAACTGAGTCAAGATAAGTCGCCAAAAAAGGCTGTTAAAAGTTCTTATTCAAAAAAAAAGAAAACTAAAAAAAATATCTTAAATGGAATTGCATATGTTCAATCAACTTTTAATAATACAATTATTTCAATCGCTGACACTAATGGAAACGTAATTTCATGGGCATCAGCTGGACAAAAAGGTTTTAAGGGTTCTAGAAAATCAACTCCATATGCTGCACAAATTGCTGCTGATGCTGCTGCATCTAAAGCCTTAGAGTTTGGTATGAAAACTTTATCTGTGGAAGTTAAGGGTCCTGGTTCAGGCAGAGAGACAGCATTAAGAGCGTTACAAGCTAGAGGATTTAGAATTTTATCAATTAAAGATACAACACCGATGCCCCATAATGGAACTAGGCCACCAAAAAAAAGGAGAGTTTAATGGATGTAGAAAATGTGAATGTAAAAAATTGGAAATCGTTAATTAAACCTGCGAAACTTGACGTTAAAATAAGTGATGATTTAACTCATGCTACAATTGTCGCTGAGCCATTAGAAAAAGGTTATGGTTTAACACTTGGTAATTCACTTAGAAGAATTTTATTATCTTCAATCAGAGGAGCAGCAGTAACTTCAATTCAAATAGATGGTGTACTTCATGAATTTACATCTATTAAAGGTGTTAGAGAAGATGTTACTGATATTGTATTAAATGTTAAATCTCTTGCATTAAAATGTGCTGCCGAGGGAACAAAAAAACTTGTATTAGATGCAAAAGGACCTGGTGAAATAAAAGCATCTGACATTGCATCAGTTCCTGATGTTGAAATTTTGAATCCTGACTTAGTTATTTGTAATTTAGATGAAAATACTCACTTCCACATGGAAATGAATGTTAATACTGGAAAAGGTTATGTTCCAGCTGATTTAAATAAACCAGAGGAACCACCTTTAGGTTTAATTGCAATAGACTCATTATATAGTCCTGTTAAAAAAGTTTCCTATTCAGTAAGTACTGCAAGAGAAGGTAAGGCTTTAGATTACGATAAATTAACGATGGAAGTTGAGACAAACGGATCAATATCTGCTGAAGATGCAGTTGCTTATTCTGCAAGAATTTTTCAAGATCAATTAAAAATGTTTATTAATTTTGATGAACCTGTAGAAGCTCCAGTTAAAGAAGTTTCAACAGAACCTGAATTTAATAAAAATTTATTAAGAAAAGTAGACGAGCTTGAATTATCTGTTAGATCAATGAATTGTCTTAAAAATGATAATATAATTTATATTGGTGATTTAGTTCAAAAGTCTGAGGGTGAGATGTTAAGAACACCAAATTTTGGAAGAAAATCATTAAATGAAATTAAAGAAGTTTTAACTGGTATGTCTCTTTATTTAGGCATGGAAATTCCAAATTGGCCACCAGATAATATCGCAGAAATGTCTAAAAAATTAGAGGAAAGCATCTAATGAGACATGGAATGGCAAATAAGAAGTTAAATAGAACTTCTGAACACCGAAAAGCGCTGCTTAAAAATATGCTTAATTCGTTAATAAAGTACGAGCAAATTAAAACAACTTTACCAAAAGCAAAATTTTTAAAGCCACAGGCTGATAAGATAATCACATTAGGTAAAAAAGATAGTTTGCATAATACTAAAATTTTGATTTCTCAATTGCAGGATATTAAGTCAGCGAATAAAGTAAAAAAAACTTTATCTAAAAGATACGAAAAAAGAGCTGGTGGTTATACAAGAATTATTAAAGCAGGTTTTAGATATGGAGATAATGCGCCTATGGCTATAATTGAATTTGTTGATAGAGATATTCAAGCCAAAAAAGTTGATAAAAAAAAGAAAGATCCAACAAAAGAAGTTGAAAAAAAAGAAGATAAAAAATCTACTACAGCATAAATAAAAGCCTTAAATATTCATGATTAGAAGTTTTATCGTTGAGTCAACGTATAATAATATGCGTATTGATAGATGGTTAAGAAATAAATTAGGAAAAGTGCCACAAAGTCTTATTGAAAAAAGTTTAAGGTTGGGAAAAATTAAGATTAACAAAAAAAAAATAAAAAGCTCTTTTAAAATTAAAACAAATGATAAAATAGAACTCTTCAATTTTGATTTTAAAGAAAAAATTAAATACGAAAAAAAACAATTCAATCCATCCATTGAGGTAATAAAATCTAATGAGGATCTGATCATAGATAACAATGAAGATTTTATAGTTCTAAATAAAAGTGCAGGAATATCTGTTCAAGGTGGAACAAAGTCAAAAAAAAATCTAGTAGATATATTTGCAAAAAGTGAAATATTTCAAGGAACAAAACCATTTTCTGTTCATAGATTAGACAAAGATACATCAGGTGTTTTTATTATTGCAAAAAATAGACAAACAGCTCAACTATTGACCTCTCTATTTAGATTAAGAAAAGTGCACAAAACTTATTTGGCGATATGTAATGGAGAAATTGAAAAAGACTCAGGTGAATGGAATGACAATTTGATTAGATACGACAACGGAAAAAAGATTACAGAAAAAGCTAAAACAATTTTTAAAGTGATAGATAAGAATACCAATGCTAGCTTAGTAGAAATGAAACCAATTACAGGAAGAAAACATCAATTGCGAAAACAATTATTTAACATTGGACATTCAATTTTTGGTGATAAAAAATATAATTCATCTGTTTCTTCGAAAGGTATAAATAAAGATTTAATGCTTCATTCCTATCAAATAAGATTTATAATTAATGAAAAAAAATATACTTACAAAGCTTTATTACCAGATTATTTCAATAAATTGTTAAAGACTAAAAGATTAAATTTTTCAAATTAGTTTTAAATATTTCTATTAACTTATTTTTTAATTCGTCATAATTTTGATTTTTAATTTGTTCGAGATTAGTGATACCTTTATCTTTTATCCCGCAAGGAATAATCGCATCATATTTATTTAAATCGTTATTTATATTGATAGAAAAACCATGATAGGCTATCCATTTACTTACTCTAACTCCAATTGCAGCAACTTTTTTAATAGTTGAATTATCATTGTACCAAATACCAATATTTTCTTTATCAGCAAATGTTTCAATGTCATAGAGTTTCAGAGTTTCAATAATTGATTTTTCAATTACTGATATGAATTTTCTAATATCTTTTTTACCTTTTTTTAAATCAATTACGAAATAACAAATGAGTTGACCTGGTCCATGATAAGTTATTTTACCACCTCTATTAGTTTTTGTAATATTTATAGATTTATCTATTATATCATTTTCATTATAGCTTGTTCCCGATGTATAGATATGATCGTGTTCTAAAACCCAAATCAAATCATCTACTTTTTTTAGATCGATATCTTTAAGTCGATCTTCCATAAATGATATTGCGTCTTCATATTTTACTGGATTTTGGGACTTTTTAATTTCTATAGGCATTTAAAAATTGTATTCTTTTCATTTTGTATTAAAAGATCCGTTTAAATAATAGGTGTATTTATGACTTTAATAAAAAAAATTAAAGATAAAAAAGTCAATTTTGAATTTAATAAGGAATATATAAAAGTTGTAACAGACAAAATTACCTCAAATGATGCATCTTTTATAACTAGATCTTTTGAGGAAATGCATCCCGCTGATGCTGCTGATATTATTGAGCATTTAAGTGAAAATGACAGAGAAAGTTTAATAAAATTAAATAATTTTAAGATTAATCCAGAAGTATTTGTTGAATTAAATGAGTCTGTTCAATCAGAAATCATTAAATATCTTTCCTCAGATGCAATTGTTAGGATTTTAAAAAATCTAGAGTCTGATGACGCCATAGCTATTTTAGAAAATGTTGATGAAAAAGATAAAAATTCAATATTAAGTTTATTACCCCCAAAAGATCGATTTGCTTTATTAGAAGGTCTTAGTTATCCAGAGGATAGTGCTGCTAGGATAATGCAAAGAGAATTTACAGCAATCCCAAGTAACTGGTCGGTAGGACAAACTATTGATTATTTAAGAGAGAATAAAGACTTACCAGAAGAATTTTTAGAAATTTACATTGTTGATGAAAATTTTAAACCTATAGGTGCTGTACCATCCTCTAAAGTATTAAGAACACCTAGAGAAACAAAAATGTCCTCAATTATGGATGATTCAATTTTTTTAGTTCCAGTAGATATGGATAGAGAAGAAGTTGGTAATTCATTTGAAAATTACAATTTAAACTCAGCTTGTGTTGTAGATAAGAATAATAAACTTGTAGGAATGATAACTTCCGATGATGTATTAACAGTTTTAAAAGAAGAGGCTGAGGAAGATGCTTTAAGATTAGCTGGTGTTGGTGACGAAGAAATTACAGATGGTGTTATCACAAAAACTAAAAGACGATTTAACTGGTTACTATTAAACTTATTCACAGCATTTCTGGCTACTTATTGTATAAGTTTGTTTGGTGCTACAATTGAACAAATGGTTGTCTTGGCATTTTTAATGCCAATAGTTGCATCGATGGGTGGTAATGCAGGTATGCAAACTTTAGCAGTCACTGTTAGAACTTTAGCAACAAATGATTTAACAAAAAATAACTTTAATCAAAACATCATTAAGGAATTTAATATTGGTATTCTAAATGGAATAATTTTTGCTGTGATAAGTTCTTTTATCGTTCAAGTTTGGTTTCAAGATTATCAATTGTCATTAATAATATCGATCTCAATGATTTTGACAATGGTAGTGGCAGGTTTATTTGGAATACTTGTTCCAGTCACGTTAAAAAAAATGAAAATTGATCCAGCAATTGCCTCTAGTGTTTTCGTAACAACAATAACTGATGTAATAGGTTTTGTTTCTTTTTTAGGTGTTGGGGCTTATTTTTTATAGAATTTCAAAAATTATCAATCAACCTTACATTATTAATATAAAAAGATACGAAAATTTTTGAATTTTTTAATTTATTAGAAATTTTAAGATTTTTAATATTTCTTAATTCGAGATATTCAATCTTAACATTTTGTAATCTATTTATTTCATTTCCAGTTTTATTAAGTTCTTTTTTAATATTTGATCGCGTATGTAACTTTTTTTTAAGTTTCATAATATTGGTAATTAATTTTGCAGCTAAATTTTTTTCACGTTTTTGTAATAATGAATTTCTGGAAGATAATGCTAATTTGTTTCTTTCTCTAATTGTTTTACATTCTATTATTTTTGAAGAGTGTTTTCTTAAATATCTTTTTAAAAGATATAATTGTTGAAAATCTTTTTCTCCCATAAAAATTTTTTGAGGTTTGATGTTTTCAATTAGCCGTTCCATTACATCAATTACACCCTCGAAATGTCCTTTTCTGTGCTTAGCACATAATATCTTATCTTTTTTGGAAATTATAATCTTAGAGAATCTCTTTACCCTATAAATTTCCTTAACACTTGGTAAATATACATAATTAACTTTAAGTCTTTTTAAAATCGATAAGTCCTTCTTTCTATTTCTTGGATATTTCTTAAAATCATTTTTATTATTAAATTGTTTTGGATTTACAAATATACTTACAATAGTTTTATTACATTTTTTTTTGGATTGTTTAATTAACGATATATGGCCTTTATGAAGACTTCCCATGGTAGGTACAAAACCTAGATTAGACACATTTTCTAATGCCTCATTTAAATCATTATTATTTAATAAAATTTTCATTTGTATAAAACTTTTTAATAAGTAAAACATTTGAATGATTAAACAAGCAATTATTCCTTTAGCTGGTTTGGGTACACGTTTACTTCCATTAACCAGTGTATTTCCAAAAGAACTTTTACCTATTAATGGCAAACCAGGAATTGAATACATTCTAGATGAATGCATTGATGCAGGTATTAAAGAGATTATTTTTATAATTTCAAATAAGAAGAAAATGATAAAGACTTATTTTTATAATGATAATTTTTATAAAAAAATTATTAAAAAAAAGAAAGATAAAAGAATTAAGGATGAATACAAAAAAATTTTAAGATATAAAAAAATGATTAAATTTGTTTATCAAAACAAACCACTTGGCACTGGTGATGCCGTTTTAAAAACAAAAAAATTCATAAAAGATAATTTTTTTTTAATGTTGTTGCCAGACGATCTTATTATTAAAAAAAATTGTTCTAAATCAATGATAAAGATTCACAAAAAATACAATGCGTCTGTTATGGCCAGTATGAATGTAAGAAAAAATAATGTTTCGAGATGGGGAATTTATAAGTTAAAAACTAAATTAAATAAGAATAATTATGTAATCTCAGATGTAATTGAAAAACCTTCTGTAAAAAAAGCACCATCTAATAAAGCAGTGATTGGAAGATATATTTTACCCATAGAAATTTTTTCAAAATTACTTACACAAAAACCAGGTAAAGGAGGAGAAATACATATTACAGATGCTATCCAAACATTAATTCAAAATGATAAAAAATTCATTGCTCATAATTTTTCTGGAAAATATCTTGATTGTGGAAGCATGAGTGGTTACATCAAATCAACTTTAGAGATAGCTAAATCATGAAATTGTGTATGATTGGTACTGGTTATGTAGGTTTAGTAAGTGGAGTATGTTTTGCTGATTTAGGAAATGATGTAATTTGTGTAGATAATAATGTTGACAAAATAAATTTATTAAAAAAAGGAAAGATTCCAATTTATGAACCTGGTTTATCAGAATTAGTAATAAAGAATTTTAAGAATAAAAAATTAAATTTTTCTACAGATTTAAAAAGATCAATTAAAGACTCAGACATAATTTTTATTTGCGTTGGTACACCAACTAAAAAAGGTGGTAGTTCAGCAGATTTAAGTCAAATTTACAAAGTTTCTAAAGAAATAAGTTCCTCAATTAATAAATTCAAAATTATCATAACAAAATCAACAGTTCCCGTGACTACAGGAGATGAAATTGAAAAAATATTATCTAAAAAAAATAGTAAAAAGAAATTTTCTGTTGTTTCAAATCCTGAATTTTTAAGAGAAGGAGAGGCAATAAGAGATTTTGTTTATCCTGATCGTGTAGTCATAGGAACTAATGATAAAAAAGCAGGTAGAATTTTGAAAAATCTTTATAGCCCACTTATTTCTAAGGGTGCTTCTTATTTACAAACTTCTAGAAGAGCCGCCGAATTGATTAAATATGCTTCCAATGCTTTTTTAGCAACAAAGGTTACTTTTATAAATGAAATAGCTAATTTATGTGAAAAAACCAATATCAATGTTGAGGATATATCAATAGGTATGGGATTGGATAAAAGAATAGGCAGTCGATTTCTTAGAGCAGGACCTGCTTATGGTGGATCTTGTTTTCCTAAAGATACAAAAGCCATTATTACAACAGCAGATAAATTTAAGACAAATTTATCATTAATAAAATCAGTAATTAAATCAAATGAAAATAGATCTAAAATTTTATTAGATAGAATCAATAGAATCTTAAATAGGAAAATTAAAAATAAAATAATTACCTTTTTAGGAGTTACATTTAAAGCTAATACAGATGATATGAGAGATTCTTCAAGTTTAAAAATGATACCATGGTTATCAAAAAAAGGAGCAATTATAAAATATTTTGATCCGACTGGTTATAAAACTGAATTTATGAATTTTAAAAATGTGATTAATAAAACTTCAATAAAAGATGCTGTTCATGGGGCTGATCTTGTTATTATTCATACTGAATGGAATGATTTTAAATCAATTAATTTTAAAAGTTTATTTAAAGGTAAGAAGTTCATAATTTTTGATATGAGAAATATATACTCTTCATCAAAGATTAAAGACCAAGGATTCAAATATTTTAGTGTCGGAAAGTAA
The DNA here is from genome assembly GCA_902612065.1 of uncultured Pelagibacteraceae bacterium. Taxonomy (GTDB): domain Bacteria; phylum Pseudomonadota; class Alphaproteobacteria; order Pelagibacterales; family Pelagibacteraceae; genus Pelagibacter. The sequence goes on along the minus strand of CACMBY010000008.1, from coordinate 51,839 downwards.
AAATCTAATTTAACTCAAATATTGCATCTACTTCAACCGAAACACCTAATGGTAAACTATTTGTGCTTACTGCAGCTCTAGTATGCATACCTGCATCTCCAAAAATTGAAGCTATTAAATCAGATGCACCATTTATTACTTTAGGTTGATCAATAAACTCATCAGTTGAGTTTACAAATCCTGTTAGTTTCACACATGATTTAATTTTTGATAAATCATTATCGCAGGCTTTCTTAACTTGGGCAATAATACTTAACGCACATCTCTTAGCTGCATTGTAACCAGCCGTGACATTCAATTCTTTACCAACTTTTCCTTTGATTAATTCACCATTATCATCAATAGAAATTTGTCCTGATATGAATAACATTTTTCCTGTAATTTTTGTTGCAACATAATTACCAACTGGTGCTTTTGCTTCAGGAAGCTTTATATTAAGTTCTTTAATTTTATCTTCAAAACTCATTTTGTTTTTTTTCTTTTTGATTTTTTACTCTTATCGTATTCTTTTCTTTTCTCAATCAAAATTAAAGCTTCTTCCATTGTTAATTCAGTGGGATCTTTTTCCTCAGGAATTGTTGCATTGAGTGATTTATATTTTATATAAGGTCCATACTGACCCTTCATGACTCTAACAGGTTTTTTATCCTCAGGATGTTCTCCCAAATCTTTTATCATTGAGGAGGACATCCGACCAGGTTTGGCTTCTGCTATTAATGTTATTGCTCTATTTAAACCTATGGAGAATATTTCCTCTACATTTTCTATTCTTGCTGATTTATTTTCACACTTTAAGTAAGGACCAAATCTTCCGACATTTAGTGTAATCTCTTTTTGATTATCTGGATTTATTCCCAAAGATTTAGGCAGTGAACATAAAAATTGAGCTTTTTCTAAGTTAATACTCTCTAATTCTAATCCTTTTGGTATTGAAACATTTTTTAAAAGTTCATTAACATCTGACTTTAACTTTTTAGTTTTTTTCTTTTTCTTACTAATTTTTTCAACTTCTATATCAGATGGAATTTTCTCGTATTGAAGGTAAGGGCCAAATCTACCATTTTTCAAATATATATCATTTCCATTTTCATGTTTTCCTATTAGTTTTGGTTCAGCCAATTGTGCCTGAGCAGCAGCTTTTGCTTTAGATAAGGGTCGTGTAAATTTACATTCTGGATAATTTGAACACCCTATAAAGGCTCCACCTCTAAAACTATTCTTTAAACTAAGTGTTCCAGAACTACATAATTGACATTTTCTTACTACATTACCTTCATTATCCTTATCAAAAATTAATTCACCCAGACTATCATTGAGTAAATCCAACACCTCTCTAGTTCTCTTTTCTTTTACTTCTGAAACATTATTATTGAAGTCTTTCCAAAAAAGTTCCAAAACTTTAATCCAACTTTCTTTTCCAGTAGTGATCTCATCAAGTTGATCTTCTAATCCTGCTGTAAAGTTATAATCTACATATTTCGCAAACAATTTTTCTAAAAAGGCTGAAATTAATTTACCTCTATCTGTAGGGAAAAATCTTTTGTTCAATATCTCTGCATAGCCTCGATTAGCAATAGTAGAAATGATACTTGCATACGTAGAAGGCCTCCCGATACCAAGCTCTTCAAGCTTTTTAACTAAACTAGCTTCGGAATATCTTGGTGGTGGTTGAGTATAATGTTGTTCATCTATTAGCGCCTCAATATTAATATGTCCTTTAGATACATTAGGTAAAATATTTTCATCATCATCTTTGCTTTGATTATTATAAATCTTTAAGAAACCATCAAATTTTAAAACTGACCCGCTGGCTTTACAAATCGTGTCATTATTATCTGAAGTTATGGTGATAGTGTTTCTATCAAATTTAGCTGACTCCATCTGAGAAGATAAAGCTCTACTCCAGATAAGTTCATAAAGTTTATTTTGATCTGTACTTAGATATTTTTTAACACTTTGAGGTGTTCTAATAATATCAGTAGGTCTTATTGCTTCGTGAGCTTCTTGTGCATTTTTAGCTTTTTTGCCTGAATAATTCAAAACATCTTTAGGCAAGTATTCATTACCAATCTCTTTTTGGATATAGTTTCTGAAACTTGTTACTGCATCTTTAGATAAATTAGTTCCATCAGTTCTCATATAGGTAATTAAGCCAATTGTTTCACCTTCCATCTCTATACCTTGATAAAGTTTTTGGGCAATTTGCATTGTTCTAGATGCACCAAAACCTAATCGACTTGATGCGGTTTGTTGAAGAGTTGAAGTTGTAAATGGTCCAGAGGGATTACGATTTACTATTTTGCTAGAAATATCAGTTATACTAAATTTTTTTTTATTAATACTTGATATGGCTTTATTAATCTCTTCTTTATTTCTAAATGAAAATTTTTCAATTTTATTGTTGTCAAGTTGACTAATACTAGCAGTGAAATTTTGATTAGTAGTATCAGTAAATTTAATACTTAAAGTCCAAAATTCCTCAGGTTTAAAAGACTCAATTGCATGTTCCCTCTCCGTAATTAATTTTAAAGCAACAGATTGAACTCTTCCTGCAGATTTTGAACCTGGAAGTTTTGTCCAGAGGATTGGAGATATATTAAAACCAACCAGGTAGTCCAAGGCTCTTCTAGCCATATACGCATCAACTAGTAATGGCTCAATTTGTCTAGGATTTTCGATTCCTTGAATAACAGCTTTTTTGGTTATTTCATTAAATACAACTCGTTCAATTTCTTTATCTTTTAAAAGTTTTTTTTCATTCAAATATTCTTTGACATGCCAAGCAATGGCCTCACCTTCACGATCAGGGTCAGTTGCTAATATAATTTTAGATGAGTCTTTAGCCGCATCAGTTATTTCTTTTAAATATTTTTTTGAAAAACTATCAACTTCCCATTCCATTTTGAAATCTTGATCTGGATTGACAGAACCATTTTTTGACGGCAAATCTCTTATATGACCATAACTTGCTAAAACTTTATAATTATCACCTAAGTATTTATTGATAGTTTTTGCTTTAGCAGGACTTTCTACAATGACCAAATTCATAAACTACAAACTACCCAAAAGCTTTAGATAGTCAATTTAATAAATTTTTGTCTTAGTTTCTTCTTTATTTATCAATCTTTTAATATTTTCTCTGTGAGTAAAAAAAATCAAAATAAACATGATTGTAAAAAAAATTGCTTGATTAAACTGAGTAGAAACTAAGAGATAGATTGGAATAGATATTGAAGCTACCAAAGATGATAGAGATGAAAATTTAGAAATAAAAAAAGTTATAAACCAACATACAGAAAATATAATTCCAAAATATAAATTTATAGCAAATAAAATACCAACATACGCAGCAACACCTTTACCACCTTTAAACTTGAGCCAAATTGGAAAAACATGACCTAAAAAGGCACATAAAGATGCAATATATAAAAAATCCTGGTAGAAAATTTTTACATAAACAACTGGGATAATTGCTTTTAAAATATCTAATCCTAAAGTGAAATAACCAATAGTTTTATTACCAGTTCTCAAAGCATTTGTGGCTCCAATATTACCAGATCCTATTTCTCTTATGTCTTTTTTTAAAAATATCTTTGTAAGTATATATCCAAAAGGTATGGAGCCCATGAGGTAGGAAATGATACCTATCAAAAAAATATCCATATTAAAGCTTAAATAATTCTTTTCCTTTTACAAATGTATTCGTGACCTTACCTTGGAGTTTTTTGTCTTCAATTGAGGTGTTTTTTGATTTTGAAACCAATTTTTCTTTTTTTACAATCCATGGTTTATTTATATCTACAACACAAAAATCTGCATCATTACCAATGGAGAGGTTACCTTTATCTATTTTAAGAATTTTTGCAGGATTTGAAGTAAGCGCTTTAATTAATGTTTCTAATTTTAAAGATCCATTATGATATAACTCTAAACTTAAAGATAATAGAGTTTCTATACCTGATGCGCCTGTTGCAGCCTGAGAAAATGTTAATCTCTTTGACTCTTCATCTTCAGGTTTGTGATCTGAAACAATCACATCTATTAATCCATCCTTTAATCCTTCCACTAGAGCAATTCTATCTTCCTCACGCCTCAAAGGTGGAGATAGTTTTAGAAAAGTTCTAAAATCACCTATATCATTTTCATTTAAGGAGAGATTATTTATCGAAACACCTGATGTGAATTTTACAATTTCTTTTCTATGTTTGATTACTTCAATAGATTTTTGCGATGATAATTGAGAAATATGATATCTGCATTTTACTTTTTCAAGTAAAGTAAGATCTCTTTCAATCAAAATTCGTTCTGCGATCTCAGGAATACCTGATAATCCTAATTTAGATGCGATAATACCTGAGTTTATCATACCATTTTTTGCAAGTTCATAATCTTCTGCATGTTGCATTATTAAACTGCCAATATCTTTTGCAGAATTCATTATCCGAGACATTAATCTGGGATTTTGAATAGTTTTAATGCCATCAGTAAATGCTATTATACCTTTACTTTGGAGAAGACCAAATTCTGTCATATTGTTTCCTTCAATATTTTTTGTAAGTGATGCACACGGAAAAATGTTTATTCGAGATTTATCTCTTCCTCTTCTTTTTAAAAAGTCGACTATAGATACGTTGTCTATTATCGGATCAGTATTTGGCATTGTTACCACAGAAGTTACACCACCAGCTAAAGCAGCATTACTTAAGGTTCTAAAATTTTCTTTATATTCATAGCCTGGTTCACCTACAAATACTCTCATGTCAACTAAACCTGGAAATATATATTTTCCCTTTAAGTCAATTGGTTTTTCTCTTGAAGGAAGATTATTTGTATTCACCTTTTTTCCTACAGCTTCAATCTTTCCTTCTTCAGAGATTATAAGACCACCTGTTTCGTTAATTGAATTGTGTGGGTCAATTATATTAGCGTTTATAAAATATTGTTTTTTCATTTAAGTACAAAAAATCTTTAAACAGGCCATTCTTACCGCAACTCCTAGTTCTACCTGTTCTTTAATTACGCTTTTATTGATATCATCAGCCAAATTAGTATCTATCTCAATACCTCTATTCATTGGACCTGGGTGCATGATTAATGCATCAGCTTTTGCATGTTCTAATTTATCTGGTGTAAGGCCATAATATTCATAATACTCTCTGTTAGATGAGAGATAAGAACTTGTCATTCTTTCATTTTGTAATCTTAACATCATTACAATATCACAATCTTTTAATCCTTTTTTCATATCGGTGAATGTAGTAACACCAAATTTTTCTATTTCCTTTGGCATCAAATTTGTGGGAGCAATTATATTTACTTCTGCTCCTAACATATTCAGTAAATAGATATTAGATCTAGCAACTCTTGAATGTAGGATATCTCCACAAATGGCAATTCTTAAACCTTCAATTTTTTTTTTTCGATTTATAATTGTCAGAGCATCCAATAAAGCTTGAGTAGGGTGCTCTCTTCTTCCATCTCCAGCATTTAAAACTGCACAATTAACTTTTTGAGAAAGTAAATTACATGCTCCTGAGTCTTGGTGTCTTATTACAATAATGTCAGGATGCATAGCATTTAGTGTCATTGCTGTATCAATAAGAGTTTCACCTTTTTTAATTGCAGAATTACTTATATTCATTGACATCACGTCAGCTCCAAGTCTTTTTCCAGCTAATTCAAATGAACTTTGTGTTCTTGTTGAGGGCTCAAAAAATAAATTGATCTGTGTTTTTCCTCTTAGTGCATCAATTTTTTTATTTTTGCTTTGGTTTACTTTTATAAAATCGTGAGCTTCATCAAGTATAAGATTAACTTCATTTATAGATAAATCTTGGATACCTAACAGATGTTTTTGGGAAATTTTAATAGCTTTATTTGTTTTAATTGCCATTAAAACCAACTCTATAGCTATAAAGTTGTATAATAGCAAGTATTAATTGTTCAAAAAATCTATTGCTCCTTGCAACATAAAAGCAGCAGCATTTTCATCAATTTTTTTTTCTCTTTTACTCACATTCACATCTAATTGACTAGAAAGATTAAATGCACCAACAGTTGATAATCTCTCATCCCATAAACAAACTGGAATATCAATGTTCTTTTCAATATACGTTGAAACATCTTTTACTGATTGAGAAGATTTGCCAGAAGAGCCATCCATATTTAAGGGGTTTCCTATTATGATTCCCTTTATGTTGTTTTCGATAATTATTGATTTAAGTTGATCTATAAGGTTTTGAGAGGATTTTTTTTTTATAGTTATAAAGGGTGTGGCAATTAATTGTTTTTCGTCACAAATTGAAACTCCTATTCGTTTTGAACCAAGGTCTAAGCCTATCAATCTGCACTTATCTAAGTGATTTTTTTTAAATTCCTCTAACGTGATCATATTGTATATTTTTAACTTAAATGATAGTTTGCGTCATACCTAAATAGCATATGAGTATAGATCTTAAAACAATAAAACACATATCTAAATTATCAAGAATTTCTGTTGATGAAAAAAGGGCAGAAAAATTAGCTGATGATTTGAATTCAATTTTTGAATTTATTGAAAAGCTCAATGAATTAAAAACAGATGATGTAAAGCCATTAACATCAATAGCCGAAACAACTTTAAAATTCAGATCTGATGAGATCAAAAGTAAAAATATTAGAGAACAAATAATTAAAAATTCTCCTGAAGATAATGAGGATTATTTTGTTGTACCAAAGGTAATTGAATAATGTTAGACATTACAAAACAATCTTTAACAGAGTTAGTAGAGAATATTAAAAATAAGAAACTTTCATCAACAGATGTGACCAAAGCATTTATTCAAAGGTCTGAAAAGTCTAGAGAGTTAAATGCTTATATCACAGATGATTTTACCTCGGCATTAGATAAAGCAAAAAAGTTTGATCAGAACCCAAATTTAGATTTAAAATTACCTGGTATACCTATGGCGGTCAAAGATTTGTTCTGCACAAAAAATGTTAAAACAACTGCTGGTAGTAAAATTTTGAATAATTTTGTACCAACTTATGAGTCTACAGTTACTGAAAATATTTGGAATGAAGGTGCAATACTTCTGGGGAAATTAAATTGTGATGAGTTTGCAATGGGTTCATCTAATGAGACAAGTCATTTTGGAAACGTACAAAATCCTATTGATAAGAATTTAGTCCCCGGTGGTTCATCGGGTGGTTCAGCATCGGCAGTTGCTGGACAATTAACTCCAATCACAATTGGTACTGATACTGGAGGATCGATTAGACAACCAGCTTCATTTACTGGAATTGTAGGTTTAAAACCAACATACGGAAGTTGCTCACGATACGGGATAGTTGCTTTTGCTTCCTCATTAGATCAAGCAGGACCAATGGCCCAAAATGTAAAAGATTGTGCTTTATTGCAAGAAGTAATCAGCACATATGATTCAAAAGATTCTACTTCAATCAATTTCAAAAGAAATCATTATAGCAAAGAACTTACAAAAAATATAAAAGGAAAAAAAATTGGAATTCCAAAAGAATATAGAGTTGATGGTATGCCTAAAGAAATTGAGGATCTTTGGCAAAAAGGTATTCAATACGCAAAAGATTGTGGTGCTGAAACAATCGACATATCACTTCCACATACAAGTTATGCTTTACCAACGTATTATATTGTAGCTCCAGCAGAGGCATCTTCTAATTTAGCAAGATATGATGGTGTAAAGTATGGATACAGAGCCAAAGGTGAAAATTTAATCGATATGTATGAAAAAACTAGATCTGAAGGCTTTGGTGCAGAAGTTCAAAGAAGAATTATGATTGGAACTTATGTATTATCATCTGGTTATTATGATGCATACTATCTTAAAGCTCAAAAAGTGAGAAAACTAATCAAAAATGATTTTGATGAAGCATATAAAAAAGTTGATGCAATTTTAACGCCATCAACGCCTAGCTCAGCCTTTAAAATAGGTGAAAAAACAAATGATCCAGTTTCGATGTATTTAAATGATATATTTACAGTACCAGTTAATTTGGCAGGCTTGCCTGGTATATCAATTCCTGCAGGACACGATACAAAAGGTTATCCTTTAGGGTTACAAATTATCGGTAAAGCCTTTGATGAACAAAATATATTAAACATTGCTTTTGCTATGGAGGAAAAAATAAATTTTAAAAATAAAATTACTGATTGGTGGATTAAGTGAATAAGAAAAACACAGAATATTTGATTAATCGGAAAGATAATCAATATGAAGTTGTAATTGGATTAGAGGTCCATGCTCAAGTATTATCTGAGTCAAAACTATTTTCTTCTTCATCAACTAAATTTGGTGCTGAACCAAATACACAAGTAAGTTTAGTTGACGCTGCATTTCCAGGGATGCTACCAGTAATAAATGAATTTTGTATTAAACAAGCTATTAAAACTGGCATTGGTCTTAATGCAATAATTAATAAACGCTCTGTATTTGATAGAAAAAATTATTTTTATGCTGATTTACCTCAAGGATATCAAATATCACAATTTAAAGATCCAATAGTAGGTGAGGGTAAAGTTATTTTGGATATGCCTAATGGTCAAAAAGAAGTAGGTATAGAAAGATTACATCTAGAACAAGATGCTGGAAAAAGTATTCATGATCTTGACCCGCAAAATACTTTTGTAGATTTAAACAGATCAGGGGTAGCTTTAATGGAAATAGTTAGCAAGCCTGATCTAAGATCCCCAGATGAGGTTAATGCTTACATTAAGAAATTACGATCTATAATGAGGTACCTAGGAACTTGTGACGGAAATATGCAAGAAGGCTCTTTAAGAGCAGATGTAAATGTTTCTGTAAGACCAAAAGGCTCAAAAGAATTTGGCACTCGATGTGAAATTAAAAATGTTAATTCAATTAAGTTTATGCAAATGGCAATAGAATATGAGGCCAATCGGCAAGTTGATTTAATAGAAGAGGGCAAAACTATTGATCAAGAAACAAGACTTTTTGATACGAGGAAAAATGAAACAAGATCAATGAGATCAAAGGAAGATGCTCATGATTATAGATATTTTCCTGACCCTGATTTATTACCTTTGGAGGTATCGGAAAAATTTATTGAAGAACTTAAAAATGATATTCCAGAGCTTCCAGATGATAAAAAGAAAAGATTTATTGAAGAGTTTAAATTGTCTCCTTATGAAGCTAATATTTTAGTGTCCGATATTGATACTGCAAAATACTTTGAAGAAGTTGTAGCTAAAATGGGCAAGAACAAAGATATTAAGTTAGCAGTCAATTGGATTACAGGAGAACTATTTGCTGTTTTAAATAGCAAAGGTTTAGAAATTTCTCAAAGTCCAGTAAGTGCTAAGAACTTCGCCATATTGATAAATCTAATTAAGAATGGAACCATTTCTGGAAAAATAGCAAAAACTGTTTTTGAATTAATGATTGATGGAGATAAAGATCCGCAAAAAATTGTTGAGGAAAAAGGATTAAAGCAACAAAGTGATCCAAAGGCTTTAGAGGCTTTAATTGATAAAATAATTAATGATAACAGAGAAAAAGCTATTGAATATAAACAAGGTAAAGAAAAATTATTTGGTTTTTTTGTTGGTCAAGCAATGAAGGCATCTGGTGGAAAAGCTAATCCTCAATTGATCAATGAGATCTTGAAGAAAAAATTATAAGGTTATGGGTTCAGACCTTAATATCACAAAGCATTTACAAGATTACATACTAAAGAATGGTTTGAAACTACACCCGATTCAAAAAGAAATAATAGACTATAACTTATCACTTGGTGATACTAAAAGAATGCAAATATCTATTTCCCAATGTCAATTTTTACATTTGATAATTAAGATTTCCAAAATTACAAAAGTTTTAGAGATAGGAACTTTTACAGGTTTAAGTACGTTGTCTATGGCCTTAGCATTACCAGATGAGGGTAGTATAATTGCTTTAGATAAAAATGAAGAAACAAATAAAATCGCTCAAAATTTTTTTAAAAAAGCTAATCAAAATCACAAAATTAGAACAATAATTAAACCAGCTTTAGAAAGTTTGATAAGTATTAGAAATGAAAAATTTGATTTAGTTTTTATTGATGCTGATAAAATGAATTACCAAAAATATTATGAAATTTCACTAGATCTATTGAATAAGGAGGGTTTAGTAATTATTGATAATGTTTTATGGCATGGAGAAGTTGTTAATAAAGATATAAATGACAAATATACGAAAAGTATTAGAGATTTAAATGATTTTATTTCAAAGGACAAAAGGATTGAAAAGGTTATGGTGCCTTTTGGAGATGGAATGACTGTCTGTAGGAAAATTTAATGTTTACTGTGTTTGGATTTTATAAATTTCAAAAAATAAATAATTTAAAAAAAAATCAAAAAATGTTGAATAATCTTTTAGTTAATAAAAACATATTTGGATCAATTATTGTATCAGAAGAAGGTTTAAATGGATCTATATCTGGTAAAAATAAGGATATTAAGACTACAATTATTAAATTAAAAAAAATTTTTGGTATTAAAAAATTTGATAGTTTTAATAATTCAAAGAGTAAATTTAAACCTTTCCACAAATCTAAAGTGAAAATTAAAAAAGAAGTCGTTCCAATGGATCTTAAAATCTCAAATAAAATTAAAAAAAAGAATACTCATATTGAACCAACGAAATGGAATGAATTAATTAAAAAAAAGAAAACTTTTTTATTAGATGCAAGAAAACCTTTTGAACATAAAGTTGGTTCTTTTAAAAAATCGGTAAATCCAAATATAGACAACTTTAGAGATTTCCCGAAATATTTAAAAAAGTTAAAAAAAGATCAGCCAATAGCAATGTTTTGCACCGGTGGAATTAGATGTGAAAAAGCTTCTGTATTTTTAGAAAAAAAAGGTTTTAAAAATATTTTTCAATTAAAGGGTGGAATTTTGAATTACTTAAAAAAAATCAAACAAAAAAACAGTTTGTGGAAAGGTGAGTGTTTTGTATTTGACAATAGAGTAACTCTAAAACATGGATTAGTACAAGGAACTTATTCAATTTGCGGCGGATGTAGACAACCAATTTCAACCAATGATAAAAAATCTAAAAGATATGAAGAGGGTGTAACTTGTCCTAATTGTATTGATAAACTCTCAAAAAACCAAAAATCTCGTTTTAGAATGAGACAAACTCAGATATACAAAGCAAAGCAATCTGGAAAAAAATATATTTTTCAAAAAGAATTTAAGTAAGGATAATTTTGTCTAAATCAATAAAATTAACAAAAGATCCAATTTGGACACTATTGAGAAGAGTTACGATACCTGCAAGTGTAGGCTCATTATTTCAAACATTTTATAATTTGGTTGATACTTGGTTTGCAGGTAGAATCTCTGCAGAAGCAATAGGTGCAATTGCGAAATCGTTTCCAATATATTTTACCATTATAGCTGTTGGTGTTGGATTAGGTGCTGCAACTAATGCTTTAATTGGTAATTCAATCGGTGAAAAGAAAATAAGAGTTGCATCATTATATGTGGCTCAGTCTTTAATTTTTGCAGTATTAGTGTCAATAATTGTTACAATATTTGGTTTAAATGCATCAAATTATCTTTTAGGTGTCATGGGTTCCGATGAAGCTGGAATAATTTTAACGAGAGAATATTTAGATATTATTTTCTACGGAACTTTTATTGTATTGATACAGATATCTTTAAATGGAACTCTGAATGCCCAAGGTGATACAAGAAGTTATAGAAATGTATTGATATTTAGTTTTTTTCTTAACATTTTTTTAAATCCTCTTTTTATATGGGGATATGGATTTATCCCAGGATTTGGAATAGCTGGCCTTGCTATTGCAACTGTAATCTCTCAATCAATAGGGACAATGTATTTAGCTTTTAAGGTTAATAATTGTCAAATAAGGAATTATCTTAAACCTCGATGCTTTATTCCAAAATTTGAATATTTAAAATCATTAACAAATCAAGCTGTACCAGTAATGTTCAGTATGTTGTTTATTGGCGTAGGTATATTTAACATCTTATATTTCATTGGTAAATTTGGGGAATTAGCAACAGCTGGTTATGGTGCAGCATTAAGAGTAGAGCAAGTTTTTTTATTACCTGTTATTGGTTTAAATACTGCAGTACTTTCCATTGGAGGACAAAATTTTGGTGCTAAAGCCTATAATAGAATAAGAGAGCTTTATACTAAGGCTTTATTTTTTGGAATATCATTTATGATTATTGCTGGAGTAATAATTTTTTTTGGGGCTGAATTTTTTGTATCTTTATTTACTGATAATCAAGAAGCAGTGAAGAGTGGAGCTATATATCTCAAGGTTGCAGCTTTGATTGGACCAATTTATCCAGTTTTCTTTATTACTACAGCAGTATTTCAAGCTGTTAAAAAACCTTTGTATAGTCTCTATTTGAGTATTTTAAGATTAACTGCGTTTCCTTTTCTAAGTTTATGGTATGTGATAAATATAAGAGGTGGTGATTACCAAGATATTTTTTATACTATTATGGTGACTAATTGGGCTATGGGAATTGCTGTTTTAATATTTATTGGGTATTTTCTAAATAATGTATTTAAACAAAATAAAGCTATTTTTAGTTATTAGTTTTTTCCTATCCTCTTTTTTCTTAATTCTAAAAGATGTTAAATCATATGAAATCAAAGTTGTTGATGGCGATACTATACATTTAAATGGAAAAAAAATTAGATTTAGTGGAATTGATACCCCTGAATTAAAACAAACCTGTAGTAAGAATGATAAAATAATTTTTTGTGGGATTGAAGCAAAAAAATTATTAATTAATAGAATAGGAAATAATGAGATAAAATGTGTTGAAGAGGGGAAGGATCAGTATAAAAGAATTTTAGCTGAATGTTTCGTAAATAATACCAGTTTATCAAGTTATTTAGTCAAAGAAGGTTATGCTTTTGCATATAGAAAATATTCAAAGAAATTCGTACCTGATGAGAACTATGCAAGATTAAATAATTTAGGAATGTGGTCTATGAAATTTGAATATCCTTGGGATTGGAGAAAAAAAAATTAATCTTTTTGTAATCTTTTCTCTAATTTTCTAACTAAAAAAGAAACAACCAAAATTAAAACAAGATACTCGAGGATTAAAAATGTATAAATTTCTAGCGGCCGATAAGTTGTCACAACTAATTCGTTTGCTTTTCTTGTTAAATCTCCAATACCAATTATTGACACGAGTGATGACATTTTAAGAACATAAACAAATTGATTACCTATAGCTGGTAAAATATTCTTTATTGCTTGAGGTAAGATAACTAATCTTAATTTTCTAAAAAAACTTAATCCCAAAGAACTTCCTGCTTCCCATTGTGATTTTTTAACTGAATTAATTCCTGCTCTAAATATTTCTGCTTGAAAAGCACTTTCACTAATTGAAAGAGCTATGATACCAGAAACAAAAGGACTAAAACTTATACCTGTCATAATTGGTAAACCATAATAAATCCATAAAATCAAAACTAGTAAAGGAATTGCTCTCACAATCTCCACATAACCAATATTCAGATATGTTAAAAATTTGCTTTTAGCTAGTGATGGAATAGCAACTAAAAGACCAAGAATAATTGAAATAATTATAGAGACTATACTAATATAGATAGTGGTTGTTAAACCACTTAATAAAAACTTTAAGTTAGTCAATCCCTCAATATTGTTTGGAGACAAGATTAACCAATTTAATTCACTTTTACCGCATGAAGTTAATGGGAAAATTAAGAGTAAAAAAAATAAATTTCTCACTCTTCAAGTTATAAAGAATTAAAAACTAATTACTAATTTTTTATAAACTCTTTAAATTATATTTAGCTAATAACTTAGTGAAGAACCCTGAGGATTTTTTATCTTTAATCCAATTATTTACATAATCGTTCCACTTAGTATCACCTTTTGGCACCATCATTGCTAAAAAAGCTGGATTTTTTCCACCATCTGGAACAATTGCTAATTGAGGATATTTGATAACCAATTTATTTGCTTCTGTTGAACTTGTAATATTACCATCAGCTCTACCTGCTAATACTTCTTGAAAGTCTCTAGCTGGAGCTTCAATTGAGTTTAATTTTGATTTTGGAAAAAATTCTTTCGCTTTTTCTTCTTGAGAAGTACCAAGAGTAGTTGCTATCGTTACGTTTTCGTTATTTAGGGAGTCCCAAGTAGGGAATTTTTTTAAGTTCTTTTTAAGAACTAGTGGAACAGTAGCATATTTGTAATAAGTATCAGTAAATCCTGCTACTTCAGCTCGTTTTGGAGTTTTTGTTACACTTGTTGAAATATCATACCTCGCCGATGTAATACCTGAAACGATAGTTTTCCATTCTGCTGGTACAAATTCAATCTTTACACCCATATCTTTTGCAAGTTCATTCATGACATCAATATCAAAACCCTTATATTTATTAGTAGCTGGATCCTTAACTGTCATGGGATCCCAATCTCCAGTAGTTCCAACTTTCAATACACCTGATGATAGTATTTTATCTAAATTTGAATCTGCATTAAGTGAGAATGGTAAAAAGGTAAATAATATTAATAATAGTAATTTTTTCATAATTTAGATGACTACATTATTTTTTTTATTATTAAGACCTATAATCTTGACGCACTATCATTCATCCATGAAAATAAATGATCTGAAAAGGATCTTCTCACAAATAAATTCACATCGTTAATATCCTGATTGTGAACAATTATATCAATTTTTGTCAAAATTGTTTGAGTTACAAGGCCTTTTTTGGATTTAAAATCACTAAAATTAAACGGAGATCCAGTTTCAAATAAATCAAAAATTTTATCACCTTTAAGATTTATTAATACAAATTGGTCTGTGACATCAGTGACAGCACCCAAATTTGTTTTACAAATATTTTTATTGAGTAATTTTTCTACATCGTAGTTATTATCGTCTGATTTTAAAATTTCATTTGAAAAAATCATCCATTCGTCTGGGCTTAACCAAAGAGCTGTTAATTGATCACTTCTTGAGGAAGTGTTTGCTTCATTTGGCAAAAGCAGATTTAATGATTTTCCAACTGCAGATAAAAACTGTCTTTTTTTTCCTCTAACAATAAGTTTCATGACAGGTTTTATTTCTCTCATTTGTAAACCTGGGTAAGATTTATCATTTTCAATTACATTTGAATAATTAAGCATTTAATCTTTTGTTCTCCTTGTCTAGGAATACCGGATCTGTAACTGTTACATTGATTTGTTTTTTTTCCATTGGAATTATCAGTTTTTGACCCATCATATTTTTTCCACCCTTAACTACTCCAAGTGCAATAGATTTTTTTAAATTTGGACTAAAATAACTAGAAGTGACATGACCTAACATTTCTATTGGTGCTTTGTTCATATCCGCAACAATTTGTGCTCCTTCTTCTAATATTTCTTCTGGATTGTCTGTGATAAGACCTACTAATTGTTTCCTATCTTCCCTTATAGTATCTGATCTATATAAGGATCTTTTACCTATAAAATCAAATTTCTTTTTACTAACTATCCAATCCATCTGTAAATCAATTGGTGTCATGGTTGCATCTGTGTCCTGACCGGCTATGATAAATCCTTTTTCCGCTCTTAATAAATGCATTGTTTCAGTCCCATAGGGAGTAATATTAAACTCCTTTCCTGCCTCCATGCAATTTTCCCATACTGATTTAGCATAATTGGCTTGAATATTTATTTCGTAACTTTGTTCACCAGTAAAACTTATTCTCATAACTCGACATTTCACTTTACCAATTTTTGAATTCTTAAATGACATATGAGGAAAATCTTTATCTGATAAATCGATTTCAGGTATTACTTTTTGAATTATCTTTTTACTATTAGGACCACAAACACTAATAGTTGCGTAATGGTCAGTTACAGATGTCAAATACACATCTAGTTCAGGCCATTCAGTTTGAAGATAATCTTCAAGTTTACCTAAAACTGTAGCAGCACCACCAGTTGTCGTTGTCATAATATAATGATTTTCGTCTAATCTGGTAGTAACACCATCGTCATAGACCATGCCATCTTCGTTCAGCATTAAACCATATCGACATTTTCCAATCTCAAGTTTTGACCAAGCATTGGTATAAACTCTATTTAAAAATTCAGAGGCATCAGTACCTTGAATATCAATTTTACCTAACGTGGATGCATCCAATATGCCTGCACTATCTCTTGCAGCTTTACTTTCTCTTTGAACTGCTTCGTGCATGTTTTCGCCATTCTGTGGATAATACCAAGCTCTTTTCCATTGTCCTACATTCTCAAATTCAGCTTTGTTTTCAACATGCCATTCGTGAATTGGAGTTTTTCTTATTATATCAAAATATTTACCAACATTTCTTCCAACAATAGTACCAAATGTAAGAGGAGTGTAGGGTGGTCTAAATGTTGTAGTACCAAGTTCACCCATTTTAGAAGATGCTGTTTCAGAAATTATTCCTAAGGCATGCATATTCCCAAGTTTACCTTGATCTGTACCCATACCTGTTGTTGTATATCTTTTCACATGTTCAATAGACCTGAAACCTTCTCTTAAAGCTAATTTAATATCTTTGGCTGTTGCATCATTTTGAAAATCTACAAATGATTTAGTTTTCCCTACAATTTTATTTGAAGGCAATAACCAAATATTTCTTTTTGATTTGTTAAATGCTGAATATATTTCAATATTTTCGTATTCGGTTTTCTTGATTTTTAAAAATTCTTTAAGTAATTTAGGTGCATTAATTAATATTTCATCCAAAGTAAAATCACCATTACAACTTCCGATGCTTATCTGATTTGATGGATAAGTATTTGGAATAAAAACTTGATCATCATCTCTAAATTTAAGTTTTCCACCCGATTGAGTAAATAGATGAACTGCTGGTGTCCAACCCCCTGAAATACCCAAACTATCGCATGAAATATTTTCTTTTGAACCTATAACCTTTTGACCATCTTTAGACAATTTCATTATAGAGACACTATTTATTCTTTTATATCCAAATGTATCTACAATTGTGTAACCTTTATAAATCTTTATATTGTTTTTTTCAGTTTCTTTAATAAGTTTAGAATCAATTTCTTCTCTATTGTCAATTATCGCTTGTACTTTAATCCCTTTTTGAATTAAGCTTATTGCAGTTTCATAAGCGCTATCATTATTGGTAAATAAAACATTTTTCTCTCCACATGCTACTCCGAATAGATCAGCATATTTTTTTATAGCAGATGAGAGTAATATCCCTGGGCGATCGTTATTGTCAAAAATTAAAGGTCTTTCTATAGAACCTGTGGCTGTAATAACTTTTTTAGCGCGTATTTTGAGTAATCTTTGACGAGTTTTATTTTCTCTTTGTTCAAGTGGCAGGTGATCAGTTAAATTTTCCCTTGCTAATAAAAAATTATAACCATGAAAAGCAGCAACGCTTGTTCTGGTTTTAATTTCTAAATTTTCAATTTTTTTTATTTCATTGATTTCCTTTTCTAACCATGAAGCTGAATTTTGATTGTTAATTTTAAAAAATTCTGAGTCTTGATAAATTGTAGAACCACCTAAATATGATTTTTCCTCAACTAATAGTGTTTTAAAACTATTTTTTGCAGCAGTTTTTGCTGCAATAATTCCTGAAATACCTGCACCAATAACTAATACATCGCAATGAATGTATTTGTGTTCATATATGTCAGGGTCTGGAACATCAGGTGATTTTCCTAAACCAGCAGATTTTCTAATAAAATATTCATATTTTTCCCAAAAACTTGCTGGCCACATAAAAGTCTTGTAGTAAAAACCTGCAGGTAATAATGGACTTAAAAAATTGTTTATACCTCCAATATCAAACTTTACACTAGGCCAACAATTTTGACTTGAAGCATCAAGACCTTCATATATTTCTATTTCAGTAGCTCTTACATTTGGTTCTGTTCTTGAAGTTCCATTATGAAGTTGAACAATGGCGTTTGGTTCTTCTGACCCAGCAGTCATAATTCCTCTCGGTCTATGGTATTTAAAACTTCTACCAACTAGGTGGATGTTATTAGCCAATAGGGCAGAAGCAAGTGTATCACCTTTAAATCCATAATAAGTTGTACCATTAAATTTAAATGAAATTCGATATGTTTCATCGACAAATTTACTACTTTTAACTCTTAAATTTTTTGTCATTGATTATTTAACCGGTGGTTTTTCACCCATTTTGTAAACGGCTTTAATTTCATCATTTGATGTATCTCTCACCATATTAAACCATTTTCTACAACCATGAATGTGGTTCCATCTTTCGAATTGAATACCTTTAATATTTTTTCTCATAAATAAATATTCTGCCCATTGATCGTCACTTAATTCAGTTGGTTGTTTGGGCCTAACAATATGAGCTTCTCCACCAGCTTTAAATTCACTTTGTTCTCGTTCACCACAAAAAGGACAATTAATTAAAAACATTAGTGCGCTACAGCTGCTGCACCATGTTCGTCGACAAGGTCACCACTTACAAATCTATTCAAATTAAATGCAGCATTAAGTTTGTGTGGTTCATCGTTAGCTATCGTATGCGCAAACAAATCTCCAGAGCCGGGTGTAGCTTTAAATCCTCCTGTTCCCCAACCACAATTAAAATACAAACCTTTGATTGATGTTTTACTTATAATTGGGCTTGCGTCTGGACAAATATCTACAATTCCACCCCATTGTCTTAACATTCTCATACGACTAAAGATAGGGTATAACTCTAAAATTGCATTCAATGTCCCTTCAACAATATCATGACTTCCTTTTTGTGAGTACGAAACGTAATCATCGGTTCCTGCACCAATTACTAACTCACCTTTATCTGATTGACTAACATATGCATGAACAGCATTTGACATAACAACTGTATTTATTATTGGTTTTACAGGCTCTGAAACTAAAGCTTGAAGCGGTTTACTCTCTAATGGCAACCTTAATCCAGCCATATTAGCTATTACACTAGAGTGACCTGCGGCTACTACACCAATTTTATTTGTTTTAATAAATCCTTTTGTAGTTTCAATACCTTCAACTGCATCGCCATTTCTCTTAATACCTTTAACCTCACAATTCTGAATTATATCCACACCCATTTCATCTGCGCCTCGTGCATATCCCCATGCAACTGCATCATGTCTTGCAGTTCCAGCTCTTTTTTGTAAAGTTCCACCTAATACAGGGTATCTTATATCTGGAGATGTATTTATAATTGGACAAAATTTTTTAACTTCTTCAGTATTTAAATATACTGCATCAATACCATTAAGTCTGTTAGCATGGGTTCTTCTTTTTAGATCTCTTACATCTTGAAGATTATGAGCAAGGTTCATTACTCCTCTTTGACTAAACATTACATTGTAATTTAACTCTTGAGAAAGGCCCTCCCATATTTTAAGAGCGTGATCATAAAGACCAGCACTTGCGTCCCATAAATAATTAGATCTTATAATTGTAGTGTTTCTTCCTGTATTCCCACCACCAATCCAACCTTTTTCAACAACAGCAATATTTTTCATATTATGTTTTTTTGCCAGATAGTAAGCTGTTGCCAAACCATGGCCACCACCACCAATAATTACCACATCATATTCTTTTTTTGGCCCAGGGTCTTTCCAAGCCTTTCCCCAATTTTCATGATAAGAAAAAGCATTTTTAATAAGCGAAAATATTGAATACTTATTTTTCATAATTAATGAATAATTACTTTATTAATGTTGATTATTCAATACAATCAAAGGCGACAAATTTCTTGGAAGAGTGGGTGAGAGGCTTAAACCAGTCGTTTGCTAAATGACCGTGCGAGGAAACTTGTACCGAGGGTTCGAATCCCTCCTCTTCCGCCATTATTAAAACAAGGGATTATTCTTAAAAAAATCTTTCATTGCGATTGGCTGTTGTTCAAGCACATATCTATAAACATTGTAGTTTTCTAATACTCTTTGGACATAATTTCTAGTTTCTTTAAATTTAATTAATTCAATCCAGTCGATATAATCAATTTGATTTTTTTGAGGATTTTTGTTTATTTTTTTCCAATATCGAACTCTTTTTGGTCCAGCATTATAAGCAGCCACTGCAAATGGATAAGCACCGTCATATTCAAGAATTAACCCTGCTATATAATGTGATCCTAAATTAATATTATATTCTGCATCAGTAGTTAACCTAGATTTCGAATAAGGAAGTTTTGCCTGTTTAGCAACTAGTTTAGCAGTGTAAGGCATTAATTGCATTAACCCTTTTGCACCAGCATGACTATTGGCACTTAAATCAAACTCGCTCTCTTGTCTAATGATTGAAAGAATGAAAGCATTATCTGGAATTTTTCTACCATTAATATATTTGGGTGTGCTTATAATTGGGTAATTATATTTGTTGTGAAATCTTTTTTCATAGGATGCTATTTTAGAAATCTGAATTGCAAAATCAAATCGTTCTATATTTGTTGCAAGTTCAGCTGCCAAAACCTCACTACCACTAGTAACATCATCATTAGCCAAATGTCTTAGTATGTGCTTAGCATATTTATCTTCATCTAGTTCATCAAGTAAATATATCAATTTGACTAAATCTTTTTTAAAAAAATAATCACGATATTCTTTTTTAATAATCATATCTTTTGAAAGCTCAAATTTTTCATTTGGACTAATTTCCATAAATGCCAATTGACCATAGTAAGTGGTTAAATAATTTGTTGCTTCTTCAAACCATTTGTATGATAAATCTTTATTACCAAGTTTTTTATAAGTTTTACCTAACCAATATGCGCCTCTTGCTGTACTGATAGGGTATCCAACATTATTATAAAAATTCTCAAAATGTTCTTTGGCTAATACTGGATCATCTAAAAAACTTAATGCAATCCAACCACTCATCCACTCTGCAGCAGCAAATTCAGGTCCATCATTCATTCCATGGTTGCTTGCAATTTTATAAGCTAATTCATATTTTTTTTTATATATTAATGATCTAGAAATTATTTCTCTTTCTATCCACCATTTATCAGGACGAACCAAGTAATCTTTTGTATTTTTTATCTTTAAAAGAATTTCAACAGAACTATCAACTCTTCCTCTTTTTCTTCTCCATTTTAATCTATCGTAATTTAAACCGGCATCATTTTTAAGATTTGATGGAACTTTAGAGATAGCATTATCGACGCCATACGATTTACTCATCAATAGTTGTCTGGCTGTATATAATAGTTCATAATCTTTAGGCAAATATCTTAACATTCGTTTTAAGTCCCAATATTTGTTATTCCAAGCAAGATATTCTGCACGTTTAATATAATCTTCTGCATTAAGGTACTTTTTAAATTTTTTACGATAAAATCTTAAATCTGCTTTAGATAATTCAGCTGATATCCAGCCTTCTTTAATAAATCTTATTCCTTTTTCCTTATTACCATTAAGAATAAAACTTTCACCCAATATCATTTTACCAAAACCACTTAAAGGTTCCGTAGGACCAAACCATTCTATAATTTTTTGTGGACTAACTTTTTCTGTGGAAAGTTTATGCTCTGCTAAATATTTTACTCTTCCAATTCTAGGATAATCTTCATTTGAGTCTATGAATGTTTTATAATCATAATAAGAAGCTTGATTTCCCTTAGTAAGTAAATGCCTCCATTGAATAAAGTCATATATAGATTTATCTTTAGCTCTTTTTGCAGTTTTGATTGCAGCTGTCCAACTAGCTTTTTTCATTTCGGAAATTGCTTTTTTTGCTAATGCAAAATCTTTTTTACGATAATATTTTGATATCTTTATTTCTGCTGTTTTTTTTGTTCCAGCAATTAAAGGTTTTTTTTTGGGAAGTATCAGTCCACTTATCTTCTTTTCTGGGTTAGATTCAATTTTTTTTTCTATCTCTTTTGTTACTATTTTTGGTATTGGTTTGGGTAAGGGTTTTAGCACATCTATTAATAATTTTTTTTGTGTTAGCTCATCAGATTGGATAGGTTTTTTTAATGGGATTATGTCAGATTGAGCTATAGTTTGTAGACCGAATAAATTAATCAATACTATCCAAAATAAGATTTTTTTAATCATAATCTTTTACTATATGAATCTACAATGTATGTTATAAGTATTTATGTTTAAAGGATCAAATGTTGCTTTAGTCACCCCGTTTAAAAATCAAAAACTTGATGATGATACATATATTAATTTAATTCATTTTCATATCCAAAATGGGACAAATGGATTAGTTCCAGCAGGAACAACTGGTGAGTCACCAACTTTAAGTCATGATGAACATGAAAGAGTGATTGAGTTATGTGTAAAAGAAAGTAATGGAAAATTACCAGTTTTTGCAGGTACAGGATCGAACTCTACAGAGGAGGCCATTTCACTTACAACTCATGCAGAAAAAATTGGAGCCACAGGCGCTCTTATTGTAACACCTTATTATAACAAGCCAACACAAGAAGGCTTATACCAACATTATAAGGCAATAAATGACAAATGTGGAATACCTATAATAATTTATAATATTCCTGGTAGATCGGTTATTGATATGTCAGTTGATACTATGGCAAGATTATTTGAATTGAAAAATATTATTGGTGTTAAGGATGCAACTGGAGACCTAAATAGGGTTGAACAAACTTTAAAAAAGATGGGAAATGAATTCATTCAATTAACTGGTAATGACGATAATGCTTTAGAATTTAATAAAAGAGGTGGAGTGGGAGCTATAAGTGTCACTGCAAATATTGCTCCGAAACTATGTTCTGATTTTCAAAAATTATCAAAATCTGAAAATAACGATGAAATTAAAGAGGCTGAAAAAATTGATAAAATATTACAACCTCTTCATCATGCAATGTTTGTCGAAAGTAATCCAAGTCCAGTAAAATATGCAGCAAAATTATTAAATCTTTGTGATGATAATGTAAGACTACCACTTGTAAAAGTGACAGCTGAAACTAAGGATATCGTTAAAAAAGCACTTCATTCTGCAAAACTAGTTTAATGAAAAAAAAAACCAATAGTGGTTTAAAAATAATTTGTCTTAATAAAAAAGCTAGTTTCAATTATTTTTTTGAGGATTTGTTTGAAGCAGGTATTGTCTTAAAAGGTTCTGAAATAAAATCAATTCGTAATGGTAAAGTTAACATAGCAGATTCTTACGCAATCGAAAAAAAAGGTGAAATAGTCTTGATAAATTCACATATTGCATCTTATAAACAAGCTAGTTATTCAAACCATAATCCAACCGATGAAAGAAAATTATTATTAAATAAGAGAGAAATTAATAAACTAATTGGGAAAATGCAAAGAGATGGGCTCACAATAGTGCCTACAAAAATGTATTTTAAAAAAGGAAAAGCAAAATTAGAGTTAGCTGTAGCCAAGGGTAAGAAACAATTTGATAAAAGAGCAGTAAAAAAACAAAGAGACTGGAATCGTGATAGAGCAAGATATATTAGAAAATCAAGTTAATCCTGTCTATTTAGGTATAGGTTCTAATCTAGGAAACAAAATCAATAATATTGAATTAGCTAAATCAAAATTAATTCTTAATGATATTATGATAGTAAAATCATCAAGCTATTATGAGAGTTTGTCTTGGCCTGATAATAACAAACCTAAATTTTATAATGTTGTAGTTAAGGTTCTAACTAAATTATCACCTTTTGAATTAATAAGTGTTTGCAAAACTATTGAAACAAGCTTGGGACGAAAGAAAAGACTTCGAAATGCTCCTAGAGAGTGCGATATTGATATAATTGATTTTAATAGAAAAAAAATGAAAGGTGAATTAAATCTACCTCATTCAAGAATGCATAAAAGAAATTTCGTCCTTTTTCCATTATTTGAGATAGATAAAAATTGGAAACATCCAGTTTCAAAACATTCTATAAAAAAACTATTATTATCATTAAAAAATAGAGACATTAGGTCTATTAAACAAATTTAATTTAGTGATATAGTGTTTGAATGTTTAATTCTGAAGATTTAATAAATAAAGTAAAAATTTATAACAAATTTTTAAACCCTGAAAAACTGAATAAAGCTTATGATTTCGCTGTTAAAGCACATAGCAATCAAAAGAGAGCTTCAGGTGACCCATATTCAGTACATCCAATAGAAGTCGCAAATATCCTAACAGATCTTAAATTAGATAGCGCTACTATTACTACTGGTTTATTACATGATACAATCGAAGATACCTACGCTACTTACGAGACAATTAAAGGAGAATTTGGTGAAGAGGTTGCAGATTTAGTTGATGGTGTTACAAAAATTTCAGTTTTTGAAAACACCGCAACCACAAACTCAAAAGCAGAAAACTTTAGAAAACTTATTTTAGCTACCTCAAAAGATATAAGAGTTTTGTTAGTTAAAATTGCAGATCGATTACATAATATGAGAACGATAAAAGCTATCACCAAAGAAGATAAAAGAAAAAGAATTGCACAAGAGACAATGGAAATTTATGCACCATTAGCTGATAGAATGGGAATGCATAGAATTCGTGATGAGCTAGAAGATTTATCTTTTGAAGTTTTGAATAATGATGCAAGAACACTAATTCAAAATAGATTAGATGAAATCAAATTTGACAAAAAAGATATTTTCGAGTCTCTTTCTAATGAAATAAGCACTTTGTTAAATGATAATAATATACAATCTAAAATTTATGGAAGAGGCAAAACACCTTTTTCAATTTGGAGAAAAGTTCAAAAGAAACGAGTTTCTCTTGAGCAAATAACTGATATTATTGGATTTAGAATAATTTTAAAAAATATTGATGATTGTTACAAAACTTTAGGGATAATACATAAAGAATATAATTGTATACCTGGCAAATTTAAAGATTATATCTCTTCACCTAAAATTAATGGTTATAAATCAATTCATACAGCAGTTATTGGATCTAATAAAAAACCCATAGAAATTCAAATTAGAACAACAGAAATGCATGATTTTGCTGAAAGGGGTATTGCTTCACACTGGCAATATAAATCTTCTGAGAAATTTAATTCTTTAACTTGGAAAGAATATGACTGGTTAAAAGATTTAGTAGAAATCATTGAAAAAAACGAAAATCCAGAACATTCATATGAATATACAAAACTACAAATGTTCCAAGAAAATGTATTTTGCTTTACACCAAAAGGATCAGTTATTAAATTACCAAAAGATGCTACACCAATTGATTTTGCATATGCTGTGCATACTAAAATAGGAGATACTGCAATAGGATGTGAAATTAATGGTAATAAAAGTGAACTCCAAACTATTTTAAGAAATGGAGATCGAGTTAAAATTATTACCTCTAAAAATCATTCACCATCATTGCATTGGATCCCAATAACAAAAACAGGAAAAGCAAGGGCAGCTATAAGACGTTATTGGCATGAAAAAGGAGAAAGAAAAGAGGAAAGAATTAAAAAGTACAATACTACTTTATGGATATCTTTACCAGATAAACCCGGTCAGCTTGGTAATGTTAGTTCGTTAATCGGAGAGCATAAACTTAATATTTCAAACCTCGTGATGGCAGGCAAAAACCCCAACTATATAAATTTTAAATTTCAATTAATCATAAGAGATTTAAAAAATTTTACTAATTTTATTGCAGAGCTAAAACAAAAAGGTATAAAATTTAAGATAATTAGACACGAAGATAAAAGAAATGCTTTCACACAAAAAATCCTTAGATATTTTAAGAAAAACTAATGCATTATTAGAGGGACATTTTGTTTTATCTTCTGGATTACACTCCTCAAAATATATTCAATGCGCAAAACTATTAAGTTTTCCGCATAAGGCAGAGAAAATTTGTAAATCTTTAGCCGGAAAAATTAAGAAAAAATTTAAAAAATTCGACTTAATTTTATCACCAGCAATGGGAGGTATAGTAATCGGTTATGAAATTGGCAGACTACTTAAAAAAGAAACTATTTTCTGTGAAAGAGTAAAAGGAAAATTTAAATTAAGAAGAGGTTTTCAAATTAAAAAAGGATCAAAAGTATTAATTATCGAAGATGTTATAACCACAGGTAAATCAAGCATGGAATGTGTAAAATTGATTAAAAATTCAAAAGCAAAATTAATAGGTTTTGCAACAATTATTGATAGATCATCAAAAAATAATTTAAAAATAAAAAAAGATATAGTTTCACACCTTAAAATTTCTGTTCCAACTTATAAAAAGAACAAAATTCCAAACGAGTTGAAATTGATTCCAATTTCAACACCAGGAAGTAGATACACGAAGTGAGACGTCTTGGAGTAAATATTGATCATATAGCAACCCTGAGAAATGCTAGAGGTGAATTACATCCAGATCCGATATTTGCAGCTAAATTTGTTAAGAAAGCAGGTGCTGACTCAATAACAATTCATCTTCGTGAGGATAGAAGACATATAAAAGATAATGATGCAAAAAAAATTTGTTCTTTAAAAAATATTTCAGTTAATTTGGAAATCTCAACTAACCTAGAAATGATAAGTAAAGCGTTAAAAATAAAACCAAATTATATTTGTTTAGTGCCAGAAAATAGAAAAGAAGTCACTACAGAGGGAGGTTTAGATTTAAATAAAAATAAAATTAAAATTAAAAATATAATTTTGAAATTTAAAAAGAAAAAAATTAGAACAAGTTTATTCATAAATCCATCAACTAATGATATCAAGACCTCATATAAACTAGGATCTGATTGTGTTGAAATTCATACAGGTAGACTTTCTAGATTAGTAAAATTGAAGAAGAATTATTCTAAAGAGCTTAATAGAATAAAAAAATGTTCAATTATTGCAAAGAAAATTGGTTTAGAAGTTCATGCTGGTCATGGACTTGATTATAAAACAACTAAATTATTATCTAGATTTAAAGAAATAAAAGAATTCAATATAGGACATTATTTAATCGGTGAGTCGGTTTTTTTTGGTTTATCTAAAGTAATAAAAAAATTCAAAAAAATTATTAAATAACAGAAATGAAAATATTAGGAATTGGGGTTGATATAGTAAACAATAAACGAATTCAGCCTTTAATTAGAAACCAAAACTTTATAAAAAGAACTTTTGGACCAAATGAACTTAAATTTTCTAAAAATAAAGTTAATAGAACAAACTTTTTAGCAAAAAGATTTGCAGCTAAGGAAGCTCTATCAAAATCATTTGGTACTGGAATTAGAGATAATTTAAGTTTCAAAGATATTGAAATTTTAAATGATAAAATGGGTAAACCTTTTTTCTATAAATCAAAAAAAATTGATAAAATAATAAAAAAAAAGTTCAAAATTAAGAAATATGACTTGTTTCTTTCACTGTCTGATCAAAAAGATCATTCAATAGCATTTACAATTTTGGTTAAAAGATAATGTTTGATAAAAATTTCTTTAAAGAAAACATAAAAACTTTATTTTATGCATTAATTATTGCTATTTTTATTAGATCTATATTTCTCCAACCATTTTATATACCATCTTCATCTATGGAGCCTAATCTGTTAGTTGGAGACAGATTATTTGTAACTAAATATTCATATGGTTATAGCAAACATTCATTTCCATTCAGTCCACCTATTTTTACAGGAAGGTTAATGTTCAGTGAGCCAAAAAGGGGAGATATTGTAGTATTCAAAACTCCTGCAGATAATAGAACTGACTATATAAAAAGATTAATTGGTTTGCCCGGAGACCAAGTACAATTTATTAATTCAAATTTGTATATAAATAACTCAGAGGTTTTAAAATCCAGAATCTCAGAAAGTGATAAAATATTCTGTGGAAACAGAAACATTGATGTATTTACTTTTGAGGAAATTTTACCTAATGGAAAAAAACATAAAACTGTTT
Source organism: uncultured Pelagibacteraceae bacterium (assembly GCA_902612065.1). Taxonomy (GTDB): domain Bacteria; phylum Pseudomonadota; class Alphaproteobacteria; order Pelagibacterales; family Pelagibacteraceae; genus Pelagibacter. The sequence continues at coordinate 23,994 of CACMBY010000008.1, read as the reverse complement.
ACTTAAAAGATTATACTTTTAAAAATTCTGATAAATTTATAGTTCCAAAGGATCACTACTTCTATTTAGGAGATAATAGAGATTGTTCTAAGGATAGTAGATATCTATCAAGTGTAGGATATGTACACAAAGATAATCTTGTAGGGAAGGCTCAATTTATTTTCTTCTCATCAGATAGATCTATTGGAAGTATTTTTTCATTTTGGAAATGGAACAAATCAATCAGATTTGATAGATTCTTTCAAAAGATCAAATAATGAAAATTAATTATCAAACTTTAGAAAAAAAAATTAAGATCAATTTCAAAGACAAAGATTTGTTAGTTAGATCATTAACTCATAAAAGCTATAGCAAAGAAATTAATAACGAAAAATTAGAATTTTTAGGAGATCGTGTCTTAGGATTAGTAATTGCAAAAAAACTTTTGGAAATTTACCCCAATGAAAAAGAAGGTATATTAGATAAAAAGTTTGCATCGTTAGTAAATAAGAAAACTTGTTTACAAATCGCAAAAAAAATTAATCTTCATAAATATATTTTAACTTTAGATATTAAGAAAAAGAAAAATAAAATAGAGGATAAGGTTGTTTCTGATTGTTGTGAAGCATTAATAGGATCTATTTATCTAGATAAAGGTTTTAATTCTGTAGAAAAATTTATTTTAGAATTATGGTCAGAAAATATTAAAGACAGTGTTATTACTCAAATAGATCCAAAAACAAAATTACAAGAATTCTCTTTAAAAAAATTTAAGAAATTACCTATTTATAAACTTATTTCAAATACTGGACCAAGACATAAACCTCTTTTTAAAGTTGGTGTAAAATTAATTGATACTAAGTTTTTTTTAGCAGAGGGTAGTTCAAAAAAAGATGCTGAACAAAATGCTGCTATTAAATGTTTACAAAATCAGAATAAATTATGATATGGGACGATATTGGATTCTTATTGAATAAAAATAGATATAATGAAAATTCATTAATATCCGAAATTTATACTAAAAATTTTGGTAAAGTGAGTGGCATTATTTTCGGTGGAACTTCAAAAAAAATTAAGAACTATCTTCAAATAGGAAATAAACTATATGTAAATTATAATTCTAAAAATGAAAATAGCATGGGTTATTTTAAAGTAGAGATTCAAGAAGCTTTATCTCCATTATATTTTGATAATCATCAAAAATTAACTTGTATTTCCTCAGCTATGAATTTGGTTAAATTGCTTACAGCCGAGTCACAAAAAAATACAAAGATATTTTCTTTGTTAGAAGAATTTTATGTTTTATTGAACTCTAAAGACTGGATAAAAAATTATATCTTTTGGGAGTTGGAGTTATTTAAATCTCTAGGCTATGACTTAAATTTTGAGAATTTAGTTAATGAAAAAATTATTGGTGATCAAAAACAGTATATATCGAAGTCATCAACAGAAAAAAGAATCATACCTAATTTTTTAATAGATAAAAATAACTCAACTGAAGATATAGGATCTTTATTAACAGGTCTTAAATTGTTGAGTGATTATCTTGAAAAGTCAATTTTAAAGCCAAATAACCTAAACCAACCAATCAGCAGATTACAATTTATTAATACTTTAAAATAATTATTTAATAATTTGGTCTAATCTATCAGCGTAATAACTAACAATAGCATTTGCTCCTGCTCTTTTAAAAGAAATAAGACTTTCTAATATAATGTTTCGATCAGTTAAATCATTTTTAATTCCATGTTCTAATAAAGAATATTCACCTGAGACTTGATATGCCATAACTGGAATCTTAAAATTTTCTTTAACTTTTTTAATTATATCAAGATATGGTAGTCCAGGTTTAACCATAACCATATCAGCCCCTTCTTTAATATCCAAAGCAACCTCTCTTAAAGCTTCATCACTATTTCGATAATCCATTTGGTAATTCTTTTTATTTCCTTTTAATAAGTTTTTTGAACCAACTGCATCTCTAAAAGGGCCATAAAAACTTGAAGCATATTTAACTGCATAAGAAAGTATTTGTGTCATTTTAAAATTATGTTTATCTAGATAATTTCTAATTTCACCAATTCGACCATCCATCATGTCAGATGGTGCCAAAACATCACAACCCATTTGTGCTTGCAACAAAGATTGATCTAATAAAATTTTTATGGTTTCGTCATTTAATACATATTTGTTTTGTAAAAGTCCATCATGACCATGTGAGGTATATGGATCTAATGCAACATCACACATTATTCCAATCTCATTTTTATATTTATTCTTTATTCTTTGTAGTGCTCTACAGACCAGATTATTTTCGTTAAGAGCCTCTGTACCTAAGTCGTTTTTTTTTCTTTTTTCAGTGTATGGAAACAAAGCAATCATAGGTATGCCTTTTTTAATAGCTCTATCTACTATATTATTTAATTTATCGATTGTGTACCTGTAAACACCGGGCATTGATTTAATAGATTGTTTTTTATTTTTTCCATCAATCAGAAAAATGGGTAAAATAAAATCATTAGGTGTAAGATTATTTTCTTCAATTAACCTTCTTGACCAATCAGTTTTTCTATTGCGTCTAAGTCTCAATGCTGGGAATTTTCCTGTAATCATGTTTAAATCTATTTAAAATATGCGACAAATGTTATATACAAATATATCTTAAAAAAGATATTAAACAACATCAGGAGACAATATATTACATATGAATTTAAATTTTAACGATTTTCAAAAACAAGAAATTAAGTTTGATGTAAACAAACTTCAAAATGCTTATAAAGAATTATTAACCATCAAGGGTTTTTCAGGAGTTGATGGTGTTTCAAATTTTGGTGCCATTTCATTAACACAAATACCAGGTGATCCAGACTCTATTAAAGGTAATAAAGCAAGAGGTGTGTTCTGGACCAAACCAGACTCTTCTGGAAAAGAAGCTATGAGAGATGAAATGATTGATGAGTCTGCTTATTCTGAATTTATAGAAGATTACAAACATACTTATTTCAAAGAGGTGTTTGATGTCCTTTCATCAAAGTATAAATTAGGACGTGTAAGAATTTTATTAAAGGAGCCAAGATCAACTTTAAGTTGGCACAGAGATCCGGAGCCAAGACTACATATTCCAATAATTACTAACCCGGGCTCTATAATGGTTATTGATAATGTTGCGAAACATATGCCTGCAGACGGATCTGTTTGGATTACTAATAATACTAAATATCATAATGCATTCAATGGGGGAGAAGAAAATAGAATCCATTTAGTTGCATGTGTTTTAGATTACAAATTTAACTAATTTGAAAAAAATATTTATTTCTTCAGATCACGCTGGATATAGTTTGAAAGAACAAATTAAAAAAAAGTTTCTAAAAAGATACAATTTTCATGATCTTGGGACTGATAACTCAAAGGTCTCTGTAAATTACCCGGACTTTGCTCATAAATTATGTAAAAAGGTCAGCGTTAACTCAAAAAACATGGGTATTTTAGTTTGTGGTTCAGGTATGGGAATGTCAATGGCTGCAAATAAACACAAAAAAATTCGAGCTGCGATGTGTTATTCAATAAAAAACACAAAATTATCTAGATTGCATAACAACGCGAATATTATAACATTAGGATCTAGATTGACAAAAAAAAATACTGCCTTTAAATGTATTGAAGCTTTCATTAATACTAAATTTGAGGGTGGTAGACATAAAAAAAGAGTAAAAAAAATATAAGGAAAAAATGTCAAGTGAAACAAAATATATAAATTCTTCTTACCAGGATTTTTTTGAAAAAAGTCTTTCAAAATCTGATCCAGATTTATTTAAGGCAATAAATGATGAGTTAATTAGACAACAAAATCACATTGAGTTAATAGCTTCTGAAAATATAGTTTCACAAGCTGTATTAGAAGCTCAAGGATCAGTTCTAACAAATAAATATGCGGAAGGATATCCAGGTAAAAGGTATTACAATGGTTGTGAACATGTAGATGTAGCAGAACAACTAGCACTTGAGAGAATAAAAAAACTTTTCAATTGTAAATACGCAAATGTTCAACCTCATTCAGGTGCTCAAGCAAATGGTGCCGTGTTTCTAGCTTTGTTGAAACCAAATGACACTTTTATGGGTATGAGCTTAAATTCAGGAGGTCACATAACTCATGGATTAAAAATTTCAATGTCAGGTAAATGGTTCAATGCGATAAGTTATGACGTAGATAAAAAATCTGAACTAATTGATTATGATAATGTTGAGAAACTTGCTCTAGAACATAAACCTAAATTAATTATTGCAGGTGGTAGTGCGTATTCAAGAGTAATTGATTTTAAAAGATTTCGAGAAATTGCTGATAAAGTTGGTGCATATCTTATGGTAGATATGGCTCATTTCTCAGGTCTAGTAGCGGGTAAAGGATACCCAAATCCTTGTAACTATGCACATGTCGTAACATCCACAACACATAAAGTATTTAGAAGCGCGCGTGGTGGAATTATTTTATCAAATGATTTAGATCTTGGAAAAAAATTTGATACAGCTGTTTTTCCTGGTTATCAAGGTGGTCCTTTAATGCATATCATAGCCGCCAAAGCTGCAGGTTTTTTTGAAGCATTAAAACCTGAATTTCAAACTTACATAAAAAATGTTTTAGCAAACGCTAAAATGTTAGCAGAGACTCTGAAAAATAATGGATTTAAAATTTACTCAGGTGGCACTGATACACATTTAATGTTAGTTGACCTGAGACCTTTCGGTGTAAAAGGAAATATAGCCTCAGAGAGTTTATGTAGAGCCAATATTACTTGTAATAAAAATGGGATCCCTTTTGATACAGAAAAACCAATGATAACTTCAGGTATAAGACTTGGTTCACAAGCTGCCACAACAAGAGGATTTGGCTTAAAAGAATTTGAAAAAGTAGGCGAATTAATAACTAAAGTAATAAAAGGATTATCTGAAAATCCAGAGGATAATAGTAGAGTGGAAAATGAAGTGAGACAAGAAGTTGTAAGTTTATGTTCTAATTTTCCAATTTATAAAAATTTGAATAAATGATCTGTCCTTGTGAGAAAAAAGGGGAAACTTCTGTAGTAGATTCCAGACCTACAGAAGATGGAACTGCAATTCGTAGAAGAAGACTATGTAGTTGTGGCGCAAGATTTACTACATTTGAAAGAATTCAGCATCGTGAAGTGATGGTTGTAAAAAAAAATGGAAGGAAATCTTCTTTTGATCGAGATAAATTGGCTAAATCAATTTACATTGCATTAAAAAAGAGACCTTTAGATACAGAAACTGTCGAAAAATTTATTAGTCGAATTACAAGATCTTTAGAAGAATTAGGGCAGAATGAAATTGCGAGCAATACAATTGGAACAATGGTTATGGAGGGTTTAAAGGAACTTGATCCAGTTGCATATGTTAGGTTTGCCTCTGTTTATAGAAACTTTAGAGAAGAACAAGATTTCGTACAATTTGTGGACAAGCTAGATGTCTACAAAAAAAGATAAATTTTCAACTCAAGATAAAAATTTCATGAAATTAGCTTTAAATTTAGCTAATGCGCGAAGAGGTTTAACGGGAAACAATCCATCGGTTGGATGTGTGATTGTAAAGAATAATAGAATAATATCTATAGGACAAACAGGCTATAATGGCAGACCACATGCAGAACATAACGCTATTTTAAATTGTTCAGAAAATTTAAAAGACTCAAAAATGTATGTTACTTTAGAACCATGTAATCATTATGGAAAAACTCCGCCCTGTACCAAAAATATTATAAAGAATAAAATCGGAGAAGTTTATTATTCAATGGATGACATTGATTTAAAAGTGAAAGGCAAAAGTTATTCAATATTTAAAAAAAACAACATTAGAGTTAAAAAGGGGCTTTTAAAAAAAGATGCAGAAAATTTATACAGATCTTATTTTTTTAATAGAAAAAAGAAACTACCATATGTAATTGGAAAAATTGCGTTATCGAAGAATAAGATTATTTACAGCGAAATATCAAAGAGAATTACTGATAATACATCTGATAAATTGGCTCATTATTTAAGATTAAAAAGTGATGGTATTATGATTTCTGGCAAGACACTAAATATAGATAATCCAAAACTAAATTGTAGGTTGGAGGGTTTTAATCAATTCTCCCCAAAAAGAATTATTTTAGACAGAAATCTAGAAATAAATTTGAAAAGTTATATAGCTAAATCAATTAAAAATGAAAATACTGTAATTTTTCATAATTCCAAGGATAAATCAAAAATAAAACTTTTAAAAAAGAGAGGTACTATTCTAATAAAACAATCTACAGATAAATACAAAAATTTAGATCTAAAAAAAATTCTAAAAGATTTATATAAAATGGAAATAAGAAATCTATTAGTAGAAGGTGGAGATATATTAACAAAAAATTTCCTTCAAAAGAAACTATTTAATGAATTTTATATGTTTAGAAGTTCGAAAAATTTATCTAAAAACAAAAAACATGTTAATTTTACCTCTTTCAGCATTTTAAATACCAAATATAATAAACATAAGATAAACTCAAAATTAGCTAACGATAAATTAACTATTTACAAAAATTAAAATGTTTAATGGAATTATTTTCAACAAAGGTTTAATAACAAAAATAATTAAAAGACCTAAAGGAATAAACATTTTTGTAAAATCTAATCTCAAATTAGGTTTAAAAGATATAGGTGTTTCTATAGCCTGTGATGGAGTTTGTCTTACTCTTATTTCAATAAAAAAAAGAATTATGGAATTTTATTTATCAAATGAAACAATAAAAAGATCAAAATTTAAATATATAAAGTTAAATGATAGAATTAATCTAGAACTTCCTCTTAAATATGGTCAAAAAATTTCAGGGCATATTTGCCAAGGACATGTTGACACTGTTGGGAAAATATTATCAGTAAAAAATATTGATAAATCTTATCTATTTGATTTTGAAATTAATAAAAAAGAGAGAAAAAATATAATCGAAAAAGCCTCAATTAGTATAAATGGTATATCATTAACAATTTCTAAAGTGACGAAAAAAGGTTTTCAGATCTGGATAATTCCTCATACTTATAAATTAACAAATTTATCATCTCTTAAAAAAGGTAATTTAGTTAACGTAGAAATAGATATTCTTTCAAAATACGTTAGAAACTTTTTTTATGAAAAAAAATAATTATTCATCAATAGAAACTATAATAAATGTTGCCAAAAAAGGGGGTATGTACATTTTAGTTGATGATGAAAAAAGAGAAAATGAGGGTGATTTAGTTATGTCAACCTCAGATACAAATGCAAAGAATATTAACTTTATGGCTAAATATGGAAGAGGCCTTATTTGTTTAGCCTTAGATAGTCTCCAAGCTAAAAGATTAAATTTATCTTTAATGTCACCTGTAAATCAATCAAGAAATCAAACAGCATTTACAATTTCAATAGAAGCTAAAAAAGGTATCACTACTGGAATATCAGCAAAAGATAGAGCAAGAACTATCAAAATAGCCTCTAAGAAAAATGTGAGTAAAAAAGATATAGTATCCCCTGGCCATGTGTTTCCAATCATTGCAAAGGATGGAGGTGTTCTTGTAAGAGCTGGTCACACAGAAGCTTCTGTAGATATTTCAAAGTTAGCTAAAAAGAATAATTCAGCGGTCATTTGCGAAATAATGAATGAGGACGGAACAATGGCTAAGGGTCAAGCACTTTTAAATTTTGCACAAAAACATAAACTTAAGATTGGTAAAATTGAAGATTTAATTTCTTATCGATTAAAAAAAGAAAAATTAGTAAAATTTAAAAAATCCTCTGATATCAAAGTTAAAAATCAAAAATATAAGATCAAAATATATGAGAATCTTTTAGATGGATCAGAACACTTTGCTCTCATAAAAGGATCTCTAAAAAGATCTATCGTACCACGTGTAAGAGTTATTTCATCAAATGTAGTTTATAATTATCTTATAAGTCAAAAACTTCCCAATTCATTTGATAAAACAATTAACTATTTTAAGAAATACAATAATTGTGTACTAATCTTTATTAAAGATACTAACTTAAATTCGGTCACTCAAACACTTAAAAGTTTTAGAAATAAAGGTTTTAAAAAGAAAGGTAAAGATAATCTTATAAGAAATTATGGTATAGGTGCTCAAATTATTAAAGATTTAAAAATCAAAAAGATGATATTAATTACAAGAACACCAAAAAAAGTTATTGGTTTAGAGGGGTATAACATTAAAATAACTAAACAAGAATTGATTTGATGAAAAAAATTTTAATAGTCACAGCGGATTATTATAAAGGCATTTCTTTGGGTTTGTTAAATAGTGCAAAAAAAAATCTGCCAAGAAATTTTAGTGTAAAAATAATTAAAGTTCCTGGCGTTTTTGAGATACCTGTGACCATCTCAAAACATTTAAAAAAATTTGATGCTTTTATTGCCCTTGGATGTGTTATTAAAGGTCAGACTCCACATTTCGATTTCATATCCCAATCCTCAACTAATGCTATTATGGATTTAGCTATTAATTCAAAAAAACCTATAGGAAATGGAATTCTAACTTGCTTAAATATGAAACAAGCAAAGGCCAGAAAAAAAAAGGGTGCTGAGGCAGCAAAAGCAGTTGTTTCAGTTTTATCTCAAAAATGAAACCAAAGTATAGCCCAAAAAATAACCCTAGAGTTATTATTATTCAAAAATTATATGGTATTTTGTTTAATAACGACGACAAAATAGAATTTCCAAAACATAGATTTAAAAAATTTATAAAGGATATAGTTTTAGGCACAATAGAACGAAACGAAATTATTATAGATGAATTAGATAAAAATTTAGGTGATAATTTCAATTTAATTAAATTAGATAAAATATTTCAAGTTATCTTAAAATCTGCAACGTATGAAATTTTATATAAACCTAATGTATCAATAAGGATAATCATTAAAGAATATCTAGATGCATCTAATCTCTTTTTAAATGACTCTCAAACAAAATATTTAAATGCATTATTAGATAATGCAGCAAAAAAATTAAGATCAACAAATGCATGAATTTGAGATAATCAAAAAATATTTTTCAAAACTCTCTTTAGATAACAAAAATTCACTTAAATTAAATGATGATGTTTTTTTCGATAAATCAAAAAAATTGGTTATCACTATAGATACTTATATAGATAAATCACATTTTTTGCATTTTAAAGACCCTGATTTAGTTATTAAAAAAATTCTAAGATCCTCTATTTCTGATTTGATTTGTAAAGGTGTTAAACCAAAATATTATTTTATTTCAGGCTCTGGAAATAAAAAAACATTTACAAAATTGAATTTAAGTAAAGTTTCTCAATCACTAAAGCAAGAACAAAAAAAGTTTGGAATTTATATTTCGGGGGGAGATACTGTTTTTTCAAACAAATTGAGTTTTACAATAATTTCCGTTGGTTTTTCCTCTAATATAATATTTAGAAATAAAGCAAAATTTAATGATGACATTTATGTAACGGGTAACTTAGGTGATAGTTACATGGGCTTAAAAATATTAAAAAAAAAATTTTTCTTAAAAAAAAATCTTAATAAGTATTTTCTTAAGAAATATTACCTTCCAGAATTACATATCAATTTAACAAAAAAATTATTTAATTTTGCAAATACCTCTATAGATATTTCTGATGGTCTTTTTGCTGATTTAGATAAATTAATTAATAAACAAAAATTATCTTATCAAGTTTATATATCTAAAATTCCAATTTCGAAAAATCTAAAAAAAATAATACTGTTAAAAAAATTAAAAAAGATTTACTATGTGTCTAAAGGTGATGATTATCAAATATTATTTACTGCCTCAAAAAAAAAGTCCAGAATCATCAAAAGAACGTTTAAATCTTTAGGTATTAAGATTTCAAAAATTGGAAATATTTCTTCAGGTGCTCAAAAATCACAAATTATTGATGAAAAGGGGAATAAAATTGCCATTAAAAACAAAGGCCATTTTCATAATTTTTGAAGTTATTTATTGCCTTTTATAGCTTTTTTTGTATTGTCCGATTTTTAATAACTAACAACCAACAACATAATTAAGGTTTATATGACATCAACCATCGAGACTATTCTTTTATATACTATTGGTGCTGGATTATTATCTATAGTTTATGGATATTTAACTGGAAAAGATATTTTAAATTCAAGTGCAGGAAATTCTAAGATGCAAGATATTGCATCAGCGATACAAATTGGTGCTAAAGCTTATCTTGCAAGACAATACAAAACAATTGCTATTGTAGGGGTTGTTGTTTTAGTTATTGTAAGTTTCGCATTTAGTTTGCTTGTTGGCTTAGGTTACCTCATTGGTGCTACTTTATCAGGTATAGCTGGATATGTTGGAATGTTAGTTTCAGTACAAGCAAATGTTAGAACTGCTGAAGCATCTAGAAAAGGGTTGGCTAGTGGCTTATCAGTAGCTTTTAAATCTGGAGCAGTAACTGGGATGTTAGTTGCTGGTTTAGCTTTGTTATCAATTGCAGTTTATTATTATTTATTATTAAAATTTAATGTTGATGAGAGAGAAATTGTAAATGCATTAGTTGCTCTTGGCTTTGGTGCATCATTAATTTCTATTTTTGCTAGACTTGGTGGAGGTATTTTTACAAAAGGTGCTGATGTAGGTGCTGATTTAGTTGGTAAGGTAGAGGCCGGCATACCAGAAGATGATCCAAGGAATCCGGCTGTAATTGCTGATAACGTTGGTGATAATGTAGGTGATTGTGCTGGTATGGCCGCTGATTTATTCGAAACTTATGCAGTAACTATTGTTGCAACAATGGTTTTATCTTCCATATTTTTCCCAGGAGATTTATCAATGATGATATATCCATTAACAATCGGTGGGGCATGTATTTTAACTTCAATTATTGGAACTTTTTTCGTTAAACTTGGGCGAAGTAAAAATGTTATGGGAGCCTTATATAAAGGATTTGTTGTATCGGCTTTGGCTTCTTTGGTTGTTTTATATCCAGTTACTGATTACGTTCTAGGTTTAGAAAATTCTTATGATTTAAATAATAAATCATTTTCTGGAATGAGCTTATATTATTGTGGAGTTATAGGATTAGTTATTACAGGATTATTAATTTGGGTAACAGAATATTATACAGGAACTAACTATAGACCTGTAAAAAGTGTTGCAAGTTCTTCTACAACAGGACATGGAACCAATGTAATTCAAGGTTTAGCAATTTCTTTAGAAGCTACAGCTATACCAGCTTTAATAATTGTTGCTGGTATTTTGCTTACTAACCATATCGCTGGTTTGTATGGTATAGCAATTGCTGTAACAACTATGTTGGCATTAGCAGGAATGGTCGTTGCTTTAGATGCTTATGGACCGGTTACAGATAATGCTGGTGGTATTGCTGAAATGTCTAAATTACCTAACAATGTAAGAAAAACAACAGATGCATTAGATGCTGTTGGTAATACTACAAAAGCGGTAACAAAAGGATACGCCATTGGTTCAGCAGGATTAGGTGCTTTAGTTCTTTTTGCAGCATACACTGAAGATATAAAACATTTTTCAAAAGAAGTTGGTTCAAAATTAGAGGGAATAGTTGTAACTTTTGATTTATCAAATCCATATGTTGTTGTTGGTTTATTAATTGGTGGAATGTTACCTTATTTATTTGGATCTATGGGTATGCAGGCTGTAGGAAGAGCAGGTGGTGCTGTTGTAATAGAAGTTAGAAGACAATTTAAAAAATATCCAGGTATTATGAAAAGAAAACAAAAACCTGACTATGCTAAATTAGTTGATCTCTTAACAGTTGCTGCAATTAAAGAAATGATTATCCCATCATTATTACCAGTGTTATCACCAATAGTTTTATATTTAATAATATTTGCAATTGGTGGCCAAGTTGCTGCACTAGCATCTGTTGGTGCAATGTTATTAGGTGTTATTATTACTGGTTTATTTGTTGCAGTTTCTATGACAGCAGGTGGAGGTGCTTGGGATAACGCTAAAAAATATATTGAAGATGGAAATCATGGTGGAAAAGGTTCAGAAGCACACAAAGCTGCAGTAACAGGTGATACTGTAGGTGATCCATATAAAGATACAGCGGGTCCAGCAGTAAATCCAATGATTAAAATTACTAATATTGTTGCGTTACTTTTATTAGCAGTTATCGCTGGCTAATTTCTTTTCTTTTTTTGGCCCTCACACCAAGAGGGTCATTTATTTTTTGTCTCATACTAGACATGAAATCATAAATAAAAGAATTCCTTGAAAATGAAGCCTCTGTTGTGTCTTCTGTAACTTTAATTTTATTCATATCTTGCATATTATAAAACTCTTTCTTCTTTAAAATTCCATAATTATCTATTTCAAGAACTAGCACATCATTTTTGAAGATTTTCATTCTACCTAAATTCCTCAACCTAGATTGAGTTTGTTTTCTCTCAATATATATCCATACATCGTTATTGAATTTACTCCGTGTTGATGGAGTCCCTAAAACTTCTCTTACATCGTTACTTGTAGATTGATCAATAATTAATTGTTTTTGTTTTTTTTCTAAAAAAGGAACACCATGATGTTTTACAACTTTTTTAAAAGAGCAATTTGATACTACTAAAGCAAAAAAAAATATATATAATATTTTGAACATGTCTAAAAACTATATTAATGTTTATAACAATTTAATCAATTACTCTAGAAATAAAGATCTTTATAAATCCCTTGATCGAAAAGATAACTTTTCAGATCGATTAACATTATTTCTTATTCATTTCGCTTTTTTTTTAAAAAACTATAAAAATAAAGAAAATAAGGATATTTTACAAAAAATTTATGATTTTAATTTTAGACAATTAGAATTAAGTATTCGAGAGATAGGTTATGGTGATCAATCAATAAATAAAAAAATGAAAGTTTATTTGAACTTATTTCATGCCATTGTTTCAGAAATTCACTTTTGGGATAAATTAAATAAAGATGAAAAATCAAAAAAACTATCATCTTTTTTAGAGGATTTTAAAGAAATTGATATTTTAGTTGATTATTTTGATGATTTTTCAATAAATTTGAGGAAAAAAACTTTGAATTTTTTTCTAAAAAGTGTAATTAGTCCATAATTATGGCAGTACCTAAACGAAAACAAACACCATCTAGAACTGGTATGAGAAGAGCACAAAATATGAAATTCTCATCAAAAAATATAATTGAAGATAAAAAATCTGGTGAATATAGATTGTCTCATCATTTAGATTTAAAAACTGGGATGTACAGAGGTCGTCAAGTTTTAGATCCAGAAGAATAATTAATATTTAAATGTTAGATTTAACTAAAATTGCAGTTGATGCAATGGGTGGTGATGGATCACCTAAAAAAATTATTGATGGCATCATCCATAGTCATAAGTTAAATAAAAAAAATTTTTTTAAAATCTTTGGCAACAAAATTAAAATCGAGTCACTTATAAAAGATAAGTTAAGTAAGGATTTCTTCGAAATAATTCATACAGACAATGTAGTTAAAAGCACAGATAGCCCACTTGAAGCAGCGAAAAGGGGTAAAGATACAAGTATGTGGCTTGCGATTGAAAGTGTTAAAAAAAAAGAAACTGACATTGTAATATCTGCAGGTAATACTGGTGCGTTACTTGTTATTGCTAAATTAAATCTTAAAATGATTGAAAATATTGATAAACCTGCATTATCTGCACTATGGCCAAATAAAAAGGGGATGAGTGTTGTGTTAGACTTAGGTGCAAATATTGAATGCAATTCAAAAAATTTGGTTGATTTTTCAATTATGGGAGCATCCTTATATAAGTCTCTTTATCCAAATGAAATTCCAAATACAGCTTTATTAAATATTGGTTCAGAAGAATTAAAAGGTAATGAAATTATCAAAGAAACTTTTCAGATATTAAATGAAAAAAAATCTAATAATTTTAATTTCTCAGGTTATATTGAAGGCAATGAAATAATGGACGGAAATGTTAATGTAATTGTCTCTGATGGTTTTACAGGAAATGTTGCTCTTAAAACAGCAGAAGGAACAGCAAATTTTATTACAGATGAACTTAAAAAAGTTTTTAAAGAATCAATTTTAGGTAAACTTTCAGCAATATTGAATTTCTCAAATCTAAATAAATTTAAAAAGAGATTAGATCCTAGGCTTTATAATGGTGCAATTTTTATTGGCTTAGACTCCCCAGTTGTAAAAAGTCATGGAGGAACAGATTTTATTGGTTTTTCAAATTCACTCGAAGTATGTAGTAAAATTGTTAAAGGTGATTTAATTAATAAAATAAGAGAAAATATCTAGTTTATGAGAATTAATTTAACAAAAAAAGATCTTGTAAACGTAATATATATGCAAGTTGGATTTTCAAAACAAATTACGGAAAATTTAGTGGAAGAATTTTTTTCCATAATTGTTTCAAATCTATGCAAAAAAAAATCTGTAAAAATTTCAAAGTTTGGGACTTTTTTGATCAGATCTAAGAGTTCTAGAATTGGAAGAAATCCAAAAACAAAAGAGGAAAAAGAGATTTCTAAGAGAGATGTTATTTTATTTAAACCATCGAAAGAATTTAGAGAATACTTAAATAATAATGGAAAGAATACGACCTAATAACACTTGATAAAGATTGAATTTTGCAATAGAAAACTGAATTTTGGTCCCTTCGTCTATCGGTTAGGACACGTGGTTTTCATCCTCGAAAGAGGGGTTCGATTCCCCTAGGGACCGCCACATTTATGATATTTTATGTTTATATGCTTAAAAGCGTAAATAATAAAATTATCAAAACTTATGTTGGATATACAAATAACCTAAATTTAAGACTTAAAAAACATAATACTGGTAAAGGAGCAAAGTCGACACGAGGTTTTAAGTGGAAAATTATCTATAAAAAAAGATTCTATGATAAAAGATTAGCCATGTCATTTGAATATAAATTAAAAAAAGACAAAAAAAAAAGAAAACACTTGCTAAGTATAAGTTAGTATGAAAATCGCATCAATATTACCATATAAAGAAAACTATACGCTAAAAGGAGCTGGAGCAGTTGCTCTATGGATTAGTGACTTTGTAAGGGATTCTAAATATAAGAAAAATACTTACATTATAGGTAGTACAAAAAACAAAAATTATTTAACAAAAAATTATATAAATATTGATAATATTGATTCTAAACTTAATAGTACAACAAAAGAGTATTCAGATAAAATTATTAATAAAATCAAAAATTTAAATTTTGATGTTTTAGAATTACATAATAGACCAATTATGGTTAAAGAATTTTTTGGAAAATTAAATTCAAAAATTATTTTATATTTTCATAATGATCCAACTACGATGAAAGGTGCTAAATCAGTTAATGAGAGAGTCTATCTATTAAAAAATGTTGATAAAATTATTTTTATCTCAAAATGGGTAAAAAAAAAGTTTTTTGAAAATTTACCAAATTTATCAGATAACAAAACTCAAATAATTTATCATAGTATTGATCCAATAAGAAAAAATACCAAAAAAAATAAACAAATAATTTTTGTAGGAAAATTAAATGAATCTAAAGGATATGATCTGTATTGCAAATCAATGTTCAAAATCTTAGATCAATACAATGAATGGCGTGCTATTTCAATTGGTGAAGAAAGAAGATTTCAAAATTTTCCTACTCATAAAAGACAGTTTGATCTTGGCCAAATTCCGCATAATAAAGTTTTAGATTATTTAAGCAAATCTGAAATTGCTGTTATTCCTTCAAGATGGGAAGAGCCATTTGGTAGAACCGCATTAGAAGCTTCCTCACGTGGCTGTGCCACAATAATTTCTAATACTGGGGGTCTTGCTGAAACAACTGATTATGCAATTAAACTTAAAAAGTTGGATACAAAAAATATTGAAAATGAAATCATAAAACTTATTAGAAATGATAAATTAAGAAAGCGTATTCAAATTAAAAGTAAAAATTTTGTAAAACACAAATTAAAGATAAATTCTCAAAAAATTGATTTGATGAGAAACTCGTTGTTCCCTTTTAATAAAATTAATATTAATGGCAATAAATTAAGGATTATAAATATTTATAATTTAGCGCAAAAACTTAATCATAGAATTTACAATCTTTCGTTAGGTAAAAAATTTACCAATGGTTTTATACGAAATGGTCATGATGTAATTGAAATTAGTGATAGAGATTATGTGAGACAAAATAAAGGTATCAATCTACTAAGTTTTAAAAATAAATTTCATAACTATTTAATCGAAACTTTTAAAAATTATAATCCAGATTTAATTATTTTTGGTCACTCAGATAACATAAATCATGAAATCCTATCTGATTTTAGGTCAATTAATAAAAAAATAATTATCTCCCAGTGGAATGAAGATCCATTAATGAAAAATTTATCAGATTCCTCGGAAAACGTTAATAAATTAAAAAAATTTTTTCCAATGGTAGATCATTCATTTATTACAACTAATCCTTCTGTTTTAAAATCATCAAAAAAATTCACTCAAAATATCCATTTTTTTATGACACCTGTTGACAAAAATATTGAATGTTTCGATGTCTATAAATTAAAACCAGAAAATGATGTTTTTTATGCAATGAGTCATGGTGTTAATAGAGCAACGTTGAAGGAAGGAAAAACAGATAACAGAGTCATTTTTTTAGAAAAACTTATAAAAAAAATGGATGGAATAAAATATGATTTTTATGGAATCGGAAAACAAGAACCTGTTTGGGGAAATGAATTTTATAAATCGTTACTTAATTCAAAAATGGCCTTAAATCTCAGTAGGGGCGAACCTACCAAACATTACTCAAGTAACAGAATCGCTTCACTTATGGGAAACGGATTATTAGTTTTTATTGATAAAAAAGTAAAGATGAACAATTTTTTCAATTCAAATGAAATAGTTTCTTATGATCACATCGATGATCTTGCTGAAAAAATCAAATTTTATAAAAAAAATGATAAATCAAGAATTAGAATCGCTAAAAAAGGTCAGGAAAGATATTTTAAATTGTTTAATGAAGTAAAAATTTCAAAATATATAATTGATAAATCTGTCGGAAAAAAAGCTTCTTTGATATAGCAAGTTTAAATCTTAATCTTGTTTAATGCATTATTTTTAAATATATTTGCTTCTCTAATATATCTTCTGACCATTTGCGTTGTTTTATGTCCAGTCATTGCCATAATACTACGTTCATCAGCACCAGATTCAGCAGCTATTGTTGCGAAACCTGATCTTAAACTATGACCTGCAAAATTTTTATTCTCAATACCAGCTAAATTAAGATATTCTTTAATTAATAAAACTACTGATTGGTCGGTTAATCTTTTTTCTGTCAAAGATAAACCTTTAGAAAATCTTCTAAAAATAGGTCCAGATTTAATTTTAGAAATTTCTAGCCACTTCTTAAGATTAACTACAGGGCAATAATTTTCATTAGTAAAGTAGGGTAGCCCTTTAATCATTCCTTCACCAAATTGATCAGTTTTTGATCTTTTAATGGTGATTTTAAGACCCTCAGGTACAAATTCTAAATCTTCATAATCAATTGAAATAAGCTCAGTTCGTCTAAATCCACCTCCAAAGCCAGTTAAGATTATTGACTTGTCTCTTAACTTCTTAATATCCTCAATTTTTTGTTGATCTATTACATTAATTATAGATTTTAAATGACTGATTAATATAGGTTTTTTACCTTTTTGAATGCTTCCTTTCACCCTTTTTATTCCCATTAAGTTTTCAACAATGATTGGATGTTTAGTGTCTAGATAATGCCCTTTTAGTTTATGAACCATGCTAATTGACACCAAACGTCTTCTTAAAGTGCTAATTTTTGAATTTTTAGAGAGGTGTGTAAGGTATAATGAAACTATTTTTGGCTCTGATGGTAAAGAATTCAAACCATGCTTAGCACAAAAAGCTCCAAAATCTTTAAAATCTGATTTGTATGCTCTTAAAGTGTTATTTGCTTTTGAGCTTTTGAGGTTGTTTAAAGTTGCCTCATGAAGCGATTTTAGGTCTGTTGTCAGTTCATTCATACAATTACTATTGATAACAATTAATTATCACTAGTAATATATCAAGTGATTTTTAATGTCAATAGTTTAAATATAAAAATTATGGGTTCAATTGATGGAGAAATTCCTGCTGTATGGTTTTTAATTACATCTGTAGGATTTATTATTTTAAGTTCAATTCAGTATAAAAATCATGGCAAAAGCATTGAAACTATTTTTTTATCTATCTTGGCAATCTTATTTTTAATCAGCTATTTTATCTTAGTTTTCAAAGCTTAATTTATCCCCAATATTCACAGGAATTTCTGTAAATTTTCAGAATCAATTAAAAGGTGATACAGCTTCAAAATCATATTTGTTAAAATGTAAATGAATTAAGGGGCAACCCTTAACTGGCCAATTGGGCAAAAGCCGAGAGGTACAAATCCAAGGGGCAGAAAGTTCTGCAAAGCATCGCTGAACATGCAGAACGGGAGGCATGGCGGTAGCGCATCAACGACGTGCCAAAACAACTGTTCTTTGCACCTTTAAAAGTGCAAGGAAACAGGGGTTTCTGAGGAAAAATGCATCTTAAAGGCACTAAATTTCAATTAAAAGTCTGGAAATACCTTAAAACTATACCAAAAGGTAAAATAAGAACATATAAACAAGTTGCTGCTGCTATAAACAGCCCTAAATCAGCTAGAGCTGTTGCTAATGCTTGTGCTAAAAACCCATATGCCCCAAAAATACCTTGTCATAGAGTGATTAGATCTGATGGAGCTCTTGGAGGTTACTCAGGTAGAGGTGGAATCAAGCAAAAGCTCAAATTACTAAGATCTGAAAAAGTAGCTATTTAGAGTTATTTTAAACCTTTTTTAAGTTAAAAAAGCCAGTAAAATAAACGTTTTTTTACCTTTTTTTGAGATTACTTTACAAATAACATAATTCACCCTTCGGTTGTACCATATATTAACATATACGAAAAATAGACCCATCTATGGGCGTTTAAATGCTATATTCAATTAGTGCATCGCTCTACTATTCAACTATATCAATACTTTTGGACTGCCCTATTTTTTTGGAATTTTCATAACCACAATCGAAAAAAGTCCTTACTTTAAAAGGATATTTGATGGTTTTCTTAATTTGCTATAAATCTCCACTCTTGCAAAGCATATTAGGGTGATTTCAACATTCAATGGTCTAAAATATTCAAAAATTTTTGTTATTTATATTTTTAATAAAAATACAATAAATACAATAGTTTATAATAGATACTTAATGTAATACTTTAGATAATAGTAAATAAATATTACCTTTTATTTTACTTTTTTAACTAAGTTCTCTCTTCTTGAGATGTAGATACCACTTAATACAATAATAAACAAACCTAAGAAAGTCCAATTATCAGGGAAATCACTAAAGAAATAATAGCCTATAACTATGTTAGTAATGATCTCAAAATAACTAAATGGAGCTAATTTTGAAGCATCAGCGTATTTTAGAGATAATATTAGAAATAAGTGACCTACGCAGGCAAATACACCAATAGCAGCCATCATTGACCACTGATTAATTGTTGGCTTTATCCAAACAAAAGGCATTACACATGAAATAATAACAGCCCCTACTACACCAGTTAACAATAAAGTTAATAAAGGGTTGTCTGAAGTACTTAGCTTACGAGTAATAATTAAATAAAATCCATACATTATTCCTGTTCCAAGCGCAGCAATACTTGCTAAATTAATTTCTACAAAACCAGGTCTTATAACAACCAAGGATCCTATAAATCCTATAATTACAGCTGACCATCTTCTAAATCCAACCTTCTCACCTAAAAAAATTGGAGAAAAAGCTGTAACAATCAAAGGTGCAACAAACGCCAAAGTTAATGCTTTTGCTAAAGAGATTACTGAAATGGCATAAAAGAAACAAATATTTGCTGTTAAAAGTATTAAGCCTCTTATAAATTGTAGCTTTGGTTTGTCTGTCCAAACAAGATTTTCTCGAAAAAAGAAAAACATAATTGGTAAAGTGAACGCCACAGTAAAAAAATATCTTGCCCAAGTGATTTGTAATACGGGTAATTCTGCACTTAAATATTTAGCAAAACCATCCATAATTGGAAGCATTACCCACGCTAAAAGATTAAATGTAATAGCCTTCATATAAGAAGGATATAGATTAATTAAAGTATTTTAAAGCAAAGAATACAACAATTGGAATAGTTATAAAAGACATGAGTGTTGACACAACAATAGTACTAGCAACACTATCAACAATTTTTTTAGGTGAATAAATTGATGCAACAAGATAATTAAGAACCGCGCTAGGCATTGAACATTGTATCAGTAATACACCAGCTGCGAACCCTTCTAGACCAAAATATAATATCAATAAATAACCGATAATAGGTCCAACAATTACTCTGCCTAAAGAAGAAAATATTGCCTTGTTAAGTGAAAAAACTTTAAGTCTTGTTAGTGCTATTCCTAATGACATCAAAATTAAAAATATCGTGGCATACATTAATAAAAAAGTAGTATTTTCTATAAATCCTGGAAGTTCATAATCGTAATAAAGTAAAAAAACTGCAATAATGATTGCATAAAAAGGTGGGCTTTTTAGTATGACTTGTAAACTAAATTTTCTATCTGCTAAAAAAACACCTAATGTAAAGTGACACAAAATGATTAAAGCAGAAATAGCGGCTGAAACACCAAGACCTTGAGACCCGTACGCGAATAAACATATTGGTAAACCCATATTACCAGTATTAGGCATTGTTAAAGGCGGAAGTTCTCTTATTATATCTTTAGTATTCAAAAGAAATAATATGATTATTCCAACAATAATGAACCCAACAATTGCAATTGCATAGTACCAAAAATAGTTAATAAAAATACTAAATGATATATTTACTGGATTTAATGCATAAATAATCATTGCCGGTGTACCAACATTTGCAGCAAAATTAGTGATAAATGTAGTGTCAATTTTAGGATTTTTTTTGCCGAGATAATATCCAATACCCACAACAAAGAATACTGGAAACAAAACTTCAAAAAGTTTTATATAAATATCCATTAATTATAGAGTCTAATTAAAGTTGGAAATTTAAGAATATTTTTATTTTTCTTAAAAATTGATAGACAATTTTTTATATTTTTCTCAGTAGTTTTATGGCTTATAATAACAATTGTAGCCTTCTTGTTTTTCTTATCAGGAGTTTGAATAATTCTTTTTACTGAGATCTTAAATTTAGATAATCGATTTGTTATTAAAGATAAAACGCCCTGTTTATCCTTAACCTCAAATCTAAGATATAATGAATTAGAATAATTTTGATTGTTAAAGGGTTTTATAGATTCTCTTTTATTATAAGAAATTCCAAAAGGGGGTTTAATATTTCCTCTCAAAATTGATAATAAATCTGATAATAAAGATGATGAGGTTGGTCCAGGACCAGCCCCCTCTCCTTGTAAAATACTTTGACCTACTGGTTTGCCCTCCGTAATAACCGCATTCATTACACCATTCACATTTCCGATATATGAGTTTTTACTCACTAAACATGGATGTACTGTTTCAAATAATTGATTATTAATAATTTCAGAAATCCCAAGTAATTTTATCCTCAAACCTAATTGATTTGCTATTTTAATATCTTCTAGCTTAATGTTTTCAATTCCTTCCATTATACACTTACTTTTTGATATTTCGATATTAAATGAAAGCGCTGATAAAATTCTAATTTTAGCAAAAGCATCGAAACCATTAAGATCTAATTTGGGATTACCTGGTTCAGCATAACCAAGTACCTGAGCTTTCTTTAAAACTTTTTCAAAACTTTCGTTACTATTTTCCATCTCTGATAAGATATAATTAGTTGTCCCATTTAAAATTCCATAAACTTTTTTAATCTTATTAGTTGCTAAACCCTCCTTAATAGTTCGAAGAATTGGAATTCCTCCAGCAACAGAAGCCTCGAACTCTAGATTTACTTTATTCGTTTCAGCTAGTTTAGCTAAATGGTCCCCATGTTTAGCAATTAACGCTTTATTTGGCGTTATTACATTTACTTTATTTTTCAAAGCGTATTCTACTATCTTTTTGGAAATACCATCAGATAAACCAATACATTCAAATAAAATATCTATTTTTTTTTCTTTAAAAATTTTAAAAGGATTTGAATAAAAAATTTTTTTATCTATGTTAAATCGTCTTTTTTTATTTTTATTTTTAGCAGATATAGCTACAATATTTATTTTTTTTCCAGTTTTTATCTCTATTTCTTTCTTTTTTGAATTTAATTCATTGTACAAAAATATTCCGACCTGACCCAATCCAACTAGTGCAATATTTATATTTTTATTCATTAGTTAATATCCGGAAATTTACTTTTTTTGATATAATTATTAATATAAATTTCATACTCTTCAATTGTCATTAATCTAATATCATTTGATTTTTTTATTATTTCGGTCAGTTTGTTATTATCATTTTTTTTATCACTTTTCTCATTCCAATATTTAGAGTCAATATTAAATGAACATGCGTTTAAAAATATGAAGAGAGCTATAAATAATAATCTATTCATTTAAAACCAGCATCTTTTGGAAAATTAAATTTCATATTCATATTTTGTATTGCTTGACCCGCTCCCCCTTTAATAAGATTATCAATAGCAGAAAGTATAATTATCTTATTCTTATTTTTTGATTTACAAACAGATATATTGCAATTATTCGTATTAATTACATCATTTGTGCTTATTAATTTGTCTTTATTTAATATTTTTATAAAATTTGCTTTTTTATAATATTTTTTCAACTTGTTTAATATTTTTGATACTGAAGAAGTCTGATTAAGCTCAACATAAATTGTGCTTAAAATGCCTCTAAACATAGGTGATAAATGTGGAGTAAAATCAAATTGAATATTTCCTTTAACGCATCTCTTGATCATTTCTTCAATTTCAGAATTATGTCTGTGTGATGCAACACCATAAGCACTTAAAGATTCATATAAATTTTTATCTTTATATTTTTTGTGTACACCTCTTCCAGCACCAGAATATCCTGATTTTGAGTCAATTATAATATTATGATTTTTTATTAATCTATCTTTTAATAAAGGTATCAAAGGTAATAGAATAGAAGTCGGATAACATCCAGGACAAGAAATAATTTTATAATCTTGAACTTTTTTACCTGTAATTTCAGGTAAAGAATAAATACTATTCTTAATATTATATTTTGCTTTATGATCTTTTTTATACCATTTTTTGTAATCTAAAGCTTTTTGAAGCCTAAAATCTGCGGCAAGATCAATTAAAACGTTTTGTTTATTCAAATATTTTGAAATTACTTGTGCTTCTCCATTGGGAAGTGCTGTAAATACAACATCAATTTCATTCAAAAATTTTTTATTGAATTTTACAATTTTGGGTAATCTTTTTAATCCAATTGTTTTATCGTAATAAGAAATTTTTTTTCCTATTGATTTGTTTCCACATAAATACTTTATCTTTACATATTTATGTTTGTTTAACAATTTTATCAATTGGATACCAATATAACCAGTTGATCCAGCGACTAATACATTAAGCTTAGGCATTTCTTATTATAACAGTTAAAAATTAAAAAAAAATTATCTTTTAGAAAACTGAAAGCTTCTTCTAGCTTTTCTTCTTCCAGGTTTTTTTCTTTCAACTGCCCTGGAGTCTCTCGTGGTTAATTTCTCAGTTCTAAGAGTAGATTTAAAGCTTTCATCAAATAATACCAAAGCTTTTGAAATTCCATGTACCATTGCCCCTGCTTGTCCTGTTGGACCGCCACCTTTAACATTACATCTCACATCATAATCTGTAGATTGATTTATTAATTCAAAAGGTCTTGTAATTTGCATTTTATGATTCTCGCTAGCGAAATACTCATTGTATAATTTACCATTAACATAAATTTTTCCTGAACCCTTTTT
>CACMBY010000007.1:0-78324 GCA_902612065.1 uncultured Pelagibacteraceae bacterium | reverse complement strand
TTACTTGAAAACCACCTGAGTCAGTAAGTATTGGCAAATCACAATTCATAAAGGAATGTAATCCACCAGCATTTTGAATTCGTTCAACTCCTGGACGGATCATTAAATGATATGTATTAGCTAAAATTATATCTGAGCCAGTTTTTTTAATATCGTCAATCGTACAAGCTTTTACAGTTGCCTGAGTTCCAACTGGCATAAAAGCAGGAGTTCTAATAATACCTCTATGCGTTTCTATAATTCCTTCTCTTGCATAGCCATCTTTGTTCAATAATTTAAAGGCAAATTCTTTTAATGCCATTAAATATTATAATGATTTAAAACTAATTATTTTATCTGGGTCTGTGACGGCACCATTATTATTTTCATCACCACGTTTAATTTTATCAACAAATTCCATTCCCTCGATCACTTTTCCAAAAACTGTATATTGGTTATCTAGAAAAGGAGCAGGTTTAAAACAAATGAAAAATTGACTATTTGCACTATTTGGATCTTGTGATCTGGCCATTGATAAAGTTCCTCTATCATGAGGTAAGTTATTAAATTCTTGTTTTAGGTCTGGTAAATCTGAACCTCCCATTCCTGCCATTCTTAAATTAAAATCACTTGATGATGAATTTCCAAATTTTACATCACCAGTTTGTGCCATGAAACCATCAATAACTCTGTGAAAAACAACATTATCATATTTACCACTATTGGCTAAATCTTTAATTCTTTTAACATGATTAGGTGCTACATCTTCAAATAATTCAATTTTAACATCTCCATCTTTAAGTTTCAAAATCATAACATTCTCCTGTGACATTACTTGGTTTATGGTTAAAAAAAAGAAAATAAATATATTTATTAAAATTTTATTCATATTTTCTTTTTAGTAATTTAATTGTACTTTTGGTAGTAAATTTTTTGATATCACCTTTTAAATTTACTATTTCTTTAACAAATCTTGATGAAATAATCTGATTTTCAACATCAGACATTAAAAAAAGAGTTTCAATATTTTTATTTAATTTTCTATTCATCCCTGCTAGTTGAAATTCATATTCAAAATCTGAAACTGCTCTTAATCCTCTTAATATAATATTTGATTTATATTTTTTACATAATTCAGTCGTTAAAGAGCTAAAAGAAATTACGACAACTTTTTTTTTGTTCAGTTTCAAATCATAAAATAAAGCTTTTTTTACAATTTCAATTCGTTCATCAGAATCAAATAAATAATTCTTATTTTCAACGTTAGATACTGCAACAACAATCTTATCAAAAAGTTTTAAACCTTTTTTAATAACATCAATATGGCCAAACGTAATTGGATCAAATGTTCCAGGATAGATTGCAACTTTATTCATTAAACTAAGTTATCATCTATTTTATCAGCTGAAACAACTTTTTCTTCTCCAGTTAATTTAATAATTCTAACACCCTGAGTATTTCTGCCCGCAGTTCTAATTTCTTTTACCGCTACACGTATTACTCTTCCTTTATTAGTAGATATAAGTATTTCATCACCATCATATACAGGGAAAGAGGATGAAATATTACCATTTCTTGGTGAATTTATAATTCCGATAATTCCCTTCCCACCTCTATTAGTTACTCTATATTCCGTATGACTAGTTTTTTTACCAAAACCATTTTCTGTTATTGATAATATGAACTTTTCTTTAGCTTTTAATTCTGATTGCTCATCTTTTGATTTCTTCCCATTTTTTTTTGATTTATCATTATCTATAATTGAAAGAGAGACAATTTGATCGTTTGGAGACAAAACAATACCTTTAATCCCTTTAGAGGATCTACCCTTAAAAACTCTCAATTTTTTAGACTCAAAACGTATGCATTTTCCTAATTTGGTACTTAAAATTATATCTTGATCATCCTTGCAAATTTTAACTCCAACAATTTTATCATTATTGTCTAATTTCATTGCAATTTTTCCAGATGTATTGATTGAAGAAAAATCCTCTAAACTATTTTTTCTGATTTTCCCTTGAGCAGTAGCAAATACAATTTGATAATTTTTCATTTCGGATTCATTATCGGGAAAAGGCATAATAGAACTTATTGACTGATGGTTTTTTAGTGGAAGAATATTAAACAACGATTTTCCCTTAGAAACTGAAGATCCCTCAGGTATTTTCCAGGCTTTTATTCTATAAACTAAACCTTCTGTAGAGAAAAACAAAACTGAGGTATGTGTATTAACTGATAGAGTTTGAACTACTGAGTCTTCGTTTCTAGTAGTCATGCCAGTTTTTCCTTTACCCCCTCTTTTTTGTGTCTTAACACTTTTCAAAGATCCACGTTTGATGTAACCCTGCAATGTAACTGTGATCAATACAGATTGTTTTTGAATGGTTTCTTCTATATCGTAATTTAATACAGCATCAATTATTTTAGTTCTTCGAGGTGATGAATATTTATCTTTAATATTCTTTAACTCTTCACTGATTACTTTTAACAATTCTTTTTTAGATGAAATTATTTTTTTATATTTCATAATTAATTCAGCTAACTTCTTAATTTCTATTTCAATTTCATTTATTCCTAGGGCTGTCAGTTTTTGTAATCTTAATTCTAAAATAGCATTCACTTGTAAAGTTGATAAGGAGTATAAAGTTTTTGATTTTGAACTTTCTACAAGTGAAATTAATTTTTTTGACTTATTAATTTTCCATTTGGTTTGTAAAAGAGATTTCTTTGCATCCTCTGGATTTTTTGATGATCTGATTATTTTGATAACTTTGTCTAAATTTTCAACTGATACCGATAAACCTATTAAGATATGTGCTCGCTCTTCTGCTTTTTGTAAATCAAATTTTGTTTTTTTGACTACAACGTCCTCTCTAAAGGATAAAAAATTTGATAAGAAATCTTTTAAGTTGCAAGTTTCAGGTTTGCCATCAACTATTGCAAGTGTATTAAATCCAAATGAACTTTCAATTTGTGTATTCTTGTAAAGTTGTCTTTTTACTGTTTCGGGTTCTACCCCACTTCTCAAATCTATTGAAACTCTGATTCCTTCTCGATTAGACTCATCTCTTATATCTCTTATACCCTCAATTTTTTTTTCTCTAACAAGCTGAGCAATTCTCTCATTCAAAACAGATTTATTAACTTGGTAAGGAATTGATGTGATAACCAATCTTTCTCTTCCATTTTTTAAACTTTCTATAGAAATTTCACCTCTAATTTTAAAAGAACCTCTGCCTTTGTTATAACCTTGTTTGATCATATCTTTTCCAATTATTACTCCTCCTGTTGGAAAATCAGGTCCAGGTATGTGCTTCATAAGATCTTTAATTTTTATATCTTTATTTTCAATTAAAGCTAATGTCCCGTTAATTATTTCACCTAGATTATGTGGTGGTATGCTAGTTGCCATTCCAACAGCAATTCCACCTGCACCATTTACTAATAAATTTGGAAATTGAGCTGGTAAAACTGTTGGTTCTTTCTCCGTTTCGTCGTAATTATTTTTGAATGAAATTGTATTCTTTTCGATATCATCAATTAAATATTGTGAAACTTTAGATAATCTAGTTTCTGTATATCTCATTGCAGCAGCGGGATCGCCATCAATAGATCCAAAATTTCCTTGTCCATCAACTAAAGGAAGGCTCATTGAAAAATCCTGAACCATTCTGACTAGAGCATCATAAACTGACTGATCTCCATGCGGGTGATACTTACCAATAACATCTCCAACAATTCTTGCAGATTTTCTAAATTGTTTTGACCAATCATATCCACCTTTGTACATTGCATACAAAATTCTTCTATGAACTGGTTTTAAACCATCTCGTATATCAGGAAGTGCTCTACTGACTATAACACTCATTGCATAAGATAGATAAGATGAGCTCATCTCATCATGCATTGAGATTAATTTTATATTCTTATCCTCAGGAATTTCAGTTTTTTGCATAAATATTAAAATGGAATTTCATCATCCATGTCATTTGAAATTTGTGACATGTCATCATTATTAGATTGAGTATTATCATTTGAAATACTTCCACCTGAATTACCTCCACCTAACATAGTTAAAGATGAGTTATATCCTTGAATAACAATTTCAGTCGAGTATTTGTCTTGACCAGACTGCTCATCTTTCCATTTTCGAGTCGTTAATTGTCCTTCAACATATATTTGGGCTCCCTTTTTTAAATATTGTTGAACAACATTTACCAATCCTTCATTGAATACAACTATACGGTGCCATTCTGTTTTTTCTTTTTTTTCACCAGTATTCTTATCTTTCCAAGATTGACTTGTTGCCAGACTTAATCGTGCAACACTTTTGCCATTTACCATTTGTTTGATCTCTGGATCTGCGCCCAAACGACCAATTAAAAGTACTTTATTTAAACTTCCAGCCATAATATTTTTATATTTGTTAAATTTGTTAATTAGAACTATACCACAATTTACTCTGAATATTAATTTTATTAAGTCAAAGCAACAAAAATTATGATGAAAAAGATAGTTATTAAGGGAGCTAAAGAACACAATTTAAAAAATGTTTCTTTAGAGATACCCAAAGATAAATTTGTTGTCATAACTGGTCTATCAGGATCAGGAAAGTCGTCTTTAGCTTTTGATACAGTCTATGCAGAAGGTCAAAGAAGATATGTTGAGAGTTTATCCGCTTATGCAAGACAATTTTTAGATAAAATGAAAAAGCCAAATGTTGATTTAATTGAGGGGTTGAGCCCAGCAATATCGATAGAGCAAAAAAATACTTCTAAAAATCCAAGATCAACTGTCGCTACAGTTACTGAAATATATGATTACATGCGTGTTTTATATGCGAGAGCGGGTATACCTTATTCTCCTTTTACAGGTAAACCAATAACATCACAAACGATTACACAGATTGTAGATAAAATTAAAGAGCTTCCAAAAAAGTCAACAATATATATTTACGCTCCAGTAGTCAGAGGGAGAAAGGGAGAATATAAAAAAGAAATCCTAAATTATAAAAAAAGAGGTTTTCGAAAGATCAAAGTAGACGATGTAATTTATGATATTGATAAAGTTCCTGAATTAAATAAGAAAATTAAGCATGACATATATATTCTAGTCGATAGAATAGTTTTAAATTCATCTTTGGGAAACAGATTAGCTGAAAGTATTGAGTCCTCGGTCAATTTAGCGAATGGATTAGTATTCGTTGAATATGAAGATGAAACCTTACCGAAAAAATATCGAAAAGTAGAAAAATTAATATTTTCAACTAAATTTGCATGTCCTGAAAGTGGCTTTACAATTGAAGAAATTGAACCAAGACTTTTTTCATTTAATAGTCCTTTTGGTGCTTGTGAAGAATGTGAGGGAATTGGAATTAAACTAAATGTTGATCCAAATTTAGTAGTACCAAATCATAAAAAAAGTATTGCTGATGGTGCTATTGAACCCTGGGCTAAAACAACCACTCTATATTATGCACAAACATTATCTTCTTTAGCAAAACATTATAGCTTCTCGTTAGATGAAAAATGGTCAAAACTTTCAAAAAAAATTAAGGATATCATTCTTTATGGATCTGATGATGAAGAAATAAAATTTTCATATGATGATGGTTATGAAAAATACTCACATAAGAAGACATTTGAAGGGGTAATAAATAATTTAGAGAGAAGATATTTAGAAACTGATAGTGATTGGAAAAGAGAAGAAATAGCCCAATACCAGTCAGATACTAAATGTGAAAGATGCAATGGTCATAGACTAAAAGATGAGGCATTATGTGTGAAAATTGACGGCTTGCACATTAGTGAAGTGACTGAAAAATCAATTTTAGATGCTGCAAAATGGTTTGAAAATTTAAAATTCAATTTAGATAAAAGACAGGTCAAAATTGCTGAACATATCCTCAAAGAAATTAATGAAAGATTAAATTTTCTTTTAAATGTTGGTCTTGATTATCTAACATTATCAAGAGAGTCTGGTACTTTATCAGGAGGAGAAGCACAAAGAATCCGTTTAGCATCTCAAATTGGATCTGGTTTAACTGGAGTGTTATATGTTTTAGATGAACCGTCTATTGGTTTGCATCAAAAAGATAATGTAAAACTGATTAATGCTCTTAAAAGATTACGAGATTTGGGAAATACAGTAATAGTAGTTGAGCATGATACTGAAACAATGGAAAATGCAGATCATATTATTGATCTTGGTCCTGAGGCGGGAAACAAAGGTGGTGAAGTTGTTGCGCAAGGAACTTTTGATGAAATAACAAAAAATAAAATTAGTATTACAGGAAAATATCTTTCAAACAAATTAAGAATTGATGTTCCCAAGAAAAGAAGATTAGCAAAAAATGGAAGGTTTCTCGAAATAACAGGTGCGACTGGTAATAATTTGAATAATGTTAATTTAAAAATACCTTTAGGTAGTTTAACTTGTGTTACCGGTGTATCAGGAAGTGGTAAGTCAACATTAATTTTACAGACATTATACAACGCATTAAACTTAACTTTGAATAATAATAAATCTAGAAAAATTCCAAAACCATTCAAAGGTTTTAAAGGCACAGAATTAATCGACAAGATAATTGATATTGATCAATCACCAATTGGTCGTACCCCAAGATCAAACCCAGCAACTTATACCGGAGCTTTCGGGCCAATTAGAGATTGGTTCACAGGATTACCTGAGTCAAAAACAAGAGGATATAAACCAGGAAGGTTCTCTTTTAATGTCAAAGGAGGTAGGTGTGAAGCTTGTGAGGGAGATGGAGTTATTACTTATGAAATGCATTTTCTACCAGACGTCTATATACAATGTGATGAGTGTAAAGGAACCAGATATAATCGGGAAACCTTAGAGATAAAATTCAAAGATAAAAGTATTGCGGATGTTTTAAACATGACAGTTGATGAAGGTTGCGAATATTTTGAAAATATTTCAAATATAAAGACTAAATTGCTTACTTTAAAAAAAGTTGGTCTAGGATATATAAAAATCGGTCAGCAAGCTACAACTCTATCAGGCGGTGAGGCACAAAGAATTAAATTAGCTAAAGAATTATCAAAAAGATCGACGGGAAGAACAATGTACATTTTAGATGAACCAACTACTGGTCTTCACCAACACGACATCAAAAAATTATTAGAAATTTTACATACATTTGTTTCATTAGGTAACACAGTGGTTGTTATAGAACACAACTTAGATGTCATAAAAACTGCAGATTATATTGTCGATATGGGTCCTGAGGGTGGTGTAAAAGGTGGAAAAATTATCGCTGAGGGAAAACCTGAGGAAATTTGTAAAGTTAATGGAAGTTATACAGGTAAGTTTTTAAAAAATCTTTTACAATAAATACCATTGTCATCTCACTCTAAATCAGTATAAAATTATGTATGGGTAATTTACTTTCATCTTTATCAAAAACTATTCACGTTTCTTTAGCCATTGCAGTTCTGTTATTTTTAGGCTTATTTTATCAAAATGATGGTTTTAGTTTTGATGCACTTTTTTGGAGTTGGTTTGCGAGATTTGTGCATGTAGTAGTTGGCATAATGTGGATTGGCTTATTATGGTATTTTAATTTTGTTCAAATCCCAAACATGGCAAAAATTCCAGATGAACAGAAACCAGCTATTGGTAAAGTAATTGCGCCAGCTGCATTATTTTATTTTAGATGGGGTGCAGCATTTACAGTTCTATCAGGTTTAGCACTTGCAGGTCTTAATGGATATTTGCATGATGCAATGACTTTAAGTATAGGATCTGGCATTCCAAAACACACAGCTATAGGAATTGGAATGTGGTTAGGTCTAATTATGGCATTTAATGTATGGTTTGTAATATGGCCTAATCAAAAAAGAGCTTTAGGTATAGTTGAGTGTGAACCTGATCTAAAAGCCAAGTCAGCAAGAACAGCTATGTTATTTTCGAGAACTAATACTTTGTTGTCAATACCAATGCTGCTTACTATGGTAGCTGCTCAAAATCTTTATTAACTACTTTCGTCTTCTCTTAAGACAGTTTTTTGTGAAACTCTTAGTCTAACTAAGACTGTATTGGCAATATAGATAGATGAATAAGTTCCAAAAATTACACCAAATATCATAGCCAAAGAAAAACCTTTTAGTATTTCACCGCCAAAGAAAAATATTGATAGCAAAGCTAATAAAGTTGTTATTGATGTAATTAAGGTTCTAGATAATGTTTCATTGATGGAGATATTAGTTAAATCATAAATCTTAATGTCAGAATATTTTCTTAAATTTTCTCTTACTCTATCAAAAATAACCACTGTATCATTCATAGAGTAACCAACGATAGTTAATACAGCTGCGATAATAGATAAATTGATTTCAAGACCAAGCAATGAAAATAAACCTAGGGTTACCAACACGTCATGAAACAAAGCTAATATAGCTCCTAAACTAAATTGCCATTCAAATCTGATCCAAATGTAAATTAACATTAAAGTTAATGCCACTGCGATAGCTATTACTCCAGATTTAAGTAACTCAGCACTTACTTTCGGTCCTACGTTTTCAACTCTTCTAAAATCAAAAGTATTGCCAAATGATTTATCTAAATTTGATTTTATTTCCTCAATAATATTTTTGTTATTATTAATTTCAAATTTAATAAGAAAGTCTGTCTCATTGCCAAAATTTTTTACTGAAACATCACCCAAATTCATAGAATTTAAATTATCTCTTAGAGATGACACATTAATTTTGCTGTCAGTTGACCTTAATTCAATTAACGTTCCGCCCTTAAAATCTATTCCAAAGTTAAGACCTTTGAAAGTCAGTAAAAATAAAGAAATAACGACCAAGGATATAGAGAGTATGTTAAATTGATTATAATATTTGTTAAAAGCAATCATTTAAATTAAACCTTCTTTTTCTTTATTTCTGTACACATACAAAACAGTCAATAACCTTGCTATGAAATAAACTGAAAATAATGTTGTAAATATTCCAATCCCAAGTGTAAGTGAAAAACCTTTGATCGGACCTGAGCCCATAAAAAATAAGATAATAGCTGCTAATAGTGTTGTTATATTTGCATCAAGTATAGCGGTTCTAGATTTTGTGTAACCACTATCAAAAGCTATTAAATTATTTTTTTCATTTTTTAGTTCTTCTTTAATTCTCTCAAAGATTAAAACATTTGCATCGACTGCCATACCAACTGTCAAAATTATTCCAGCGATCCCCGGAAGAGTTAAGGTCGCCTCGAATATAGTCAATATTCCAATGAGTAAGAAAAGGTTAAGTATTAATGTTATATTGGTAATTAAACCAAATATCTTATATTTTACAAAGATAAATACTATTACTAAAACAAAACCAATTGCTAATGCAATCATCCCTGCATTAATTGAGTCTTGTCCTAAGTCAGGACCAACTGTTCGTTCCTCAATAATATTTAAAGGTGCAGGTAATGCACCAGATCTTAATAAAAGAGCTAAATCTGTTGCTGATTGAAAAGTAAATCCTCCACTGATTTGACCTGATCCACTTGCAATTGTATCTCTTATAACCGGTGCACTTATAATTTTACCATCCAATACTATTGCTAATTGTTTACCAATACCAGTCGATGTAGCTTTACCAAATCTTTTAGCTCCAACTCTATCAAGTGTAAATGTAACCACTGTTTCATTCGTCTCACTATCCATTCTTGGTTGAGCATCTAGCAGATTGTCTCCACTTAAAATAATTCTTTTACTTACCAGAACATCTTCTTCAGACTTATCTTCATAACTAAGTTTTTCCGCTCCAAAAGAGTCTTGATCGTTATTAGTTACAAATCTAAATGTAAGATTTGCAGTTTTACCAAGCAATGATTTAATTCTCATTGGATCATCTAATCCAGGTAATTCAACAAGAATTCTATCGTTTCCTCTTTTTAAAATATTTGGCTCATTAGTTCCTATCTCATCAATTCTTCTTCTTACAATTTCTAATGCTTGATCTTGGGAAGATGTTTTTAATTTAACAATACCTTGGGTTGAATAATTGACAAAAAAAATATTATTTTCCTCAGTGATATCTAATTGATGAGATTTAAATCTTGGATAATAAGGATTTAATTCACTTTCCTCATCGTTAAACGTATCTAGAATAGTTTGTTTAAAGTTTTCATCTACAGAAAAAGATAATTTTTGTCCTAAAATTTTTAAATTTTTAATTCTTATATTTTTGTCTTTGAAATAATTTCTAATGGTAATTGAAAGATTTTGTATTTTTTGCTCAATAACTGGATTATTATCAATTTCGAGTAAGAGGTAAGAACCTCCCTGAAGATCTAATCCAAGATTAATTTTCTTATTTAGTAAGTTGTTTTCAAACTTAAATAAATTTGATGAAGCGATTAAAATAAAAAATAGAGAAATTAATATTACTGAAATTATTCTGAATTTTGAAAAATATAACACTTTACTTTAACAAAATTACTTTTTAACTTCTTGAGAGTTCATCAGACTTTGTACACCTGTACCTCTGATAACTTCAACAGTCACATTTTCAGCAACCTCAACTTCAATTTTATCGTTGTCTACGACTCTAGTTATGGTTCCTGTGATACCGCCTGAAGTTACAATCTTATCACCTTTTTTTAAACCCTCGACCATAGCTTTATGCTCTTTGACTTTTTTTTGCTGTGGTCTTATCAAGAAAAAATAAAAAATAACAAAAATTAATATTAGTGGTATAAATTGACCTATTCCTGAACTTTCCATAAAACTCCTTAACTAAAAATGAATTTTTATACTATCTCTTTAATTAAAACAACTTTAATTCAGACTAATTTTTTCTAGATTATTCATATAAGGTCTAAGCACTTTTGGAATACTTATAGACCCATCCTTTTGCTGGAAATTTTCTAATATAGCAATAAGAGTTCTACCCACTGCTAAACCACTTCCATTAAGTGTGCCAACAAATACTGTCTCTTTATTTGAATTTTTATATCTAGCTTTCATCCTTGTTGCTTGAAAAGTTGAACATGATGAACATGAGGATATTTCTCTATATTTGTTTTCTGAAGGTAGCCATACTTCTATATCGTAAGTTTTTTCTGCACTAAATCCCATATCTCCACTACACAAAATCATTTTTCTATAGGGTAATTCTAACAAATCTAAAATTCCTGTAGCACAATTTGTCATTCTCTCTAATTCTTCAAGACAATTATTTTGTTCTACAATACTAACTAATTCAACTTTATAAAATTGATGTTGTCTAATCATCCCTTTTGTATCTTTACCATAACTACCAGCCTCTTTTCTAAAGCACGGGGTAGATGCAACAAATCTCATTGGTAATGTTTTAAGATCTAAAATTTTATCTTTTACAATATTGGTTAAAATAACTTCTGCTGTAGGAATTAAAAATTTTCTTCCACTTCCCTCTTCTAATTTTACTTCGAATTGATCATTTTCAAATTTAGGTAATTGACCAGTTCCAAACATCGTATTTTCTGATGCTAATAAAGGCGGTGAAATTTCTTCATATCCATTTTTTGAAGTATGTATATCAAGCATAAAATTTGAAATAGCTCTTTCAAGTAACGCTAATTTATTCTTAACAAAAACAAATCTTGAACCGGTGGTTTTTGTGGCAAGATCAAAATCTAACATGCCAAGTTTTTCACCTAATTCGTAGTGTGATTTTGGAGTAAATTCAAAATTAGGAATCTGACCTGATTTAGTTAATTCAACATTTTCATTTTCATTAGATCCTACAGGCACATCATCGTGAGGTATATTAGGAATACTTGATAAAATTTCATCCAAGTCTGATTTAATTTTTGATTGTTGATCAGTAATTTTATCAATAGATTGTGTAATTTCTTTTGATCTGGAAAATAAAGCCTTATCTTTTGTTTTTGAAATATCTTTCTTTTCTTTTTCTAATGTTTCTTTTTTTTGAATTAAATCTCTATTATCTATATCTAATTTTTTGAGTTTATTGAGATCTATATCAATTGATCTTTTTTTTAATGCTTTTGAAAATGCATCAAAATCTTTTCTAATTTCTTTAATGTTATGCATCAGAATTTTTTAAATTTTTATTCTCAATAAGTTTTACTGAAAATATTGATAATTCATATAGAATTAATAATGGTATCGCTAAACCAATTTGTGTGATGGGATCTGGGGGTGTGAGTAAAGCTGCAGCTGCAAATATAATAACCACAACATATTTTCTTCGTTTCTTTAAAAAATCAGAATCAACTAACCCTACCCTCGCTAATAAACTCAACACAACAGGTAATTGAAAACTTATGCCAAACGCAAATATAAGTTTCATTACCAATGAAAGATATTCGT
Source organism: uncultured Pelagibacteraceae bacterium (assembly GCA_902612065.1). Lineage (GTDB taxonomy): Bacteria > Pseudomonadota > Alphaproteobacteria > Pelagibacterales > Pelagibacteraceae > Pelagibacter. The sequence continues at coordinate 66,008 of CACMBY010000007.1, read as the reverse complement.
TTACTTTTGCTTCTAATTGAATTGGTAAATTTGTTGAAAGACCAGAACTTTCAAAAGATAAAAAGAATTTTATCGCTAGAGGCATTATTAAATAATAAACCAACATACCTCCTAGTAAGAATAAGATTGGGGTTAAAACTAAATAAGGTAAAATTGCAATTTTTTCATGTTTATAAAGACCAGGAGCAATAAATTTCCAAATCTGCATCAAAATAAATGGACAAGTAATAAAAAAAGCTGTGAAAAAAGATACTTTCAAATAAGTAAGGAAAGTTTCTTGTAAAGCTGTGAAAATTAATCTTCTATCAGTTCCATCATCTTTAACTGCTTGTGCATATGGCTCTACTAAAAAACCATAAAGATGTTCAGCAAAAAAATAACATCCAATAAAAAAGATTATTAGAAAAATAAAACTATGAATTAGTCTTTTTCTTAACTCTGCTAAATGACTTACAAAGCCACCTTCATTTTCGTCATGACTCATCTTTTTTTTCTTCTTTTTTTTCTATTTTATTATCTTCAAGATCAATATTTGAGACTTCGTTTTGAATATTATTGACATATTTTTTTGCAGAGCCAATCCATGAACCAACTTTTTTGAGCATTATTGGAAAGTCTTTAGGTCCCAAAACCACAATAGCTATTGCAACTATAATTAAAATCTCAAACCAACCAATAGTAGGCATGTGATTTATTCTTTTTTGTTCGAATCTTGATTATCGTCAGAAATATTTTTAGGTTCATTGTCATCAGTCACATCTGATGCCATACCCTTTTTAAAACTTTTTATTCCTTTTGCTACATCGCCCATAAGGCTAGAAATTTTTCCTCTACCAAATAATAATACCACAAGTATTACAACGATTGCTATTTGCCAAATTCCAATGCTCATAGAAAAGTTATAACCTTTTTATCAATAATTGAAAAGTCTAATTTGTAGGCCTAGCTCTTCTCATCCGAGTCAAGAGTGCTACTTAACATTTCATCAATATTTGAATAAATGTCCTCTTTTTTATCATCTTGTTTTTCTTTATAGAATTTTCCAGTGCCAAAAATAGCGTTATCAATATTAGTACTATCAATTAAACCTGCAGCTCCAAGTTCATCTACTGTTGGTAAATCAGATAATTTTTGCAAGTTAAAATGGCTTAAAAAATCATCCGTCGTGACATATTGAATAGGTCGACCAGGGACATTTTTTCGTCCACCAGGTTTAACCCAATTTAATTCCATCAAAATTTCTAATGTGTTAGTTCCAAAAGCTACACCTCTTATTTCTTCTATCTCTGCACGAGTAACTGGTTGATGATAAACAATTATAGCAAGAGTTTCTATTGCAGCTTTTGATAATTTTTTTTCAACAGTTTTTTCTTGGGTCATTAAATTTGAAAGATTAGGTGAGGTTCTAAAGGACCATTTTTTAGAAATACAAACTAAGTTAATACCTCGATTTGAATATTCAGCTTGTAATTTTAACAAAATTTTTTCGACATCTGTTTTTTTAGATATCTTATTTTCAATAGTTTCAATATCTAATGGTTCAGCAGCAGCAAAAACAATCCCTTCAATTTCCTTTTCAATTGAAGATAATTTAGTTGGAAAATTAATAATATTATCTTTTTTTTTAATCTTTTTTTTTATCATTTGTTTTCTTTTATATAAATATCATCAAAAAGGTTTTCTTGCTTTATGCTTAGGTTGCCCTCCTTGACCAACTCAAGAGAGCCAGCAAATATTCCTGCTTTACCTGTTCGTTTGTACTTTGAGTCACTTTTAAAATTTTTCGGTATTAAATCATCTAATTTTTTCCAATCCATTAATTTTCCAAAAAAATCTTTTATAGTTTTTATACCTTCTTCTGTTGTAAAAACTGGTAACTTTGGAATATTAATTCTCTGAAAATCTTTAGTCATAATTATAGTAGAATAGGTTTTCATGAGGTCAAATAAATTTAATTTATATTCACTATTGTAGATGGGCCTTATGCCTGCTCTCATACCCCTAGTTCTTATTTCTCTTCCTAATCTTTTTCTTTTAAGCATCTGTTCAGATAATAACCTTATTAATTCAAGTTTCTTAAGTTGAAGTTTTAATTTTTCAGCTACTTCTTGAACTTTAAACTCTTCTTCAGGGGTGCCTGGTAATAGTAATTTTGATTTTAAATATGCTAACCATGTTGCCATTAATAAGTATTCTGAAGCAATTTCTAAATTTAATTTTTTTTCTTGAGTAATAAAATCATGAAACTGATCTGCTAATTTTGTAATGGATATATCCTCAAGATTAACTTTTTGAGCTTTTGCGAGATCTAAAAGGACATCTAATGGGCCATTATAATTTTCAACATCTACTTTAAAAAGTTCAGAATCATTTTCAATCATTAATCAATATTAACTTAAAATTTTGTAAAATTGTGATGTTTTTTTTATGAGAAAAGGATTTATCAATGGTGAATTATTTCCTACAATTTTCATTTCATTCAAATTTCCATTACAATGTAAGGCTAAATTACAACCTGCACTAAACGTTTTGATTGTATTTTCTTTTAAATTACCCTTAAGACTTTTCATGGATAAATCATCAGAAATCAAAATATCTTTAAAACCAATTTTATTGCGAATTAATTTAATAAATTTTTTTGAGTGAGTAACACAATTTTCTTTATCAATTTGAGTAAAAATTATGTGAGCGGTCATAGCAAAAAAAGTTTTTTTATTTTTAAATGGAAGAAAATCTTTCTTGATTAAATAACTCAATTTTTTATTTACCATCGGAGTAAAATGGTGACTATCTACTTTTGCGAGACCATGTCCTGGAATATGCTTTATGACTGTTCCGATACCATTTTGATGGAAATAATTGATACAATAATCTCCTATTTTAGATACAATTTTGGGATTTTTGGAAAAAGATCTATTCCCTATGACATTCGATGCACCTTTAATTCTTAAATCTAAGACCGGGGAAGTATTAATGTTAATACCAAGAGATTTTAATAAATATGAAGTTTTATCAATAAATAATTTATAATAAAATTTAAATTCATCTACATTTTTAACGTATTTTTTTCCAAAAAATTCTGAAGTCAAATTATCGAATGATATAATATTTTTTAACCGATTAACTTTACCCCCTTCTTGATCAATTAAAATGGGATATTTTTTATCTTTGAATAATTTTCTTATTGACGTGGTGAGTTTTATTGTTTGATCTATATTTTTAATGTTTCTTGTAAATAAGATAACTCCCCAAGGTTTATATTTTTTAAAAAAAGATTTTTCTTTTGCTGAAAGTTTTGTTGATTTGATACCAACAATAAAAGATCGACGTTTATTCATTATTTTCTAATAATTTCCAAAAATTAAATTTTTTCTTTTTTTTATTGGTTGTTTGCTCAACGTATTCAATAATATCTTTCGTATCATCTTCTAAAATTGGTAATTTTTCTGAGTAAGTATTTATCTTGTTCTCGATATTGTTGAGTGATCTATAAGATTTTTTTTTATAAGCATCAGAAAAATAATATTTTGCTGTAAAAAAAATAAAAAGACCTATAATAAAAACAAAAATAATATATTTGATTTCTTTAAACATTACATTTTCTCAGGAGCAGACACACCTACAATATTCATCCCAGATTTAACAACATTTGAAATAAGTTTTAATAAAACTAACTTGTCATTCGATATCTTCTTATTCTCATTTATAAATCTTTTTTCAGGATTATCTTTTCCCAAGTTCCAGTAAGAATGAAAGAGAGAGGCTAGTTCATAAAGATAAACTGGAATTCTATGTGGCTCTAGCTTCTTGCTTGATATTTCGATGCACTTTGGCCACTCGGATATTTTTTTTAAGATGATTATTTCATGGTCAGAATATTCAAAATTGTATTCGTCGATCTTTAAATCTTTTTTTAAATCTATTTCCAAATGTCTAAAAACAGATGAAATTCGAGCATAACAATATTGTACATAATACAAAGGATTGTCTTTTGATTTTTCAATTACATTATCAAAATCAAAATCAAGTTCGACATCATTACTTCTATTTAACATAATGAATCGTGTAGCATCTTTTCCAACTTCATTAATTAAATCATCGACAGTTATATAATCTCCTTTACGTTTTGACATTTTGAATGGTTTTTTATCCTTTATAAGTTTTACAAGTTGACTAACTTTACAAATAAGTTTTCCTTTAGAGTTCGACAAAGCATCGACAGAGGATGTAATTCTTTTAATATAACCCGCATGATCCGCGCCTAAAATATTTATTAAGTAATCAAACTTTCTATCCAATTTATTTTTGTGGTAGGCAACATCACTAGCAAAATAAGTCCAAGCACCATCAGATTTTTGTAATGCTCTATCTTTGTCATCACCAAAGTCAGTTGATTTGAAAAGTAATTGTTCTCTTTCAACCCAATTATTATCATCCTCACCAGCTGGAGCTTTAATTTTACCTTTATAAACAAATTTATTTTTTTGAAGATTTTCTACTACTTTTTCAACTTCTTGATTAAGCACTAATTTTTTTTCACTGACGAAATTATCGTGAATTATACCAAGGCTACTAAGATTTTTTTTTATTAATTTTATTGCCTCGTCTATAGACAGATTCGTTAGTTGTTCAGATATTGCATCGTAATTAGTAAAATCTATTTTTGGATTTGAAGAAATGATATTATTTGCAAACTCAATCAAATATTCACCAGGATAAAGATCCTCATTATCTGTTGGAAAAGTTTCATTAAATTTGATTTCTCTTATTCTAAAATATACTGATTTTGTGAAATTAATTATCTGATTGCCATAGTCATTTACATAATATTCTTTAGTAACTTTATGATTATTAAATGATAAAACATTTGAAATTACATCTCCTAAGATAGCACCTCGGCAATGACCCACATGTAAAGGTCCTGTTGGATTGGCAGAAACAAATTCAATTAAATAATTTTTCTTTTGCTCGTTTGTATTTATTCCAAATGTTTTAGCGTTCTTAATGATTTCTTTTGAAAAATTTGTCCAAAACTCAGGTTGAAATTTGATATTTATAAATCCGGGTTTTACGATTGATACCTCTTTTATTGACTTGTCTTCATTTTCAAGACTCTTTGCTAATATTTCAGCTAATTCTAAAGGAGGTTTTTTATTTATTTTTGACAAAACCATCGCAACATTTGTAGAAATGTCACAATTAAATTTCTCAGGTGGAATTTCTGTGTTTATTCCATCTAAATTATCTGGCAAAATTATTTTACCCTTTTTCGATAAATCTAAAATAATCTTTTTTATTCTATCTAAGTATTGATCAAAAATGTTCATTTGATATCGTTATAAAGGTTGATAGCATATCTGTCAGTCATACCAGAAATAAAATCAGAAACTGATCGATATTTGTTTTTAGATAAATGTTCTTTTGAAATAAATTTTGCCGGATTTTTACTTATTTTGGCAAACAATCTTTTAATTATTAATTTACCTTTGTTGTTTTTATTTAGCACATTCTTGTTATTGTACATTTTGGACCTTAAAAAATACCTAATTTCATTATCAGAATTTTTAATTTTATCAGAGAAATCAACCATAAGAAAATCAGTTTTATTCAAATCATTTCTACTTTTAATTTTATTTTGATTAAGATTTTTGATGGTATTACTTATTAAATCTTTGATCATTAAGTCAATTGAATCTCTTATAATCTGATAAGTTGCAATCTTGTAATTTTTTTTGTTAATCTTTTTTTTATATTTTCTATAAATATTTTTAAAAAAATCTATTTCTACTAACTCTTCTAATCTGAATAAGTTTGCTTTAATACCATCTTGTATGTCATGGTTATTATAAGCAATATCATCAGATATAGATGAAATTTGAGCCTCTAGTGATGGAAAGGTATTAAAATTAATCATGTTTTTAAATTTTTTAACACCTATTAATTCATCAACTAAATGAAAATCTTCAACTGGACCATTGTGTTTTAAAAGTCCTTCTAATGTTTCAATAGAGAGATTTAAGCCACTAAATTTCAAATACTTATTTTCTAAAAACATAACAATTCTTAATGTTTGTAAATTGTGATCAAATCCTCCATGAGTGCTCATACATTCATTTAAAGCATCTTCACCTGCATGACCGAAAGGAGTGTGGCCCAAATCGTGCGCTAAACTGAGTGTTTCTGCTAAGTCCTCGTTCAAACTGAAATATCTAGCGATGGATCTTGCAATTTGAGCAACCTCCATAGAATGAGTAATTCGAGTTCTATAATGATCCCCTTCAGTATTAACAAATACCTGTGTTTTATGTTTCAATCTTCTAAATGAAGCGCTGTGAATAATACGATCTCTATCTCTTTGATAAGGTGATCTATATTTTGACAAAGATTCCTTAAATATCCTACCTTTACTTTTGAATTGACCTATCTTTGAGTATTTTTTCATCCTTTAAAATAAAATATTAAGTATTATATTACTAATACCAGTGATCAATTATGATTAAAGAAATTAAATTTACTGATAAAGCACTAAAACAGATCAATGTTTTGCTGTCTAAAAAAGATAAAGGGTCTTTTTTTAGAATCGCTATTAAAGGTGGTGGTTGCTCAGGATTTCAATACGAATTCACTTTTGATAAAGAAAAATCAAAAGATGATTTAAACTTTGAAAATATTTTAATTGATAAAACTTCAGCAGATTTATTAAAAGGCTCTGAAGTTGATTATGTTTCAGAATTAATTGGTGAACAATTTAAGATAACAAATCCACAAACTAAGTCATCTTGTGGTTGTGGTGTTTCTTTTTCTCTTTAATGATTATTTCTTCATGGAATGTAAATTCTGTGAGAGCTCGTATAGATAATATCAAAAGTTATCTCTTAAAATATAAACCAGATATCCTAATGATGCAGGAAATCAAAACAGAGGATGTAAATTTTCCCTATGATGATTTTTCAGCAATGGATTATGAAAGTCACGTATTTGGCCAAAAAAGTTATAATGGGGTTGCGATTATATCTAAAGGTAAATTAAAAAATATTAAAACTGACTTAATCAAAGATAAACTAAAGCAATCAAGAATAATTTCAGCTGAACTGGAGTATAAGAAGAAAAATATTCAATTAATAAATATTTATACACCTAATGGAAATCCTGTAGATACGGATAAATATAAATATAAGAAACAATGGTTGGATGATTTAATTAAACAATTAAAGAGTTTAAGTAAAAAAAATTCAAATATTATTCTTGCTGGAGATTTTAACGTTATTCCAGCACCTGAAGATGTTTATAATCCAAAAAGTTTTGAGGATGATGCTCTGTTTAGATTGGAAATAAGAAAAAAATTAAGAGAAATGATCAACCTTGGTTTTAGTGATGTCTATAGACATTTTAATGAAACTAAGGAAGGTTATACCTTTTGGGACTACATGAGAGGTGCTTGGCAAAAAAATAATGGGATGCGAATTGATCACTTCTTAGTTTCAAATTCTTTAATTGATCAAATTAAAGGTATAAATATTAATAAAGATCCAAGAGGTCGTGAAAAACCTTCAGATCATACACCGATTGAAATAACTTTAGCTTAGAGATTTTATTTTATTAACCAAGTCTTCATTAATATTTCGAGGGCCTTTATCTAATCTATTTTTGTGTCTTCTTTCACCTGGAAGTCTAACCCCATCAAAAGATTTCATTTTATCAAAAAACTCATCTGCATGTTTTTGCCAATTTGTTCCTGAAGTTTTGTCAGGTGAAATTGCAATGATAAATTCTCCCCCACTTGGTGGTCCACCATCGTTATTATCTTTGGCTGCTGTTTCAAAACTAAAATTATCACCAACCAAAGCACCAGCCATTAACTCAACCATCATTGCTATTGCTGAACCTTTGTAACCACCAAAAGGAAGTAATACACCACCATCTGCAATTGCGCCTGGATCAGTAGTCTCTTTACCATCTTTAGTTAAACCAGTTCCAAGTGGAACTTTGTGCCCTTCTCTTTTAGCGACTTGGACTTCTCCCATTGCCATTGATGCTGTGGCCATATCATAAACGACTGGAGTTTTACCAGGTCGCGGCCAAGCAAATGAAATCGGATTTGTTCCAAACAATGGTTTGATTGCACCAGCAGGTGCTACAGCAGGTTTGTATGATGTGCATGCAAAAGCAACTAAACCTTCTTCTGCTAACTTTTCTGTTTCGGGCCACATCGCTGCCATGTGATGAGAATTATTTATTGCAAGCACTGCTACACCATTTTCTTTTGCAGCTTTAGCTAATTCAGGCAACCCTTTATTTAAAACTACTGGCGCTAAACAATTATTCCCTTGAACTTTTATAACTGATGAAGAAATTTTTTTAATTTCAGGCTTTCCTTTACCATTAATTTTTCCGCTTTTTAAACCACTCACATATGCAGGTAATCTAAACAAACCATGTGATAAAGATCCATCCCTTTCGGCATTTCTAATCAGGTCAGACAGAATAGAAGCTGTTTCATCATCACAACCATTAGCTAGTAAAGTTTTTTTAGCTAAATCAAAAATTTCATCTAATGTCAGGGAAACTGTACTCATCCCATTATTAGATATTATTTATAACTAAAGATCAATTTCTAATTAACAACCTTTGAAAGATTTTGACATATTACCTATTAAATCAAAATACAAATCCTTACCTGGATCAAGTGTAGCTCCTAATGGATCAATTACACCTGTTGCAACATTAGTATCTTTTGCTACAGCTTTAATAATATCAGGATTAAATTGAGGCTCTGAAAATATACAACTAACTTTATCATGCTCAATTACCTCTCTGATTTCAGCTAATTGCTCAGCACCCGGCATAACGTCTGTATTTACTGTAAATGCTCCAAGAATATTTATCCCAAATCTTTTTTCAAAGTATTGATAGGCGTCATGGAAGACTACTGATTTAAAATCTTTATTTAATTCAGACTTAACTTTTTTTGTAAGTTTATCTAAATCATTATGAGCTTTTTTTAAATTTGCTTTATATTTAGCCTCATTTTTTTGATCATTTTCGATTAAGTGCTCAGCCATCTCGCTTAAAATTACTTTTGCATTCATAGGATCTAACCAGATATGTGGATCAAATTCGCCATGTGCATGTCCTTCATGACCATGCTCATCGTGACCATCTTTTTTATGCTCATCGTCATGTCCGTGTTCATCATGACCATGTTCTTTTTCCTTTTTATCATGATCGTGATCGTCATGATCATCCTCTTTTTTTGCATGATCATCATGATCGTCTTCTTTATGACCATGATCATGCTCTTCAAAAATATTTCTTTCTCTAAATTTAAGTTTAGTTAAACCTTTAATTTCCATTAATTCAATTTTTTCAGCTTTTTTTGCAATAGTTTTTAATGGTTTTTCTAAGAAACTTTCTATGTCCTCTCCTACCCAAAATATAATATCTGCATTTTGAATCATTTTTGCATGTGATGGTTTAAGAGCAAATCCATGTGGTGAAGCATAACCATCAACGATTAAATCTGGTTTACCAACACCATCCATTAGATAACTTGCAAGAGAATGAATTGGTTTAATTGTTGCTACTACTTTTATTTCAGCATTAGCAGGCGTAAAAATTGTTAGTAATGATAATAATGATAATATTAAGGGTAGTTTTTTTATTGTTTTCATAGTTTTATTTATTAAGATTGTTATAATATAACACTATGTAATAATATAACACTTATTAGTCAAGAAATAAAATGAGTACTGATCAAAATATATTGGTAAAATTAAACGATGCTGGTTTACAGTTGAACAACAAATGGTTAGTCAAAGGAGTCTCACTACAAGTTGAAAAAGGTAAAATAGTTACTCTTATAGGTCCAAATGGATCAGGAAAAAGCACAACAGCTAAAATTGCTTTAGGTATTTACAAAAAGATTGATGGTTCAGTTGAAAAATACACCAATAAAGTTGGATATGTTCCACAGAAAATCTCCATTGATTGGACTTTACCGCTAAGGGTAAGTGATTTCATGGTATTAACTGAAAATCTAAATAATGAAATAATAGATGAAGCTTTGTCTTTAACCGGTGTAATTCATTTAAAAGATAAAAATTTAGGAGATTTATCTGGTGGTGAATTTCAAAGAGTGCTGCTCGCTAGAGCTATATCAAAAAAACCTGATCTATTAGTGCTTGATGAACCAGTGCAAGGAGTAGATTTTACTGGTGAAATTGCTTTATATGAACTAATTAAGAAAATTTCTGATGAATTGGATTGTGGCATTCTATTAATTTCTCATGATTTACATACTGTGATGAGTGCAACAGACCATGTTGTTTGTTTAAACGGCCATGTCTGTTGCTCAGGATCTCCATTAGATGTTGCGAAAAACAATGAGTATAAAGCTTTATTCGGTGAACAAGCTTCGCAAATATTGTCAAGATATGAACATAACCACGACCATATTCATACAGATGAGGGTGAAATTAAAAAAAATTAAATGTTTGATGATTTTTTTATAAGAGCTTTGGTAGCTGGAATTGGAGTTGCTTTAGTAACGGGACCTCTTGGTTGTTTTGTTATTTGGAGAAGATTATCTTATTTTGGTGATACATTGGCTCACTCCGCATTATTAGGTGTCACATTAGCTTTTACAATGGAATTTAATATTGCATTATCAGTATTTATTATTTCTTCACTGATAGCAATTATTTTAATTCAACTACAAAAAAAAACCAATCTACCAGGTGATGCTTTGTTGGGCCTTCTGGCTCATTCATCTCTAGCCGTTGGACTTGTTGTTATAGGTTTTTTAACATTTATCAGATTTGATATTATGGGATTATTATTTGGAGATATTTTAGCAGTGTCAGTAGACGACTTGTTAATTATCTGGATAGGAGGTGCATTGATTTTAATAACTTTAAAATTCATTTGGAAATCTTTATTTGCCTCAACGGTAAATTATGAACTAGCAGAAGCCGAAGGTCTAAACCCTGATAGAGCTAAAGCAATATTTACAATCCTAATGGCAGCAATCATTGCGATTTCAATAAAAATGGTAGGATTGTTATTAATAACAGGGATGTTAATTATACCAGCTGCAATGGCTAGAAATATCTCAACTAGTCCGCAGAAAATGGTTATCTACTCAATTATAGGAGGATTATTATCTGTCATTATAGGTTTGTTCACATCTTTAGAATTTAATACATCCTCAGGTCCATCAATTATAACTGCAGCCTTATTATTATTTATACTTTCATTATTCAAAATTAAACAATCAATTAAATTGAAAAATTAGTGAGGAATTGGTAAAATGGGAAAAATGCAAACCCTTTCAAAAAATCAGCAAATTATTTTTGATTTGATTAACAAATCACCTGAGCCACTTAAAGCTTACACGATACTTTATAATGTTCAAAAAAAAGGTATTAAAGCTCCTCTACAAGTTTATCGAGCGTTAGATAAGTTGGTTGAAATAGGAAAAATCCACAAAATTGAAAGTCGCAATGCCTTTATCGCATGTCATAATTCAAGTTGTCAGGTAGCTAAAGCAACTGCATTTTCAATTTGTGAAATTTGTGAAAAAGTAACAGAAATAAGTAATGATAGTCTCTCAAAATATTTAGCTAATTTTAAGGATAAAGATGGCATGAAGTACATTAAATATAATCTTGAATTTTTTGGATTATGTAAAAAATGTAAAGTTAAATAAAATACTTCTATTCAACAATCAAAGTGTCTTTTGAACCACCACCTTGGGAACTATTGACAATAGTACTTCCTTTTCTGAGTGCAACTCTAGTCAGTCCACCAGTGGTAACATAATTAGTTTTACCACTTAAAACAAATGGTCTTAAGTCTAAATGCCTTGGTTCTATATCTTTATCAGTAATTGTTGGAGCAGTAGACAAAGTTTCTAGAGGTTGCGCAATATATTCTCGAGGACACTTTTTAATTTTTTCTGCGACTTCCTCTCTTTCTTTAGTTGAGGCTTTAGGACCTATCATAATTCCATAACCACCTGAAGCATTTGCAGGTTTAACTACTAGTTTAGATAAATTTTCTAAAACATACTTTTTTTGACTTTCGTCATGACACAAATATGTCTCAACTTGATTTAAAATAGGTTGTTCGCCTAAATAATAAACTATCATCTTATTTACATATGAATAAACTACCTTATCGTCAGCAACACCTGTACCAATAGCATTAATTATACCTACATTCTTTTTTAACCAGCATTTGAATAATCCAGGAACACCAATGAGAGAGTCTTTATTAAAAGCTTTGGGATCTAAGAAATTATCGTCTAATCTTCTGTATATGCAATCAACTTTCAAAGGACCTTTTACAGTTTTCATATAAACATTATCATTTTCAACAAATAAATCTTTTCCCTCTACCAATGCAATTCCCATTTGCTCTGCTAAAAAAGAATGTTCGAAGTAAGCAGAATTATAAATTCCTGGTGTCAAAACTACCATATGTGGATGAGCAGTTTTTTTAGGAATACATTCATTCATACAATTAAAAAGTTTGTTAGTGTATTGATGTATTGATGCAACTTTATATCTCGTAAATAGTTCAGGAAAAACATCTCTCATTACCATTCTGTTCTCAAGCATATAAGAAACACCAGATGGCACTCTTAAATTATCCTCTAAAACTAAATAATCTCCATTTTTATTCCTGATTAAATCTACTCCAGATATATTTGCCCAAGATTTATATTTAGGTGAAAACCCTTCACATTCTTTTACATAGTAAGGTGAATTAAAAATAATTTCTCGAGGAATAACATTATCTTTGAAAATTTTCTTTTGATTATACACGTCATCAATAAATAAATTTAAAGCCTTTACTCTTTGCTTTAAACCTTTGGTCACCTTATTCCATTGTGATTTAGGAATTATTCTTGGAATAATATCTAACGGCCATTTCTTTTCCTCTGCTCTGTTATTAGCAGCATAAACTCTAAAATTTATTCCTCTAGCGCTGATAGTACTTTGACAATTTTTTTCAATTTCTTGAAGTTTTTCTTTTCCATATCTTTCTAATATGCTTGAAATTATAACGGCATGTTTTCTTAATTTGTTCTCATTAGTAAAATAACCGTCGTATGCTTTTGTTGCATTATAATTATCCCATAGTTTACCGCTCATTAAAAGATTGTTTAATAATTAGATTAAACAATCAATTGCGATATAGTTATATCAGCTATGCTGGAATTAAATTATATGTTAATTAATAATAAATTATTAATGAATTATGACTTATTGTGTCGGCATTAAAGCTCAAGATGGAATTGTTTTTGCCTCAGACTCTAGAACAAATGCTGGATTAGACAATGTTAATATTTATTCTAAAATGTTTGTACATGATGTTGGCGATAGAAGTATCATCATTGTCACCTCAGGAAATTTAGGAACATCTCAGGCAGTATACAAGTCTATTGAAAAAGATCTCAAAAGTGACAGCGGAATAATGAATTTAAATACTTGTAAAGATTTTGATCAGATTGCATCATATATAGGATCTTTAAATATAGAACATTCAGCTCCTAAAGGAATTAATACTGACACGGTTTTATTGGGATCTTCATTTTTAGTTGGAGGACAGATTAAAGGTCAGCCTCTTGAACTATACCTAATATACTCACAAGGTAATTATATTAAACCTGCCGACAGCAAACCTTATTTGGTCATTGGAGAGGTAAAATATGGCAAACCTATTTTAGATAGAGTTATCAAACCAAGTGTATCTATTGGCGATGCATCTAGATGTGCTTTAATTTCAATGGACTCAACACTTAAAAGTGATTTAACCGTAGGCCCTCCAATTGATTTTGCAGTTTATAAAAAGGACGAGTACAAGATTGCTTCGCAAAAATGCCTGAATATTACTGACACTGAATACACCAAAGTTTGTGATCAATGGTCTAATAGTATCTTTAAAATTTTTGACTCTTTCCCTAGATTCGACTGGGAAGACAATAAATAAGAATTTTTTTTCTTTAATCTGTAATAAATTCTTAACAAAACCTAAATATAGAAAGAGAGATGATCATGATTAATAAAAATTATATAAAATGGATAAGCACATTTCTAGTTTTAGTTGGCATTCTATTAACAAACCTAAATATATATCCTTTAAATATATACTTTCACGGATTAGGTGTTGTTGGATGGACTATCGCTGGATTTATCAGCAAAGATAAAGCGATACTAACAAACTTCGGATTACAAATTCCATTATTTGTTATTGGGATTTATAAGATTATTTTTTAAATGAAGAATATATTGTTTGTATGCACAGGTAATTCAGCAAGAAGTATTATTGCTGAAAGTATTATAAATAATGAGTATGACGATTTGTATAAAGGTTTTAGTGCCGGGAGTAATCCAACAGGAAAAGTAAATGAAGATGTGAAGAATTATTTATTATCAAAACATTATGATCTTTCAAATTATAGATCTAAAAATTTTAATGAGTTTATTAATGGTCAAATTAAAATGGATTATGTGATTACAGTTTGTAATAGTGCCAATAACGAAGTCTGTCCTATTTGGCCAAATAAAGATCAGATAATTCATTGGGATATAGAGGATCCTGTTAAATTACTTAATGAAACAAACGACTTAAATAAAAAAGATGAAATAATAGAAAAAGTTTACAATAATATTCATAAAAGAATAAAGGAACTGCTTTATGAAAAATAAAAGCCGCTATTTTCTTGCTGAATTATTAGGCAGTTGTTTTTTAGTAATGATTATTGTTGGTTCAGGTTTAATGGCTGAAAACTTAACTAATGATGTTGCGGTAATGTTAATTGCAAACACAATAGCAACAGGTGCAGGTTTATTTGTGCTTATTACAGTATTTGCTGATGTATCAGGAGCTCACTTTAATCCATTTGTAAGTATAGCAATGGCAATAACGGGTAAATTAAAAAAAAAACTATTACCCTACTATATCATTGCTCAATTGGTTGGTTGCTTAATTGGTGTTGGTTTAGCTAATTTCTTTTTTGAACATGAGATTTATGAATTATCTACTAAGTCAAGAGATGGGATTTACATATTCACATCTGAGGTAATAGCAACATTAGGGCTTATAATTATAATTTTTGGGTCTATGAAGTCAGGCAAAATTGCTGTTGCTGCTAGTGTTGGTCTTTATATTACTGCTGGTTATTGGTTTACTTCTTCAACCTCTTTTGCAAATCCAGCTGTTGCTATTGCTAGAACATTTACAGAGTCTTTTACTGGTATTAGTTATTTAAATACTCCTTATTATATTTTAGCTGAGCTTATTGGAATGTTAATTGCTGTACTTATTGTTAAAAAGTTATTTTTAGAAAAAAATTGAAAAATATAAAACTTACCAATCGAATAAGTTTAATTAACAAAAAATTTAAAAAAAAAGAGTTTTATCATTATCTTAAAACTTCTAATCTTTCATTAGTAATACCTAAGATTAAAGACAAATATGTAGTAGTTTCCCAAAAAAGAGTTCCAATTAATAAAATTAACTACGAGTTTCCTTCTGGCATAGTGGAAAAAAAGGAAACAACTCTGCAATCAGCATATAAGGAATTAAGAGAAGAAACAGGATATAGATCAAGATCAAAATTGAGTAAAATAATAACTTTTTATAATGAACCTGGAAGACTAACTACTAAAATTACTGGTTATTACACAGAAGACTTAATTAAAATTTCGAAACCAGAACAAGGTATTAGAATTCATCTTTTTAATCAAAGAGAGATATTTAAATTAATATTAAATCAAAAATTCAATAATAGTTCTCATATAGCAATGTTTTTTTATTTAATAACAGTTCTTAAAAAACTATAAACTATAGGTTGTAAAAAAATATCCTTTTTATTTTAGGATTATATGATTAAATTAAGTATCAAATAATTCGGAGGCAGTAATGAGAAAAAAACTAAAAAAAAATGAAAAGAAAAAAACAAAAATATTAAAATCAATTGATAAACTTAAAAATAAAATTACAGCTAAAGAAAAAAAATTATCAAGCCTTAATATTAAAATTGCTGGTCTAGAAAAAAAGGTTGCTGAAAAAAAAGCAAAAAAGCTTGCTAAGAAAAATGCAGAGCAGTCTCCTGCATCTATAAATAATTAATTCCAAATTGTCTTTCTTCCTTCTCTTAAATGAGAAGGAAGAAAGTAGTTAATTAACAAAATTTAAACAGGGGAAGAAATAATGAATATTTAAACTTTGATGGTGCTTTATACATAAACTAAATTACAAAATTATTTACTTATTGTTAAAGTTAAATGAATTTAAATTAAAATAATGTTACAAAAAAATATCACTCAATTAAAAATAGAATTAAATTTAATTTATCTTGAATTATTTGAGTAAATTACTCTTGGTTCTAAAAATAATTCTCTAGCAAGAGCTTTAAATCTTTTAGTAACTTGTTTTGAGATTATTTCTTGATGTTGTGATGGAATTTTTAAAAATACAGCATTTCCTCTTTTATACAATTTAAATTCTTCAAGAAATATCGTAGATATCGAGGTCAATGATTGTGAAAATCTCAATGCTGCACCAACTTGTTTGCTTGAAAAAATTTCATTATTATTTAAAAAAGTTAAATACTCGATCTTTGGATTATACTTGATACTACAGTACCGCCAATAGCATGACAAAGCTAATTGTATTCTTTCTTTATGAGTCAATCTAAGTAAAGGAGTATTTATTGTTTCTTGAAATACCAATTCAGCTTTTTGAAATGCTCCTAATCCCCAATCCATATGACTTAATACACATGCCAGATATAATAATTTCTTATTAAAATGTTCATTGCCTTCAAAAACTGGCTGAATAAAATCATAATATTTTTTATAGTTCGATCCTAGATCACCTCTTTTTTTTGCAATATTCTCAAGTGCTTTATGAAAAATTTCTGATTCTTTTACATCTTTAAAATAGTCAATTGATAAAGAACCTTCACGCAAACCGCTTATAGAACAAATTATATTTCTTGGATTTGTAACTCTCATAATTTCATCAAGTATAATGCAACTATAAGGTAAATACGCTGTTCTAGATTTTGAAATATACTCAACTGTTTTAAGTTTAGATTTATTAAAAGATGAAATTTTTTCAACAAACTTAGATAAAACATTATTATCAATACTATATTGATGAATTATGTGTACTGGATGATTATTTTGAAAAAGATGTAATTTAAATAATGCACGCCAAGTACCTCCGACTAAATATAAATTATTAAATTTCTTTTTTGAGAGCCATTTTTCATCTCTTAATAATTTTTTAATATATTTTGCTAAATTTCTTTTTTTAACTATAGGATTATTCATTAATCTTAAAACACCAACAGGTAATGAGGTTTTATTGGTTACTATATTGTTTTCAACTCGGGCTAACTCCAAACTACCACCGCCAAGGTCAGCAACTAATCCATCAACATTTTCAAAACCTATTTTTACTCCCTCAGCTGTGCATTTAGCTTCTTCTTCGCCTGATAATATATTAATCTTAGTTTTAAAAAGTTTTTCAACTTCATCAATAAAAGGTTTTGTATCAGTTGCTTCTCTTATAACTGCTGTTCCAATAATCTTTAGATTTGTGATTTTTGAAACATTTAAAATTTCAGAAAATCTTTTTAAAACTTTTAAAGCATATTCAGTACCAGATCTGTGAAGTTTTTTCGATTTATCTAAATTTTTTCCAAGTTCACAAACTGCTTTTTCATTAAAAAAAGGCACACGAGAAGAACTGAAATCTTCATAAATTAGCATTCTTATAGAGTTTGATCCAATGTCTATTATAGCTAATTTTGCCTGTTTTAATTTTAAACTATTTTTACTTTTAATTACTTCCACTTTTTATCAATCTTAAGTGCAGTTGTTTAGGCTGCATTTTTAATTTAGCTTTACCCCTTCCAGATAAGCTCGGATTATTCATAAAATATTCATGAGCTGAAAAGGAATCGCTCTTACTATATTTAATTTTTTTATAATTACCATCAGCTTCAAGTTCCCAGCTCTGATTAGTATCAAGATAATTTGCCAACATTATTTGATCTAAGATCTGTTCATGAACAGTCTCATTTTCAATTGGGACTAGAAGTTCTACCCTTCGATTTAAATTTCTCGGCATTAAATCAGCTGACGAAATATATACTTTTGCATTTCTACTAGGCATTTTTTTAGTACCATTACTAAAACAATAAATTCTAGAATGCTCTAAAAATCTTCCTATGATACTTTTTACAACTATGTTTTCTGATCTATTTTTAACTCCTGGTCTTAAACAACAAACACCCCTTACAAATAAATGAATTTTTACACCAGCATTCGAAGCTTCATAAAATTTATCAATAATTTCTGGATCTACTAAAGAGTTCATTTTTGCCCAAATAGCTGCAAATTTTCCATTTTTAGAATTTTTAATTTCAGCATCAATATTTTCATTTAAGGTTTGCCTCATATTTACTGGCGAAATAGAAATTTTATTTAAATTTTTTGGTTTTGCGTATCCTGTTACATAATTGAAAAACTTTTCAACATCTGATGCCATTATCTTATCACAACTAAATAAAGACAAATCAGTATAAATTTTAGCATTTACTGGATGATAATTGCCAGTTCCTAAATGAAAATAAGTTTGTATTTTACCCTGTTCTCTTCTTAAAACTAATGATGATTTTGCATGAGTTTTATATTTAGCAAAACCATAAACAATTTGAACACCTACTTTTTCTAAACTTCTTGATAGTTGAATATTAGCTTCCTCATCAAATCTAGCTTTAATTTCAATTAGAGCGGTAACTGTTTTTCCATTCTCTGCAGCTGTTATTAAAGCTTTAACAATAGGTGAGTCTAGAGTTGTTCTATATAGAGTTTGTTTTATAGCTATAACTTTTTTATCATTTGCTGCTTGATTTAAAAATTCAATTACTGAGTCAAATGTTTCAAAAGGATGATGAACAACTAAATCTTTCTTTTTAATAGTTTCAAAAAAATTATCATTATATTCTTTTAATCTTTCAACTTCTCTAGGCGTAAAATGCTTAAATCTTAGTTTTGGATTTTTTACTTTACATATTTGATCTATATCTTGAATTCCAACAAGGCCAGATACATCATAAATATAGTCAGGATTTATATCTAATTTATTAATTATAAATCTTACCAATTCGTTATCACTATTTTCAAGAACCTCTAAACGAACAATATCACCCGTTCTACGTCTTTTTAAAGCCAATTCAAAAGATCTAACTAAATCTTCTGCTTCCTCTTGAATCTCTACATCGCTGTCTCTTATTACTCTAAAAATCATTTTCTTTTCTAAATCATGATCTGGAAAAATTTCATTAGCAAAAAAACTTATTACGTCATCTAGAATAACAAATTTCTTATGATTTTTTGAAGACTCAATTTCAATAAATCTAGATAATGCTTTTGGTATTACAATTATTGAGTTTAAAATCCTTTTTTTATTTTTTTTTCTTAACTTCATTACGATTGCTCTTCCTTGATTGATTATAAATGGAAATGGGTGTGCAGGATCAATTGCTGATGGTGTTAATAAAGGGTAAATCTCTTCTTTAAATATTTCTAAAAGTTTTTTTTTATCCTTAGTATTTAAATTAACTGGTTTAACTAAATTGATATTATTTTTTTTTAATTCCATAATCAGTTGAATAAAAATTTTGTTCTGTTTTTTTAATAGATTCTTAGTTTCAAGCACTACCTCATCCATTTGCTCTTCAGGTGTCAAACCATCAGAGCTTAGTGAGTCAACTTCTTGTTTTATTTGACTATATAACCCAGCTACACGGACCATAAAAAATTCATCTAGATTAGACCCAGCAATTGATAAAAACTTTACTCTTTCATAAAGAGGATTTTCGATATTTTGCGCCTCTAAAAGTACTCTATCGTTGAATTTTAACCAAGAAAGCTCTCTATTTATATATTTAGATTTCAACTCTTCTTTATGTTGTTTTTTTAAAGCAGTCATATATTTAGATTTTATGTATCAATTATACGTCATGAGACACGCAAAATCTAGTTGGGATGATTTAAGTATTAATGATTTTGATAGACCACTTAGTAAAAGAGGCAAGAAAAATGCAAAAATGATTTGTGAATTTTTTGTTAAAAAAAAATTTGAATTTGATTATGCATTAATTTCATCATCAAAAAGAACAAAAAAAACTTTTCAAATTTTATCCAAGAAAATAAATAAGCCAAAAAAAGTTAATTTTTCAAAAGATTTATATTTAGTTGATGAGAATGCCATTGTAAAAAAAATTAAAGAAATATCCAGTGAATATAAATCAATTTTGATTATAAACCATGAACCATCAGTGAAAAATTTAGTACGAAATCTTACAAAAAATCATAATACGAATAATTTTAAACTAATGAATTATAAATTCCCAACAGCAGCATTTGCAAAAATTGAGTTTGATATTAAATCCTGGAATGAAGTTGAGAAAAAGGGAGTATTAAAAAAATTTATAAGACCCAAAGATCTTCAAGATTCTAAAGAATAACCAGCTGATCTTACTGTTCTAATTAAAGGTTTTGTATTTTGTATGTTAATTGCTTGTCTTAATCTTCTAATATGAACATCAACTGTTCTAGACTCAACATATATATTTTCTCCCCAAACATTGTTTAAGAGTTGTTCTCTTGAATAAACTCTTTTTGGATTTTTGATAAAAAAATCTAAGAGTTTAAATTCAGTTGGACCCAAAGTAATTTCTTTATCTTTTCTATAAACTCTTTTTGTAATCCGATCTATTTTTAAATCAGTAAATTCTACAATGTCTGATGATGATTGAGGTTTAGATCTTCTCAATAAAGATTTAATTCTAGCATTCAATTCTTTTTGACTAAAAGGTTTAGTTACATAATCATCTGCACCTGTATCAAATGCTTTTAATTTGTCTTCTTCCTCCCCTTTTGCAGTTAACATAATGACAGGAATATCATTAAACTTATTACCTTTTTTTAAGTTTTTACAAATTTCAACACCAGATAATTCTGGTAACATCCAATCCATTAATATTAAATCTGGCTGTTTTAATTTTATTTGTTTAAGAGCATCTTCTCCATTTTCTGAATGACTGACTTTATAACCTTCTTTTTCAAGATTGTACTTTAACAAACTAACAATTGATGCTTCATCTTCAGCTATGAAAACATGAGCTGACATAAATCATTTTTCTCCGGTTACAATTGGCTCTGTTCCCTTGGGTCTATCACCTTTTAAATATTCGCCTTTAACTAAATAATAAACTTGTTCTGCAACATTTGTAGTATGATCACCAATACGCTCTATGTTTTTAGTTACAAACAATAAATGGGTTCCATCTTCTAAATTTTTTTCATTTTCTTTAAGATATTTTATAACTTCTTGCATACAAAGATTTGTTAGATCATCTATTTGCTCATCACCTTCCCAAACATTTACTGCCATTGGCGCAGATCTTTCTAGATAAGCATCTAATGTTGATTTTAATTGTTTTTGAACATTGGTAGATACTCTATTCAATGAGTCTACCAAGTTCTTTGGAAGATTTTCGTTAAGCAAAAGTGTTCTCTTGGATATATTTTTTGCTAAATCACCTATTCTTTCTAAATCTGAAGACATTTTCAAAGCCGTTACTGTCTCTCTTAAATCTATTGCCATGGGTTGTCTTAAAGCAATTAAATTTACAACTTGTTGTTCAATCAAGGCTTCATATTTATCTATTTTTTCATCATCTTGAATTACATTTTCTGCAATATCGCTATTTCTTGTTATAATGGCTTGAATTGCTTTACCTAAAGCATCTTCACATGCACTTCCCATTTTAATTATATTAGCATTAAGATTTTTTAGTTCTTCTTCGTAAGATTTGACTGTATGTGGTGCTTCAGACATTATCCAAACCTCCCTGTTATATAATCTTGCGTTTTTTTATTATCAGGATTCTTAAATATTTTATCAGTAGATCCATGTTCAATCAATTGTCCTAAATGAAAAAAACCTGTATTTTGAGAAACACGTGCTGCTTGAGCCATAGAATGAGTTACAATTATTATTGTGTGCTCTTTTTTTAACTCATCAATCAATTCTTCAATTTGTGCTGTTGCTATTGGATCTAATGCTGAACAAGGTTCATCCATTAATATGACTTCAGGTCTTACAGAAATCGCTCTAGCAATACAAAGTCTTTGCTGTTGTCCTCCAGATAATCCAGTTCCAGGTTCATGCAACCTATCTTTTACCTCTTCCCATAGTGCAGCCTTTTTCAAACTAGTTTCAACAATTTCATCCATTTCTTGTTTTGATTGAGCCATACCATGAATTGTTGGACCGTAAGATACATTTTCATATAAAGTTTTTGGGAAAGGATTGGGTTTTTGAAAAACCATACCAATTTTTTCTCTTAGTCTTACGACATCACAACTTTTATCATTGATATTAAAATCATTAATTAAAATTTCTCCTTTAACACTACAGATATCAATTACATCATTCATTCTATTAAGACATCTTAGGAAAGTTGATTTACCACAACCAGATGGACCAATTAATGCCGTTACTTGATTTTCCTCAATATCTAAACTTATATTAAAGAGCGCTTGTTTTTTTCCATAAAAAACATCAACATCTTTTGCTTTAATCTTTATCATTTTAACTCCATTTTTTCTCAAACTTATGTCTTATTATTTGGGCAAATAAATTCATTATTATTAAAAAGCCAAGTAAGACCATTATACATGCCGAAACTTTTTCTACAAATCCCCTTTCAGCACTTTCAGCCCAAATATAAATTTGAACTGGTAAGCTTGCAGCAGGATCCATGGGTGATCCAGGTATCGTGTTAACAAAAGCAACCATTCCAATTAAAATTAAGGGTGCAGTTTCTCCTAAAGCTTGAGCTAAACCAATTATTGTTCCTGATAACGTGCCAGGCATAGAAAGAGGAACTGTATGATGCATTGTGGTTTGCATTCGACTTGCTCCCATAGCAAGTGCTGCCTCTCTTATACTTGGTGGAACTGCTTTTAAAGATGCTCTAGCAGCTATAATTATTGTTGGTAAGGTCATTAAGGACAAAGTGATACCTCCAACTAATGGGGTAGACCTTGGTAATTGAAATATAGCCAATAAAACTCCTAACCCTAATAGACCAAAAACTATAGATGGAACCGCTGCTAAGTTGTTTATATTAACTTCAATAAAATCAGTAAATCTATTTTTAGGGGCAAATTCTTCAAGATAGATTGCAGCTAGAACCGCAACAGGAAAAGCTATCATTAAACAAACAAGTATAGAAAAAATTGAGCCCATAAATGAGCTTGCTATTCCAGCTAGCTCAGCTTCTCTTGAGTCAGCATTTGTAAAAAAACTTATATTAAATTTACTTTCAACCTTACCATTTGCAACAAGTTGATCAAAAATTTTTAATTGATAATCGCTTACTCTTCTTTGGTCTTCAGGTAAATCTCTTGGATAATTTCCTTTAAAGACTTGGTCTAAATCATCTGAAGCAGTTAGATAAACTTCCTTTGTTTTTCCTATTAAATTAGGGTCATTTAAAAGTTCATTTTTAATTTCTTTTTCAAAAAAATAAGAAACCATTCTCTTCAATTCATTTTCTTGATCTTCATTGGCGTTTGGATCTAAATCAGCCATTGATTTTAATGCTATATCGTAATAATCAGCGTCCTGTAAATCTTCTTTAGAAGGATTTTGGTCTAACATCATTAATTCAGCATCGAAAGTTACTGGAACAATAAGCCATGTTTTTTGAAAAGCTGAATAGCCAGTTGAAAAAATTTTAAAAATAAAGATTGTTAAAAATAAAAGTGCCATAAAAATTGCACTCAGACCGTATAAGCGAAATCGCTGTTCAGCTTTATATCTTTTATTTAATAATTGTTCTTTATTTTTATTCATATTTTTCTCTATATTTTTTAACTACTCTCAAGGCCACAATATTTAAACAAAGTGTTACTAAAAATAATGACATACCTAAAGCAAAAGCAGCTTGCGTTTTTGGGTCGCCAAAAGCTTGGTCACCAATTAGAATAACTACAATTTGAGCTGTAATCGTTGAAGTAGACTCTAAAGGATTTAAAGTTAAATTAGCAGCTAAACCAGAGGCCATAACAACTATCATTGTTTCTCCAATAGCTCTTGAAACACCAAGTAAAATAGATCCAACTATCCCCGGCAATGCCGCGGGAAAAATAACTCTCTTAATTGTTTCTGATTTAGTTGCTCCCATAGCGTAACTTCCATCTCTTAAACTTTGAGGCACACTTGTAATTACATCGTCACTTAAACTTGAAATAAATGGTATAATCATAATACCCATTACCCCTCCTGCTGCTAAAGCACTTTCAGCTGAAACTTCAAGACCCATTGAAGTTCCTAATTCTTTCAAAAATGGTCCAACAGTTAGGGCAGCAAAAAAACCATAAACAACTGTTGGTATACCAGCTAAAATTTCAATTAATGGTTTTGCATATTGTCTAACTTTAGTTGATGCATATTCAGCTAAATAAATTCCACTCATTAATCCAATTGGGATAGCAACGCACATAGCAATAAATGCAATAAAAAAAGTACCTGCAAAAATAGGGACTGCTCCAAAAGTATCTGAATACATTGTCGGATCTAAAGCCTCAGAAGAATCTCTAACAAAAGCTTTTGCTGGATACCAGTGAGTTCCAAAGACAAAATCAAATAATGGAATTACTTTAAAAAAATCTATAGTTTGAAATATAAGTGAGAAAACTATTCCAACAGTGGTTAATATTGCAGCTAAAGAAGCTGTAAATAAAACTGCGTTCAAAAATTTTTCAACTGGTTCTCTTGTTCTAGAATTAGATGAAATTCTTTTATACGCATAAGCAACAGAGGCAATAATTGCAGATAATACTATAACAACTTTTGAACTTTGAGCTATTGATCGAAGACTTAAATATTTTTCAGCTGAAGCTTCAATAAAAGGTGTAATTTCTCCAGTGAATTGCCCTCGAGACAATGCTTTTGATTTTTCGTATAATAAATTTAATTCATCATCAAGATAACCTTGATTTGAATAATCACTTAAGATTAATAGTTTTACAATTGTGGGCTCAAAAATTGCCCATAATGAAAAAATTATAAAGGCTGGTATTGCACACCAGATTGCAAGATAATAACCATAAAATTGTGGTAATGCGGTTAATCTTTTTTTTGTAGATTGAATTGTATATGCTTTTCTCCGTCCAAAATAATAGCTTGTGAAACCTAGAAGAACAATAAATGTAAATAATATTAAGTTCACAGAATCTCCTTAAGTGAGGACTTTACTCTTTTTTTAAAAAAAAAGGGGTCTAAAAAGACCCCCTTTTTAATCATTTGTTAACTGAGGAATAATTAATTACCCATAGCAACTAGCTTCGTAGCATTAGTTCTAGTTGTTTTATACAACTTAGAGTCTAATGGCACTAAACCAATGTCTGCTAAGTAACCCCCTTTTCCAATAGCTTTCTTAGTTGTGAATTCTTTCACAAACTCATGTAAGCCTGGAATTACTCCAACGTGTGCTTTTTTCACGTAGAAGAATAAAGGTCTAGCAACAGCATAACTGTAGTCTTGAATAGACTTTAATGACGGTTGTCCACCATCAATACTTGCTGCTTGCAATTTATCTTTTGCAGCTAAGAAATAACTGAAACCAAAGAAACCAAACATTTCTTTATCTTGAGTTAACTTTTGGATGATTAAACTATCGTTTTCTCCAACTTCAATAGCAGCACCATCTTCTCTGTAAAGTTTTTGAGGTTTTTTGTATTTTTTATTTCCAGCTTCAAAACCAGCTTTATAAAGAGCTTTAGCTTCTTTAGTCATACCTTTTTTCATTACTAAAGAATTCCAAGCATCTCTAGTTCCTGATGTTCCTGGTGGGATCATCACTGAAATTTTTTGTTTTGGTAAGCTAGGGTCAATTTGGTCCCAAGTTTTATAAATATTTGGAACTAATTTACCATCAACAACTGTATGAGCAGCAAGTGCTAAATATAATTGTTCTTTAGTAAAGTTTACTGGTTTTGCATCTTTGCTGTAAGCTAATGTAATACCATCGTTACCAATTACGATCTCAACGATATCATTAACACCATTTTTCTTACATAGAGCTTTTTCTTTATCTTTCATAGCTCTTGATGCATTTGTAATATCCGGATGTTGTTCACCTACACCAGCACAGAATAGTTTAGCTCCACCACCAGTACCAGTAGACTCGATTACAGGAGTTTTAAATCCTGAACCACCAAATCTTTCAGCAACAACTGTTGCGTAAGGGAATACTGTAGAAGAACCAACTATCTTAATTTGATCTCTTGCTTGAGCAACAGTTGCTATTGATAAAGCAACTAGAGAAGCGATCACTATAGTTAGTTTTTTCATTATCTTTAATCCTTTCGTTATTAATTAATATAAAGATGAGAGACTCGTATAAATTAATTGAATCTTTAATATTACAGAATTGTTACACTTTTGTTAAAAAGATAACTTTTTAGTTGTATTTCATTGAGACTATAATCTCTTCATTTTCTGTTTCTAAACCACCTTTACAAGAAACAGGGTTAACTTTATCTTTAAAAGCAAGTTCAGTTGTAGGTCTCAAAATAATTTCAAGTTTCACTAAATTAACTAATTCTTCTAAGACGCTTTGATCGTATCGCCACCTTGGCCATGTGCTTGGTGTAGAAAAAACAGATGTTAAATAACTAGTTGCCATAGTAAACCTATAATTACTTAAATTTTCGTTTCTCAACAAATGATCTCTTACTGAATTAAATATATTTCTACATCTAAATGAGTCTGACATATAATTCTCTTTTTTTAAATTTTCATTTACTGGGATTGAAACAATTAAATCTACTGTATTTCTCCAATAGGAACTGACAACATCCATATATATATCTTCATAAGGCACATCTTTATGTTTCTTTACAGCAGGATAAGAACTCTTTAAGTCCTCTTCTAATCTAAAAATACCTATGTCAAAAACTGTTAATTGCTGAGTACGTAAAAGAGTAGAAAGGTCTTTTGAATATACACTAGTTGTGAAAAACAAGATTAAATAAAAAAATATTGAAATATTTTTGAGTATTTTAATCATTGTAAAAATTTAAATAAAATCTACACACGAATCAATCAAAGAAATGTTAAAGTTTTCTCAAATAAGGGTTGTAAAATGAAGTTTTTTTAAATTTTTATTTCGAGGGCAAATATATTCTAATTTCAGTACCTTTACCAACCTCTGAAAGAATCTCAAAATCACCTCTGTGTTGGGTAATTATGTGTTTAACAATAGCTAATCCTAAACCAGTTCCACCAACTTTTTTACTTTGTTCTATGTCAACCCTGTAAAATCTTTCTGTAACACGTGAAATGTGATCATGGGGAATGCCATAACCTTCATCTTTAATACTAATCATTATATTCTTTTCTAATAGTTTGTTACTATTTTCATTTTTAGAAATATATATATTTTTATTTTCCGGAGAATATTTTATTGAATTATCTAAAAGATTAGAAAAAACTGTATTTAATCTTTTTTCATCACCTACAACATTTGATGTATCTGTAAATTGATTTTTAACAGTTATATTTTTCTTTTTTAAAACAATTTCAAAATTACTTATAATAGTCTCGAAGAGTTCATTAATATTTACTATTGAAGTAGGTCTTATATGTTCATCAAGTTCAATTCGTGTAAGAATTAATAGATCATTAATTAAACTTTCCATCCTTGATGATTGTTCTGATAAAATTTTCATAAATTTTTTTTTAGCCTTTTCGTCATCAGATGCTGGGCCTTCGATAGTTTCTAATGATCCTTTTATTGCCATTAAAGGTGTTCTTAATTCATGGCTTACATTAGCGACAAAATCAGTTTTAAATTTTTGTGCTTTTGTAATTTCAGTAAAATCTTTTAAAAATAACACAACAGAATCTGGTTCAGTAAATA
The DNA here is from genome assembly GCA_902612065.1 of uncultured Pelagibacteraceae bacterium. Classification (GTDB taxonomy): domain Bacteria; phylum Pseudomonadota; class Alphaproteobacteria; order Pelagibacterales; family Pelagibacteraceae; genus Pelagibacter. Next base: position 37,981 of record CACMBY010000007.1, on the reverse strand, counting down.
AATGAGTTGGACCAGGAATAATATAAATTTTATAAAATTGATATGATGGGAGGTCTATTTCAATGTCAATATTTTTTGTTTTATTTTCAACAATAGCTTTTTCAATATTATCTATTAATTCTGGTTTTCGAATTACAGAGGATATGTTTTTATCAATTAAATTACTTCCAAATCTTTTTAATGCACTTGGATTAGCATATTTAATTATGTTAAATTTATTTAATGCAAAAAACTGATCCTCAAGTTCATCAATAATTACTCTTTTGGTTTTTTCCTCTCTTTTATTAATTATTGTAGCAGTATTTATTGATTTGTTTTTTTTTTGATTAAGTAAATAGAGGAGATAAATTATAACAACTATAAGTAGAATGATGAAATATTCCATAAATTTAGACGGCTTAATTTTGCATCATTACACTTTTTAATGCAAATAAATTAAGGAAAAATTAACTAATGATTTGGTGAAATATTGTTAAAAAATATTTTTGCTGTTTCTTCCCAAGTGAATTTTTTTGCAAATTCAAGACAATCATTTCTATTAACTTTCAAAGCTTTATGAGCTGAAACTTTAAGATCATTATCTAAACAATTTATTTTGGAACCCTCAAATATATCTTTAGGACCTGGAACAGGATAAGCAGCTACAGGTGTTCCGCAATTTAAAGACTCACAAACTACAATTCCAAATGTATCTGTTTTACTTGGAAATACAAAAACATCGGAAGATGCAAAATGAGACGCTAATTCACCGTTTGTTTTTTCTCCTAAAAAAATATCTTTAGGAAATTCTTTTTTTAATTTTTTTAAATCAGGTCCCTTTCCTATTATCATTTTTGTACCCTCTAAATCACATTCTAAAAAAGCTCTTATGTTTTTTTCAACTGCAACTCTTCCAACATAAATCCAAATCGGTCTTTTATGTGGTAAATCAATTTTTTTCGGACTCTTAAAAGCTCCATGATTGCCTCCTCTTGTCCAAGTAATCATTTTATTATTATCTATACCTATATCGATTAATTCTTTTCTCATAGACTCTGTTGTTACTAAGATTCTCTCAGCCTTGTTATGAAAGTTTGCTAAGAATTTTTCAGCCCATTTTGCGGGTATAATAGGAAAGTAAAGCTTAAGATATTTATCAAATCTTGTATGAAAACTTGTGGTAAACTTTAGTTTATTCTTCAAACAATATCTTCTTGCCATAGTCCCTATAGGACCTTCAGTAGCTATATGAATTGCATCAGGTTTTATTTTCTTTATTAAGCTACCAACTCTTGGCCAAACATTAATAGATATTCTAATTTCATTATATTTTGGCATCGGAAAAGTTAAAAATAATTCTGGTGTGATATATTCTATTCTATGACCTTGTTCTTTTAAAATTTTACCTGTTTCATGCAAGGTTCTTACAACACCATTTACTTGTGGAAAATATGCATCTGTTGCGATTAAAATTTTCATTAATTACGAAGCTTTTTTTAAGTCTTCATTTTTAATAGGTTTAATTATTTCTTGAGTGTCTAAATATTGTTCTCTTATTTTATCCCAATATAATATTTCAAAGCTACCATCGTAATTTTCGGCTAATGCAGTGCAAGATTCTACCCAGTCTCCACAATTTAAATAATTGACCCCATTAAAATCTCTATCCTCAGCATGATGGATATGGCCACAAATTATTCCATCAAATTTTTTTCTTTTTGCATAATCTGAGAGTGTTTTTTCATATTCACCAATATATTTGACGGCGTTCTTAACCTTATATTTTAAATATTTTGCAAGAGACCAATATTCTTTTCCTCTCAACCTTCTAAAGAAATTAATTATTACATTTATTTGTAACAATAAATTGTAAGCTATTGATCCAAGTTTAGATAGCCATTTAGCATGTTTCATAACACCATCCCAAGCATCACCATGAACAACAACATATTTTTTTCCAGCATTTGTCTCATGAATAACTCTATTAACCATATGGATGTCACCAAAATTCATTGGAATAAATTTTCTTAACATTTCATCATGGTTGCCCATAATATAGAAAACTTTAGTGCCATGTCTTGCTTTTCTTAAAATTTTTTGGATTACATCATTATGTTCTTGAGGCCAAAAAAAACTTTTTTGCATTTCCCAGACATCTATAATGTCTCCTACAAGATAAAGATTTTCAGATCTTGAGTTTTTAAAAAACTCTAAAAGTTTTTTCGCCTGACAACCCTTGGTACCCAAATGCACATCAGAAATAAAAATGCTTTTGTATTTAAGTATGTTAGGCATTTAAAGGCCTATATTTTAATACAACTGTAACACGAATCATGTATTTCTTATCTCATTTAAATGTTACAAATTTGTTAAAAATTTTTTAAGGATTAATTATGTTGTATTGTTTAATTTACAATCAAAACTCTTCCTCTGGAAGAAAATCAAAATTCATAAATAGGGTTTTATCTAAGTTAAAAGAAAATAATTCAGTAGAATACTTTGAGACCAAAACAATAAATCAAGCTAAGAAAATTTTTAAAAACTTTAATCAAAAAAATTATGATCGATTAATAGTTGCTGGTGGAGATGGGTCTGTTTCTTTTGCAATTAATGAATTAATAAAGAATGATTTTAATTTTAAAGACGATTTTGCTATAGGCTATATACCTGCTGGGACAGCAAATTTATTGCAAGCTGAATTATCAATGAATAAAAAGATTGATGATATAGTCAATGTATTGATTTCTAATAATTATAAATCCTCTAATCTTGTAAAAATTAACGAGAATTATTTCTTTTTAATGGCTGGTATAGGATGGGATGCAAAAATTGTTCATTCAATTAATTCAAAAATTAAAAAAATTCTTGGAAAAGTGATATTTGGTATCAAAGGTTTTCAATATTTCTTGTTTATGAATAATAAAAAATTAAATGTTACTTTTGATGGACAATTTTATCAAGCAGACTGGATATTATCTTCAAATACCAAATATTACGCTGGACATCATAAAATAAATAAAACAAATATTTTTGAAAATAAAATAGTCACATATATATTTAAGGATTTAACTAGGATCAATTTATTATATTCTATATTTTTAATAATTCTTAATGGTGATTTAAGTAAAAATAAAAATGTTATTACTACTTATTCACAAAACATTACAATTGATGGAAATGATTTGATACCTGTTCAAATTGATGGAGATAATTTTGGTTCATATAAAAAAATTCATTTAAATCTATCAAATAAAAAAGTGAATTTTCTTGTAAAATAATTATTTTACTCTGCCATAAATATCTTGATATCTCACTATATCTGTTTCTTTTAAAATCGAGCCTACTTGAGCTTCAATTATTTTTACTGGTTTTTTGTAGGGATTTTCTATTCTATGGATTGCGCCTAATGGTATAAAAATAGTTTCATCAGGTTTCATGGTAAAATATTTTTTATTTAAAGTAATTTTAGGTTTACCATGAGTAACTACCCAGTGCTCAGCTCTATGATGATGTTTCTGAAGACTTAATATACCTTTGGGTTTTACATATAATTCTTTAATCAAGAACTCTTTACCATTAAATAAATTAACATAACTACCCCAAGGTCTATGAAATACATTCTTCTTTTTAAAATAATATCTTTTATTTCGCCCATACATCTTACAGATTTCTTTCCAAGACCCTAAATCAGACCAAGGAATATCTAATTTGATAGCATTTATATCTTTGGTTTTTTCTAATATTGCATAGTCAAAAGACTTGGCTTTTGCTTTTGTGAAAGATTGTTTGTTTAAATAATATACATTACTTTTATATTTTGCTTTTAATACTGCTTTATTACAATTTCGATAAATATTTGGTTGGTATTTCTTAAAATTATTTATTATTGAGTCTTTTCTCAAATAAAACATTCCAGAATTCCAATAACCTTTTTTACTAATTATTTGTTTAGCTTTAGCCTCTTTAGGTTTTTCTACAAATCTAGATACTTTATTATTTCTGGTTAAAAAATAACCAAATTCACTTGAGGGCATTCTAGGTTTTATTCCAAAAATAAAAATATTGTTTTGAGTAAGTTTCTTTTGATTTTTTTTGATAGCTTTATTGAATAAACCAACTTTTTCTATCAAATGATCAGCAGCCAAAAACATTAATGGTTGTTTGTTTGGAATGTCTTTAATTAAAGCCGTACTTAATATAGCGGGTGCTGTATTTCTTTTTGCTGGCTCTAAAACTATCTTAAATTTTCTTATTTTGTGTTTCTTTAGATGTTGTTTTACTTGTCTTAAATATTTTGCATTAGTACTTATAATTGGTGCATCATATATAGATGCTTTAACTCTCTCTAAAGTTTTGCCCAATAAAGTCCAATTACCAAAATCAATAAATTGTTTTGCTTGATGTTTTTTAGCCTTTGGCCAAAGTCTTGTTCCAGCGCCACCACATAAAATAACTGGGCGAATTTTCATTAAATTTTTGAATATTCCTTAACTTCTTTTTTCTTACCAGGATGAGTTGGGGCTCCTAAACTTGCTGGCCCGACTGTTTGTGCATATTTCCAAAGAGTTCCCGAGCCAAAATCAGATTTTTTAGCCTTCCACTTTCTTTTTCTTGATGCTAATTGTGCTCTTGTTAAACGAACATTAATTGTTCCTTTTTTAGCATCAATATCAATTAAATCACCATTACGTAAAAGAGCAATCGGTCCTCCTAAAGCTGCCTCTGGACCTACGTGACCAACACAAAATCCTCTTGTTGCGCCAGAAAATCTTCCATCAGTGATTAAAGCAACTTTCTCGCCTTTACCTTGACCATAAATTGCACCAGTTGTTGAAAGCATTTCTCTCATACCTGGTCCACCAACTGGGCCTTCGTATCTAATAATTATCACATCACCATCTTTATATTTTCTGCTTTGAACAGCTTTCATTGCACTTTCTTCGTTATCAAAACATCTTGCTCTTCCAGTAAATTGTAATTTTTTTAGACCCGCAATTTTTACAATTGCACCTTCTGGAGCTAAATTTCCTTTTAATCCTACAACACCACCATCTGGTGATAAAGGTCTGTTATAAGCTCTTAAAACTTTTTGTTTAGGATTAAATTTAATACCTTTTAAATTTTCTTTCATAGTTTTACCTGTAACGGTCATGCAATCTCCATGAATATATCCACCATCGTAAAGAGTTTTTAAAAGCATTGGTACACCACCCGCTAACCACATATCTTTAGCAACATATTTTCCACCTGGTTTTAAATCTGCAAGATATGGAGTTCTTTTAAATATTTTTGCAACATCCATTAGGTCAAATTTTATTCCAGCTTCATTTGCAATTGCTGGTAAATGTAATGCTGCATTGGTTGAACCTCCAGTTGCAGCAACAATTGTTGCGGCATTTTCTAATGCTTTTCTTGTAACGATATCTCTTGGTTTAATTTTTTTAGCTAATAATTCCATAACCATTCGACCACTTGCTTTTGCATATTTATCTCTTTCCTCATATGGAGCTGGTGTTCCTGCCGAATAAGGTAATGCCAAACCGATTGCTTCTGAAACACATGCCATAGTATTAGCTGTAAACTGACCACCACACGCACCCGCTGTAGGACAAGCTACTAATTCTAATTTTCTTAATTCTTTTGCAGACATTTGACCTGATGAATGTTTTCCAACCGCTTCAAAAACATCAACAACAGTTACATCTTTACCTTTATATTTTCCCGGAAGGATTGAGCCACCATATATAAATACACTAGGTACATTTAATCTAACCATGGACATCATTAATCCTGGTAAAGATTTATCACAACCTGCAATACCTACTAATGCATCATAACAATGACCTCTTACAGTTAATTCAGCACTATCAGCTATGACTTCTCTTGAAATTAAAGACGATTTCATTCCTTCATGACCCATGGCAATACCATCAGTAACAGTAATTGTGCAAAATTCTCTTGGTGTCCCTCCTGATGCTCTCACACCCTTTTTCACTGATTGCGCTTGTCGCATAAGGGCAATATTGCAAGGAGCAGCCTCATTCCAAGTTGATACAACTCCTATAAATGGTTTTGATACATCTTTTTCAGTTTCACCCATTGCATAATAAAAAGATCTATGAGGTGCTCTATCTGGACCTAAGGATGTATGTCTACTAGGTAATTTTTTTTTATTAAATTTCCGCATTATAAACTCTCAATAGTTAAAGATATTTTTTTGATATTATCTTTAAGACTACTATAGTTAGTTTTTTCTTGTTCAACAATATTTTTTGGTGCTCTATCTGTAAAGCCTTTATTAGATAATCGTTGAGAAATCTTATCTAGTTCGTCTTGATATTTGTTCTGACGTTTTTGTAAGTTTTCTTTAATCAAATTTAGATCAACATTTTCATCAAAATAAATCTTAAAAATGTCCCCAGAAATAACAAGTGTTGCAGAGGGTTTATCCTGTTCTTTATCAAAAAAATTGTTGATACGACCCAGTTTTTTTAAAATAACATCATTATTATTAACTAATGATTTATTCTTTTTAGCAATTTTGTTAATTGCAACATCAACAAATGAACCAGGACTGACATTTAATTCATTTTTAAATGATCTTAATTCAGAGATAATTTTGATAATTTTTTCAACTTCTTTAAGAGATTGGTCTTTTTTAATTTTTCCAGTAGGCCAATTTTTATACATAAGGAAATTTTTATTAGACTCATCAAATTTGTTCTTTAACCATATTTCCTCGGTTACAAATGGTATGAAAGGATGAAGCATAACCAATATTTGCTTAAAAACATAAGCAGAAATTTCTTTTACCTCTGTTTTTGCCTTTTTATCCTCAGAGTATAGAATTGTTTTAGACAGCTCAATATACCAGTCGCAATATGAGTGCCATGCAAATTGATAAGCATTTTTTGCTGCCTCATCAAATCGATAATCTTCAATATTTTTTTGAATTTTATTTTTAGTCTCTATTAACTCCGAATAGATCCATTTATTGATATTTAATGAGATTTTTGGAACTTTGTTGGTTTTTTTAAAATCACATTTATTAGTAATTAAAAAATTATTAGCATTCCATAATTTATTTAAAAAGTTTCTATATCCTTTAACTCTATCTTCTGAAAGTTTAACGTCAGTACCTGGAGACGCCATAGAAAGTAAAGTAAAACGTAATGCATCTGCACTATATTTTTCAATTAGATCTAATGGATCAATTACATTTCCTTTTGACTTAGACATTTTTTGTCCTTTTTCATCTCTTACTAACGCGTGTACATAAATATCTTTGAATGGTTCTTTGTTTAAAAATTCCATACCAAACATAATCATTCTAGCTACCCAGAAAAAAATAATATCAAAACCTGTTACTAAAACTGTTGTTGGATAAAATTTCTTTACATAATCTTTTTTATCAGGCCAACCTAAAGTTGCGAATGGCCATAATCCTGAGGAAAACCAAGTGTCCAAAACATCAGGATCTCTAGAAAGTTTTACATCTTTTTTATAATATTTTTTTGCTTGTTTAATTGCATCATTTTCATTGATCGCAACAAAGATTTTTTGATCAGGTCCATACCAAGCTGGTATTTGATGTCCCCACCATAATTGTCGTGAAATACACCATGGTTCAATATTGTTCATCCACTGAAAATAAGTTTTAGACCAGTTAGATGGAAAGAAATTTGTTTTTTTTGTCTTCACAATTTTTTTAGCTTTGATCGCTAATTTCTTTGCATCAACAAACCATTGTTCTGTTAAAAAAGGCTCGATTACTGAATTTGATCTATCGCCGTATGGAACTTTATTTTTGATGTTTTCTTCTTTTACAAAAAAATCTTTTTCTTTTAATTCATTTAATATTTTTTTACGGGCATCAAACCTATCCAAGCCAATATAATCTTTTGGAGCATTATCATTTATTTTTCCTTCTTCCGTAAAAACATTAATTATTTCTAATTTATTTCTTTGACCAACATCATAGTCATTAAAATCATGTGCTGGCGTGATCTTAAGTGCTCCAGTTCCTTGCTCTGGATCAGCATAATTATCTTTAATAATTTTTATTTTTCTACCTACGATTGGTATTGTGACAGTTTTGCCAACATGATTTTTATATCTTTTATCCTTCGGATTTACCGCAATCGCAGTATCTCCTAACATTGTCTCAGGCCTTGTTGTGGCAATAGTGATAAATTCAGAGGAATTGTCTATTGGGTATCTAATATAGTAGATCTTAGAATTCATCTCTCTTTGATCTACTTCCAAATCTGAAATTGCGGTTTTTAAAACAGTGTCCCAATTTACAAGTTTTTCAGCTTTATAAATCAATTTTTTTTTATGTAATTCTACAAAAACCTTAATGACTGATTTTGATAAATTTTCATCCATAGTGAATGCATTTCTTGACCAATCGCATGAACATCCTAATTTCTTTAGTTGATTAATGATTATGTCCCCATATTCATTTTTCCATTCCCATACTTTTTCTATAAATTTTTCTCTACCAAGGTCAATTTTACTTAAATTTTCTTTTTCTAATTTTTTCTCTACGAGTGCTTGGGTGGCTATACCTGCATGATCAGTTCCGGGTTGCCATAAAGTTTCATAATTATTCATTCGATAATAACGAACTAATAAATCTTGAATTGAATTATTTAAAGCATGACCCATATGTAAACTGCCAGTTACATTAGGTGGTGGAATTACAATTGAAAATTTTTTTGAATTTTTTTGTGGTTTAAATAATTTGTTTTTTTCCCAATAACCATAAATTTTATCTTCAACTTTTGAATGTATATATTTATCGCTTATCATGGGTGTTATTAGTTTATAATTTAATAATCTAAATTAACAATAATCAAATTGGAACGTTATTTAATAGACTAATTGCAAATATTTTATATAAAACTCAGTGTAGCTATCTTCTAAAACATATGGCAACGTGGCGGAATGGTTACGCAGAGGATTGCAAATCCTTGTATCCCGGTTCGATTCCGGGCGTTGCCTCCAAAAAAAATCTTGTTTTAGTGAAAAAAAAAAGTAAGTTGAGATTTTAATATTCCTCGGTAGCTCAGTTGGTAGAGCAGTTGACTGTTAATCAATTGGTCGCAGGTTCGAGTCCTGCCCGAGGAGCCAGAAATTAAACGACCTTCGAAATATTACCTGCTACCTGTAATGATTTATTAAACTTTAACTTTTGATCAGCATTTAACTCAGAATATAATTTCACTAAAAAATTATAATTTACATTCATATGCCCTTCTTGTGATTTTTCTAAATTTATTAGATATTCTGAAAAATCCTCAAAAAAATAATTTATTGGCACTTTAAGATAATTCGATAATTGTAATAATCTTATTGAACTTACTCCATTAGTGCCTTTTTCATATTTTTGGATTTGTTGAAATGTTACGTTAATTGCTTTTGCTACTTTAGTTTGAGTTAAACCTAGTGCTAGTCTTCTAAGCTTAAGCTTGTTGCCTAAATGCTTATTAAAATTATCTTCCATTAAGACCCCTCTTAATTTTTTATAAAAACTAATTCAACTAGTTTTTAATACCTACTGCAACAATAAATTTTTATTTTTTTTGCTTAAAAACCCGTATTAAGGGAAATGTGTCAAGCATTACTTCATCTATAATTTGAGAAATATTTCTTGAAATTAGCTTGAACTATAGTATCTGGCTGAGGAAAAGTTTGGTTCTATCACTCTTTGGATTAGCAAAAAATTCTTTGGTATCAGCTTTTTCTACTATCATTCCTTCATCCATAAATATCATTTGATCTGCAACTTCTTTTGCAAAACCCATTTCATGTGTAACTACGATCATAGTCATTCCTTGTTTTGCTAAATTAACCATAACATCTAACACTTCTTTAATCATTTCAGGATCTAAAGCAGATGTAGGTTCGTCAAAAAGCATTATTTTTGGCTCCATACATAAAGCTCTTGCAATAGCAGCTCTTTGTTGTTGTCCTCCAGATAATTGTCCTGGATATTTTTGTGCTTGATCAAGAATTTGCACTCTTTCTAGATGTTTTAATGCTAATTCTTCTGCCTCTTTTTTGGGCATTTTTTTAACCCAAATAGGAGCTAATGTGCAGTTATCCAAAATAGATAAGTGAGGAAACAAATTAAATTGCTGAAATACCATTCCAACTTCAGCTCTAATTTGTTCAATATTTTTTGTATCCTCTGTTAATTCAGTTCCATCAACAACAATATTACCTTCTTGATGCTCTTCTAATCTATTAATACATCGAATTAATGTAGACTTTCCTGACCCAGATGGACCACAAACAACAATTTTTTCTTTTGGTTTAACTTCTAAATTTATTCCTTTTAAAACTTGGAAATCACCAAACCACTTATTCATATTACTTATTTGGATAATACTATCTGACATAAATTTTTATCTATCGGTTTTATATTTTTGTTCTAGATTATAACTATATTTACTCATTGCATAACAAATAATCCAGAAAATTATAGCAGCAAATACATACCCTTCCATAGCAAATCCTAACCATTTCGGATTTGTTTTAGCTAAATTTAACATTCCAACTATTTCTAATAATCCGACAACAAATATTAATGGAGTGTCTTTTACTAATGCTAAGAAAGTATTTGCTATTCCTGGTATTACTAATTTCAGAGCTTGTGGTAAAATTACAAAAATATGCATTTTCCAATAACCCATACCTAATGATTTCGCAGCCTCGTACTGACCTCTTGGTAAAGCTTGTAAGCCACCTCTTATAACTTCGGCAACATACGCAGCTTCAAATAAAGAAATTGCAATTATGGCTCTTACTAATTTATCAATGAAAAAGTCTTCTGGTAAAAACATTGGAAACATTACGGCAGACATGAATAAAACTGTTATCAGTGGAACACCTCTCCAGAATTCAATAAAACCAACTGATATATATCTAATTAATGGAAATTCTGATCTTCGTCCGAGAGCAAAAGCCATTCCAATTGGAAAACAGAAAATAAGACAGAAAAAAGAAATTATAAATGTTAGAGATAAGCCTCCCCATGCACCCGTTTCAACCCAATTTAAACCATCTAATTTTCCAAGCTCAATGTATTCTTCAAAAAAAAGAAAATATTTCAAAATTATATACAGCGCTAAAGGAACTATTAAAAAGTAATAAAACTTAAATTTACTTGGAATAAAAAAACCGATGATGATAGATAAAATTGCAGCAATAATCCCATAAGAAAAGTCAAAAAATACAGGGCCACCTGAAATAAAAAAGAAGATAAATAGGAATGCAATTAAAGGATAAATAACTACATAATAAAGTGTTAAATATTTCTTAAATTTATCAGTCGCAAAGTATCCAACAGAACCTAGTAACACTAAAGCCACAAATGATAAATTAATTCTCCATTGTTCTGCATTTGGATACATTCCATACATAAATCTTCTCATCCAAACTTTAATATACGTCCAGCATGCACCAGAGCCTGTACAAACATCTTTTGTGTCTCCAGCAAAACTAGCATCGATAACAAACCAGCTTAATATAGGTGGTAGAGATTTGATGATTATGAATATTATCAGTAAAGATAAAACGGCATTAAAATTATTTGTATTAATATGTTTATTTAAGAGGTCTAAATTTTTTATTCCACTATATTCTATTCGAATGAAATAAAGACCAACAAAACCAAGTATTAGAGGTAATAAGAAACTTAAAAAATTAGGTAAAAAACCAGTTAAATTTAATCTAAAAAATGAATTTAGAAAAACATCTAAAATACTAATAAAAAATAAAAAAGAACCAAGATATAAAAAGGTATTAAGGTTAGTTCTATCAGGTTTTAAAAAGTTAATACTCGACATTATTTCTCCTGAATAGCTATTTTCTTATTATACCAGTTCATTAAAATTGAGATTGAAATACTCAAAGTTAGATAAGTAAACATGGTGATTGATACTATTTCAATAGCTTTACCTGTTTGCATTAATGCTGTTCCAGCAAAGACTAATACTAAATCTGGATAAGCTATCGCAGCTGCTAAAGATGAATTTTTAGTTAAATTTAAGTATTGGTTCGTTGTTGGCGGAATTATTATTCTCAAAGCTTGAGGCATAATTACTAATTTAAGCACTTGATTAGGGGTAAGTCCAATTGATGCTGCTGCCTCTTTTTGACCTTTACCAACACCTTGAATTCCAGCTCTTACACATTCTGCGATAAATGTTGCTGTATATAAAGATAAAGATAATGTTAATGCTATTAATTCTGGGGGTAAGCTAACTCCACCCTCATAAATAAAAGATGTTGTTGCCAATTGTTTTAAAACAGGAACTTCAAAAGAAAGTCTTACACCACCAATTAAAAAACTTAAAAGTGGAAGAATAAATATCAGTCCTATAGAAATTAAAAAAACTGGAATTTGTTTACCTTGATTTTCCTGAACTTTTTTGGCATGCGCTCGTATAACAATAATTGCTATGATTGCAGCTATAATTGAATAGAAGAAAATATTAAAATTTTGCCAAATAAATGCTGGGACGTATAACCCTTTTATAGTTAGAAAAAAAACTCCAAACATTGCTTCAGCATCTTGTGGAAGTGGCAAAGCACGTAATGCAGCAAAATACCAAAAGAAAATTTGAAGTAGTAGTGGAATATTTCTAAAAAACTCAACATAAAAAGCTGCAAATTTATTAATTAGATAATTAGGTGATAATCTTGCTATACCAACTATTACTCCTAAGATTGTTGCGATAATTATCCCAATGACTGAAACAAGAATTGTATTTAAAAGCCCAACTAAATAGGCTCTGAAATATGAGTGTGATCCATCATATTCAATTAATGAAAACTGAACGTCAAAAGAGGACTCTTGAGATAGAAAACCATAACCAAAATCAATACCTCTATTTTCCATATTGATTTGGGCGTTATAAGTAAAAAAACCAAAAACTAAGACTACAGCTAAAACTGTAATTAATTGTGGGACTATATCTTTAAGTTTAAAATTCACTTCGCCGATAATATATGAGTTTATAAAAAAAGGGCTAGAAAAATCTAGCCCTTTTTAATTTATTTAAACTACAATTATCTTGCAGGTGGAACGTAAAGTATTCCGCCTTTTGTCCATAATTGGTTTGGACCTCTGTCTGGTAAAATTCCAGTGTCAGCTATATTTCTCTTATAACTTTCACCATAATTACCAACTTGCTTGATAATTCTTAAGCTCCAGTCGTTATCTAGACCAAAAGCAGCACCTAATTCACCTTCAGCTCCAACTAATCTTTTGATTGCTGGGTTGTCTGAAGTTTTCATCATGTCTGCATTTGCTGAAGTAATACCATATTCCTCAGCTTCAATCATAGTGTTCAAAGACCATCTTACGATATCTTCCCATACTGCATCACCTTGTCTAACAACTGGTCCTAAAGGTTCTTTAGAAATAGTTTCTGGTAGAACAATGTGTTCATCAGGGTTTTTCATTTTTGTTCTTTGAGCAGCTAAACCAGATTTATCAGTAGTGTATGTATCACATCTACCTGCATCGTAAGCAGCAACAACTTCGTCAGCTTTTTCGAAAGCAACTGGCTCATAAGAAATTCCTTTTGAGTTAAAGAAGTCTCTCATGTTTAACTCAGTTGTTGTACCAATATTTGTACAAGCTGAGATACCATCTTTGAATTGGCTAGTTGAAGTGATACCTGAGCTTTTTCTTACCATGAAGCCTTGACCATCGTAGAAGTTTACTCCAACAAAAGTAAGTCCGATATCAGCATCTCTAGAAAGAGTCCAAGTTGTGTTTCTTGATAAGATATCAATCTCACCAGAAGTTAAAGCAGTAAATCTTTCTTTAGCACTTAGTGGTGTAAACTTAACTTTGTTTGCATCACCCAATACTGCAGCAGCTACAGCTCTACATACGTCAACGTCAACACCAGTCCAATTTCCTGCAGCATCAGCATTAGAAAATCCTGGAAGACCTTGAGATACTCCACATCTTACAAACCCTTTTTTCTGAGTGTTTTTAAGTGTTTTAGATTTTTTAGCAGCCATAGACTCTGTTGTAAAAGTGAACAACACAGCAACCATAGCAACTAAAGAAGTTAATTGTTTTAAGTATTTAAACATATTTCTTCCTATTGTTTATTTATTTGTTAACAAATAATTCAAAATTACTTTTGAATATTCTTAATTTAAGCATGATAAAAAAAGGTGTTCAAGGGAAATTTAATCTCATTTCAAATTAATTGAAAATCTAGTCAAGATAAATTTTAACCAAAAATGTGCTAGTAATGGCGCGCCCTGAAGGATTCGAACCTACGACCCTCGGTTTAGAAAACCGATGCTCTATCCAGCTGAGCTAAGGGCGCAAAATCATACTACATATACAATAATTAATTAATTTTTAAAAAGAAATTTTTTCACAAGAAGCAAAATTGTTAATAACTCAATTCGTCCAACAATCATGAAAAAAATAAGACAATATTTGGTAAAATATGAAAGGTTATAAAAAGTTAGATCACTTAAACCATATGAACTTGAATTGACAGTATTCATTAATGTTAAAATAGATAACTTAAATGAATTTTCAAAGCTAAGTTCACTCATAGTCAATAATGTTGTTAAAATAAAAAGTGATAAAATAAATACGAGAACTGATAAAAAATATTTACTTATCTCATTGAAGTCAAAATTAACTTCAGAGAAAAATAACTTATTCTTATATATATTTTTTGGTCTACTGAATGACAAAATTTGATTGACTGAATATATAAATAAAGAATAAATCTTCATAAATCTCAATCCTGAACTTGTGGAAAAAAAAGATCCTCCAATAATAACCAAAATCAAATAAACAAAAGTCAAATTTGTATTTGAATTTTCTAGTGTAAAACCAATATTCGACATACTACTTGATATTGACAAAAAATAATTCAAAAAGTTTTGATTAAAACTAAAAAATAAAAAAAAGATAATTAAGACTATAACAAAGTAAATTATTAAATTGAGATCTTCATATAGAAAATTAATATTTTTTCTCTTAAAGAAAAATAAGTTGTAACTAAAAAAAATACTAAAAAAAGAAGTTAGCATCAAAAATGACAAAATAATAGTTTGAGTGTCATCTCTGATTATACTGGATAAATCATTTGTAGGTAAAAAACCGCCTGAAGAAATTAATGAAAATGCTAAGTTTAAAGAATCAAAAGTTCTTATAGAAAATAAATTTAATATTACAAAAATTACTAAAGTTATACCAGAATATATTAAAAAAACTTTTATAGCTTGTTTAAATACTTCTGAGGTATTAAATGAAAAAAAATTTGTTAAAGTTTTTTTAAAATTTTCATCATAAATATCTATTAAATAAATTATAGAAAATAAGAAATATAATCCACCAATCCATTGAGTAGTTGACCTCCATAAAATCAAACTCTGATCTATATTTTTAATATTTTCAAAGATAGTAAAACCAGTAGATGTAAAACCTGAAACTGCTTCAAAAAAAGAATTTATAAAAGTTAAGTTATAAATACTTAGGTAAAAAGGAATAGATAAAATTAAAGGTAGTAAAATATATCCCAAAAAAACAGTTAAAATTTTTTGAAAAATTGATGTTTTTTTAGGCGATATTTTTAAACTATAGAAAAGAATTGCCAGAATCGAAGATAAAAATAAACTTAAATAATAAGTATCTAAGTTTAGGTAAAGATTGAAATAGTAAGAATAAATTATATTAAAAAAAGATAAAATAGAAATTAATCCAAAAAAGAAACTTAGATATCTAATTTGCAATCCAAACATCTAATTATACTGAACTTAATCTAAAGATATTTTCAACAAAAGATATAGAGTCTTTTTTAACAATAAATACAACTCTATCATCTTTTTTAAAAACAAAATTGGATCTAGGTATAATTATTTTTTTATCTCTTAATACAGCGCCAATTCTTAATTCATCTGGTAAATTAGAATTTTTAATTTCTTTGTTAATTAGTTCAGAAGTCTCAATTATTTCAGCTTCAATTACCTCGTATTCACCATCTGATAAAGTATAAGCATTTTCAATTGTTCCTTTGTGGATATGTTTTAAAATACTTGAAACAGTCGTCATTCTTGGGTCAATTAAATCATCAATTTTTAATGATGATTGAAGAAGTGAATAATTTGGTTTGTTAATTAATGCCATTGTTCTTTTATCATCAATATCTTTTTGGTCTTTTGCGAATTTTTCAACTAACACGCTGACCATCAAGTTATCTTCATCATCATTTGTTAGAGCTAATACAGTTTCAGCTTCTCCTAAGTTTGCTTCAGTTAAAACTTCTTCATCTAAACCATCACCATTTATAACAATCGCATCGTTAAGTTGATTTGCTAAGAACTCTGCTCGCTCCTTATTTTTTTCAACAATTTTAACTCGAACTGTTTCTAAGGTATCCTCAATATTCTTAGCTAAATTAAAACCAATATTTCCGCCACCAATAATTAAAATCTTTTTAGATATTTTTTCCTCATGACCAAAAGCTTCAAGAGTTTCTGACATTTGTGACGAATTGATAATTACATAAATTTTATCGTCTTTTTTTACAGCGTCTGTTTTTTTTGGAATGAAAAATTTATTATCTCTGTTTATACCAATTATATTTGCCTCTAATTTTGGGTATTTATTTGTGAGTTCATTAAACTTAATACCTATTGATTTACAATCTTCTTTAATGAATATCTCCAATAATCTAATTTTATTATCAGCAAAAGGTACGCTATCCAACGCACCTGGTGCTTCCAATTTTCTTTGAATTGATTTGGAAATTTCTATCTCAGGAGAAATAATCACATCTATTGGTAAATTTTCTTTATTATAAACTCTTGTAAATCTTGGGTTTAGATAGTCTTGTGATCTAATTCTTGCTATTTTTTTTTGAATATTAAATATTGAGAATGCTATTTGACAAATAAGCATATTAATTTCGTCATTTCTTGTAACTGCTATAATCATATCTGTTTCAGCAGCATTGGCTTTTTCAAGAATTGATGGATATGTAGCTTTTCCAACGATTGCCTTAACATCCAAACTATCATTGATTTTTTGGATGTCTTCACTTGATTGATCAATAACTGTTATAGAATGGCCTTGTTCACTCAACAACTTTGCAATAGTAAAACCTACTCTACCAGCACCACAAATGATTATATTCATTTTAGTTAAATTCTTTTATTCCTAAGCCTTTAAGCTTTCTATGAAGAGCACTTCTCTCCATACCAACAAAGTTAGCTGTTTTAGATATATTCCCATTAAATTTTTTAAGCTGAATAGTTAAATACTCTTTTTCAAAGTTTTCTCTAGCCTCTTTTAATGGCACTGATAAGCTATTTTCACCAATTTTATCATCATAATTGTCGCTTTTTAAAGACTCTTTAACAATGTTAGAAATTTTGTCTTTTGTATCAGGTTGTAAAATTGCAATTCTTTCAATCAAATTTCTTAGTTCCCTTACATTACCTTTCCAATCATGATTCAAAATATATGAGTCATTTTCATCAATATCTAATTCTTTAATATTATAATTTGCAGAAATCATTTTTGAAAAATATCTTATTAACAGAGGTATATCTGAAATTCGTTCGTTTAATGATTTAATGTTAATTTCAAAAACATTCAATCTATGATATAGATCCTCTCTAAAATTACCTATCTTTATTTCATCTTTTAAATCCTTACTTGATGAACAAATTAATCTCACATCAACATTAACATCATTATTCCCATTTAATCTTTTAAATTTTTGATCAATAAGGACCCTTAATATTTTTGATTGAATGACTAAGGGAATTTCAGAAACTTGATCGATTAGTAAAGTACCTTTATTAGCTTTTTCTAAAGCACCATATGAAATGGAACCATCACTCTTTTCCTCCCCAAATAATTCTTGTTCATATTTTTCTGTGTCAAGAAGTGCTCCATTTAGAATAATAAATGGATTTTTTTCTCTTTTGGAATTTTTATGAATTTTTCTTGCAATCAATTCCTTTCCTGAACCTGATGGCCCATTTATAAGAATCCTACTCTCAGTTAAAGATATCTTTTTAATTTGTTCACGTATTGTAGATATATTCTTACTATCACCTATTAAATCATATGAAGAAAATAACTTGTTTTCATAATCCTTATTTTGTTTTTTTAATTGAAGATTTTCAACAGCTCTGGTTATAAAGTTTAACAATCTAGCTTGGTCAAAAGGTTTTTCAACAAATTCAAATGCACCATGCTTTAATGAATTAACAGCCATTTCAATATTAGCATGACCTGTAATAATAATTACTGGTACATCTTTATTTTTAGACTTGATATGAGATAATAGCTCTATTCCATCATTATCACCCTTATCTAATTTTACATCTAGGATAGCTACATCAGGCATTTTTTTGTCAATTTCTTTTAACGCTTGATTATAATTAGCCGCTACTCTAGTTTTGTAACCAGCATCAACAATTAACTCATTTAGGATATTTCTTATATCCGCATTATCATCAACTATTAGTATTTCTGTTGTCATTTAAATAAAATCTTATCTGTATTTTTGCACCATTATGAATTGGAATGAATTCAAGTTCACCTTTGTGATCATTTATAATTTTGTTTACTATAGATAGGCCTAGTCCAGTTCCATTTTTTTTTGTTGTGTAATATGGATTTAAAATTTCCTTTATATTATTTTTATCAAAACCAACACCATTGTCTTCTATTGATATTAAAATATGGTCATTATTTGATGAAATATCAATTAAAATTTTCTTTTTAAAATCAGGGTTTTTTTCAACTTTTTGTTCGATGCTCTCAATAGAGTTCTTTATCAGGTTAATGAAAACTCTTGAAATTTGCTCTTTGTCACATTCGAGTAAAATCTCCTCGTCTTTTTTATTTAAGTTTATCTCAATGGATTTATTAACCTCTGATAACAATTTGAGATTTTCATTTAATAACTTTACCAAATTATTTTTCTTTAAAGTAGGTTTTGGCATTCTCGCAAAATCAGAAAATTCATTTACTAAATTTTCTATTTGTTTTATTTGAGAGTTTATAATTTTTAAATTTTCTTTAAATGATTGTTGGTCTTCATTAGTTATTTGTCCAGAGTATTTAGTTCTAATACGATCTATTGTTAATTGTATTGGTGTAAGAGGATTTTTAATTTCATGGGCTAACTTTCTTGATAGGTTTCCCCATGCTTTATATCTCTCATTAATAATTAATTTTTCTTGCTGGTTTTTTAGTCTACTAATCATAGAATTAAAGTTTTTATTCAATACTTCCATATCTTTATCAGTTTTAATTTCTGGAACTTTTGTATTTAAATTACCATGACCTATTTCTGTTGATGCTAGTATAAGATTGTTTATAGATCTAAAAAATCTTGATGAAAATCTAATCGCTATCGTAATAGAGATAAATAATAGCAATGAAACAATTATAATATAAATTATAAAAAAGGAAATTTTTATGCCTGTGCTTCTATCCTCAACAGTATAATAAAAATTTATAGCTTCTTGAGACTCAGCTAAATAATTCGAAATATCTTTATCTAAAAATTTTACCACATAAATGAATCTATCTTTTGATGATTGTAATCTCATTATCGCAGCTGAAATATTTGCTTTAGTATCAATTATCTTTAATGGTCTATCGTCTTCAAGAACTAAATTTAGCGCTTTATCAACAGGAGGAATATATTTTTCTTTTTTTTCAGTTGAGTATAATAGTTTTTTATTTTCATCAATTATATGAATTTCGTCAACATCCCTTATTAGTTTTTGTGTCCTTAAAAACCTTAAATACTCTTTTGCATTTTCATTTAAAAAATTTGCACTTTTGTTAGTATCAAAAGCAATCAAAATTATATCTGATTGAATTTTATTTCTTACTTCTTCAACATAATTTTTAGCAAGTTCATAGGAATTATTTACAACCGTTGTAACTTTCTTATCGAAGTACTTTTCTAGAGCAAAAGAAAAAAGAAATAAGGAAAAAATAGAAATTAAAATTGATGGTATTAAAGTGAATAATGAAAAATACGTTATATATTTTTTATTTGATGTTAAGCCGTCCTTATCAATATCAATTTTAATTGAATTTTTAACTTCTACAAAAATAAATATGAATAATAAAATAAGTAAAAAAATATTTGAAATTAGTAAATATTGTAAATTTTTTTCATTTAAATCAACAAAACTTCTATCAATAAATGTCAAAAAGGTTAAAAAACCCAGAAATAGTGTGATACTAGATAGAATAATAATGATTATATTTTTTTTCAAAAATTCTAACATAAATTAGAATTATAGCATTTAAACGAATGAACAACTATTTTGTAATATTAGCTGCTGGAAAAAGTAAGAGATTTAATAAAAAAATACCCAAGCAATTCTTTAACTACCGAAATAAAGAAATAATTGATCATTCCATAGAAAAATCTCTCAATTCAAAGCTTTTTAAAAAAATTTTAATTGTCTCAAATAATCTTAAACATTTAAAAAAAAAGAAGTATCCTAAATCAATAAGTATCATTAAAGGAGGAAAAGAAAGATCAGACTCCTCCTTTAAAGCTTTAAAATATCTTAAAAGATATAAGCCAAAAAATGTTTTTATACATGATGCTGCTAGGCCTAATTTCTCAATTAGATTACTCAAAAATATTGCTAAAAATTTGAAAAATAACAAAGCTGTAGTTCCAGTTATCAATCCAAAAGATACAATAAAATATAAAACTCAAAATCAAATATTTAATCTTAACAGAAATAATTTGTTATTAACCCAGACCCCTCAAGCATTTAGATTTAAAGAACTATATGAAATTGCAAAAGATCAAAAAAATAAAGTTACTGATGAAGCGACATTATTTATAAATAATGATTTTAAAATCAAATTTGTACCAGGTGAAAAAGCAAATAGTAAAATTACGTATATTGATGATATAAAAACTCCCAAAACTTTTTATGGTATAGGTTTCGATATCCATAAGTTAGTAAAAAATAAGAAACTTTATCTTGGAGGATTAAAAATTCCTTTTCATTCAGGTCTTGAGGGTCATTCTGACGGAGATGTAATTTTACATGCAATTATTGATTCTATTTTAGGAGCTATTAGAAAAAAAGATATTGGAACTTATTTTCCAAACACAAAACAATTTAAAAATATCAGATCTCCAAAAATGCTAAAACCAATCATGATTAATTTAAACAAATCTAATTTTTTTATAAACAATTTAGATATAAACTTAATTTGTCAAAAACCAAGAGTTTCAAAATATAGAGACAAAATAATTAAATCAGTCTCAAAATTAACTGGTATTAATGAAAACCAAATAAATTTAAAGGGTAAAACTGTGGAAAAATTAGGTTTAATTGGAAAAGAAAAGGCTATCGCTTGTGAAACCATAATTTCAATCACAAAATATGATTAAAACTTTTAATTCATTATTAGCAACAATGTTTGGGCTAGGAAAAATTAAGATTATTCCTGGAACTTTCGGATCCTTAGCTACAACTATTTTTCTTTATTTTTTTTTTCATATATTAAAATTATCACCAAATATAGTCTTAATAGGTTTGCTTATTATTTTTATTTATTCATTCATAGCAATAGCATCCCATATAAAAGAGAAAGAAAATAAAGATCCAAAAGAGGTCATTATCGACGAATTTATAGGTCAATCTATACCAATTTATCTCTACGAAATATCTCATGGAACACAAAAAACATCTGATGAAGCTATAATTTTTTATGGAATTTGCTTTGTACTTTTTAGATTTTTTGACATTCTAAAACCATTTCCAGTAAATTATTTTGACAAAAATTATAAAAATAGTTTCGGTGTAATAATGGACGATGTTTTTGCAGGATTATATGTTGTTCTATCATTAATTTGTTTTATGTTATTAAGCAGTTATTTAATTTAATGAAAAATTTAGTCAGGCTTTTAACCAAAAAAAAATTAAAACTTTCTGTTGCTGAGTCTTGTACTGGAGGATTATTGGCTGGTTCAATTACTTCAATAAGTGGTGCTTCAAAAGTATTTAATTTAGGATTGGTCACCTACTCTAACCAAGCTAAAATTAGAATTCTCAAAGTTAATAAAAATATTATTAAAAATTATGGTGCAGTTAGCCAACAATGTTGTTTGGCAATGGTAAATAACTTATCTAAAATATCAAAAGCCAATATTAACGTTTCTATAACTGGAATCGCTGGCCCCAAAGGTGGCACCAAACAAAAGCCAGTAGGTCTAGTTTATATTGGTATAAAAAAAGGCAAAAAAGTACAGATTAATAAGTGTTTATTTAAAAATAAAAAAAGATCTTCAATTCAAAAAGCAACTGTTAAAAAAACCTTAGATTTAATTCTTAGAATTTCCAAATAATTCTTCAGCTCTTTTTTGAAAAGCATCAGCTATTTTTTCTAAACCAAATTGAA
Source organism: uncultured Pelagibacteraceae bacterium (assembly GCA_902612065.1). Lineage (GTDB taxonomy): Bacteria > Pseudomonadota > Alphaproteobacteria > Pelagibacterales > Pelagibacteraceae > Pelagibacter. The sequence continues at coordinate 15,537 of CACMBY010000007.1, read as the reverse complement.
AAGAGACTACCATTAAAGAATTTAAAAATTTATTCTTTATTTCAAAATCAATATCAAAGGTGATTTCAGTAATACCATTATTTTTATCAGTAAAAGTCCAATTATTTGTTAGATGATTTAATGGTCCCTCTATGTTTTTTACATAGATTGAATCAGTTTTTTTATTAAAGGCAACATCACTTTTGTATGTATCTTTAAATGGTCCTTTACCGATAGTTAAATCAGCAATAATTTTTTGTAAATCACCATCTTTTTTGTTTTCATATATTTTCGCATCAAAACAAAATGGAACAAATTCAGGATATTTTTCTATATCTAAAACAAGTTCAATTAAGTCTTTTTTTTCACATTCAATTAATCGCTTAACTGAAGCTTTTGGCATTAATGATTGTTAATCCGATTTTGTTGTAGTTTAGCAAAATCTTCATCGGCATGATAAGAAGATCTTGTTAATGGCGATGACGAAACTAATAAAAAACCTTTTGATTTCGCAATACTTCCTAATTCATCAAATTCCTCTGGTGTGTAGTATCTATCAAGAGGATGATGTCTAACAGATGGTTGTAAATATTGGCCAATAGTTAAAAAATCTACATCTGCAGCTTTTAAATCATCCATTACCTGCAAAATTTCATCTTTTTTTTCACCTAAGCCAACCATTATCCCTGATTTAGTAAAAATTTTCTTATTTATCATTTTAGCATTTTTCAAAAGTTCTAAAGATGCGAAATATCTAGAACCGGGTCTAACTTTAAGATAAAGACTAGGAACAGTTTCAATATTATGATTAAAAACATCAGGATTTGCCTCTAAAACTTTTTTATAAGCATCACCCTTTCTTAAAAAATCAGGGGTTAAAACTTCAATTGTAGTATTTGGATTTGTTTTTCTTGTTTGATTAATAACTTCAAAAAAATGATTTGAACCACCATCATCTAAGTCATCTCGATCAACCGATGTTATTACAACATGTTTTAAATTTAATTTTTTTACAGCCTGAGAAATTTTTATTGGTTCAAGATTATCTAGTTTTCCTGGTTTACCAGTTTTTACATCGCAAAAAGCACACGCTCTTGTACATGTGTCACCCATAATCATAAACGTAGCATGTCTTTTGCTCCAACATTCAGTGATATTTGGGCAATTAGCTTCCTGACAAACTGTTACGAGATTATTTTTATTTACAATTGTTTTTGTTAAAAAAAATTCTTTGCTATTTACTAATTTTGATCTTATCCAATCTGGTTTTTTTTTAATTGGATTTATTGGTTTATTCTGCTTTTCTGGGTGTCTAATTTTCATTTTTTTTAATTATATAAATTTTTTCATTTTTTTTTCCAAATATGAACCTTTCTCTAATCAAAGATTCTATATAATCAAGATCAAGATTGTCACTTAACAATGAATTCTTAAATTCCAAGTCACTTATTTGGTTAATTATTAAAGATTCTTGTTGTTTTAAGTTTTTTAAAATCTCTTTTTTTTCAAAATATGAAATTAACCCTCTTTGACCAGATAAAAGATTAAAAAAGAAATAAAGAATCAGAAAAGTTGAAAGTAATAAAAGGTAATTTTTTTTTAATCTTTGAAGCATTAATGAATCTTATTCATTCTAGCTTTTTTTCCAAGTTTTTCTTCTATACGAATTAATTGATTATATTTAGCCACTCTTTCAGATCTAGCTAAAGATCCAGTTTTTATTTGGTTGGAATTGGTACCTACTGCTAAATCAGCTATAAATGTATCTTCACTATCTCCTGATCGATGTGAAATAATAGTATTAAACCCAATAGTTTGAGCAAATCTTATGACATCAAGTGTTTCGGTAACTGTACCAATTTGATTTAGTTTTATCAAAATTGAGTTTGATGAAACATTTAAAAATCCCTTTTTTAACCTTTCCAAATTTGTAACATAAAGATCATCTCCAACTATCTGCACTTTTTTAGTAGATCTCATTAATTTACTCCATGACATCCAATCATTTTCAGAAAATGGATCTTCAATCGATTTAATTTTATATTTATTGATCATTTTTTTATATTCTGAAATTGTTTTATCAACAGAAACATATTTTTTTGAGTGAATAGAATATTTACCTTTTTTAAATAATTCATTAGCTGCAACATCCAAACAAATTGAAACATCTTTACCATTTATAAATCCTGATTTTTTGATTGATAAAACAATCAAATCTAAGGCCTGATTGTTGCTATTAATCATTGGTGCAAATCCACCTTCATCACCAACTGATGTGGCTAAACCTTTTGCTTTAATTAATTTACTTAAGTTTTTTATTACTACATAACATATTCTCATTGCTTCAGAAAAGGATTTTGCTTTATCTGGTCTAATCATAAATTCTTGAATTCTAAGACCATTATTAGCGTGTGCTCCGCCATTAATAATATTCATTAATGGATAAGGTAATTGAAAATTTTTTGATGCATAAAAAGATTTATAAAGAGGAATTCTTTTTACTTTAGCTGATAATTTTTTTGCAGCCATCGAGACTGATAATATTGCATTAGCTCCTAGTTTTGTCTTTTGCTTAGTCCCATCTAAATTAATAAGTATTTCGTCTATTCTTTCTTGATCATGTATATTTTTATTTCTTAAAGCTTTAGATATTTTAGAATTAATTAAATTTATTGCTGAGAATACACTTTTACCTAAATATCTTTTATTGTTCATATCTCTTTTTTCATAGGCTTCATAAGTACCTGTAGAAGCTCCTGAGGGACATATTGCTTTGGCACTTTTGTTTTTAACATAAACCTCTGCTTCAATAGTTGGATTTCCTCTACTATCAAAAATTTGTCTTGCTTTAACTTTTAGAATTTTACTCACTTAATTTTTAATAAGATTATCTATATCGCTTAATTGTTTTAGGAGATCTTCTAATTTGTCTAATGGTACCATATTAGGCCCATCGGATGGAGCATTGTCTGGATCTTGATGGGTTTCAATAAAAACTCCTGCAACTCCAACTGCAACAGCGGCTCTTGCTAAATACTCAACAAACTCTCGTTGTCCACCACTTTTTTCTCCAAGACCACCTGGTTGTTGTACTGAATGTGTTGCATCAAAAATTACGGGATAACCATTCTTAGCCATTATTGGTAACGACCTCATGTCAGAAACTAAAGTGTTGTATCCGAAACTTGCACCTCTTTCAGTTACTAATATTTTATTATTTCCAGAGTCTGAAATTTTCTTTGTAACATTAACCATATCCCATGGTGCAAGAAATTGACCTTTTTTTACATTAATAATTTTATTTGTTTTAGCTGCAGCAATTAACAAATCTGTTTGTCTGCATAAAAAAGCTGGAATTTGTAAAACATCAACATGTTTTGAAACAATTGCACATTGCTCAGCATTATGAATGTCTGTTAGAATAGGAACATTCAACTCTTTTTTGATCTTATCAAATACAGGTAAGGAGGCTTCTAATCCAGCTCCCCTTTTGCCTTTTAAGCTTGTTCTGTTCGCTTTATCAAATGAAGTTTTGTAAATAAACCCAAGGCCAAATTTTGAAGTAATTTCCTTAATATTTCCTGCCATATCCATTGCATGTTGTTCACTTTCAAGCTGGCAAGGTCCAGAAATTATACAAATCTTATCATTGTTCGAGATGTCTATATTTGCACAATTTACTTTAATACTACTCATTTATGATTTTTTGATGCTTTGATAAAAGATGAGAATAAAGGATGTGTAGCAAAAGGTCTAGATTTAAATTCTGGATGAAACTGTACTCCAATAAACCAAGGATGATTTTTTAATTCAATTATCTCAGGTAAAAAACCATCAGGCGATAAACCAGAAAAAATCATTCCTTTTTTTTCAAATTTGTCTTTTAGATTGATGTTAACTTCATATCTATGTCGGTGTCTTTCTTTAATAATTTTTTTTCCATAAATTTTTTTAATTTTGGAATTATCTTTTAATTTTGCATCGTAAGAACCTAATCTCATCGTTCCGCCTAAATTTTTATCAGTCCCTTTGATGGTTTTTCCATCTTTAATCCACTCATTAATTAATCCAATTACAGGTATACCATTTCTATCAAATTCACTTGAAGTTGCTTTTTTTATATTTAATTGATTTCTCGCAAATTCTATTATTGCCATTTGCATTCCATAACATATACCAAGAAAAGGAACTTTATTTTTTCTAGCATATTTTATTGACTCTATTTTTCCAGTTGTTCCTCGTTTACCAAAACCACCAGGTATTAATATGCCTGAAATGTGTTTAAGTTTTGATTTAATCTCGGAAACTTTTAGTTTTTCAGAGTCAATTCGTACTAAATTTACCTTTAAATTATTTTGAATTCCTCCATGAGTAAGAGCTTCATCTAAAGATTTATAGGCATCTTTTAACTCAACGTATTTACCAATTATTGCAATATTAACCTGTTTTTTAGTTTGTAAAATAGTTTTAGTAATTTTTTTCCAGGGTTTAAGATTTACAGGTCTTTTTGATTTAAGCTTAAAATAATTTAATACTTGAACATCAAGTTTTTCTTTAAAAAAACTTATTGGTGCTTCATAAATTGTTCTAACATCAACAGTTTCTATTACATTTTTAATATCTACGTTGCAGAAAAGTGAGATTTTTTTACGATGCTCTAACGGGATAGGTCTTTCTGATCTACAAATTATTATGTCAGGTTGAACACCTATACTCCTTAATTCTTTTACAGAATGTTGGGTAGGTTTAGTTTTAATTTCATCAGAGGACTTTAAATAAGGTACTAGGGTAAGATGCACAAATAGTGCATTTTTTTTTCCTATATCGTTTGCAAATTGTCTTATAGCCTCAATAAACGGAAGGCTCTCAATATCACCAACAATTCCTCCAATTTCACAAATAACGAAATCTTCTTTTGATGAGTCATTTTTTATAAATTCTTTAATTCTATCAGTTATATGTGGAATAACTTGAACTGTTTTCCCAAGATATTTTCCTTCACGTTCTTTTTTTAACACATCACTATAAATTTTACCTGTTGTAATATTATCTGACTTCTTTGCAGAAACTCCAGTAAATCTTTCATAATGTCCAAGATCTAAATCTGTTTCAGCACCATCATCAGTTACAAAAACCTCTCCGTGCTGAAATGGGCTCATTGTGCCAGGATCTACATTTAAATAAGGATCTAATTTTCTCAATCTCACTTTATAACCTCTCGATTGAAGTAAATAAGCTAAAGATGCTGAAGAGAGACCTTTTCCTAATGATGAAACCACGCCGCCCGTGACAAAAATAAATCGCGCCATGGAAGTATCTTATAGCGAATAAAAATGAAAATTTAAAGTATTAATTATTATTTTCTGGAATAGCAGGAGTATCCTCTGTTTTTTCCTCAATAGTATCTAAAACAGATGATGTAGGTGTTAATTCACCTCTAGACACAATTGTAAGTGCTAAACTACAAATTATAAATAAAGTAGCAACAACAGCTGTTGCTTTCGTCATAAAATTACCTGCTGATCTGGAAAACATAAAACTTTCCTGAGAAACTCCTATTCCTAAAGCACCACCTTCAGACTTTTGCATCAAAACCAGTAACACTAATATTAACCCAAAAATGATGTTCAAAATTAACAATATATTTTCCATGTGGGTTAATTATATGTTTTTTTAATTATATCAATAAATTTTTTTGGATCTTGAGATGCTCCACCTATCAGGTAACCATCAATATTATTTATAGATTTTAATTGATTAATATTTTTCGGATTTACTGATCCACCATAAAGAACTTTGAAATTCTTTTTTTGTTTTTTAATAAAACTAATTGTTTTAAATAAGTCATCAGATTTTGGTATAATCCCTGTACCAATTGACCAAACTGGTTCATACGCAATAATAATTTTTTTGTTGTTTTTAATATTTTTTAAACCTACTTTTATCTGTTTATTTAAAACACTTTTAGTAATTTTTTTTCTTTTTGCTTTAAGCGTCTCACCAATACAAAAAATTACCTTCAATCCAGACTTTAATACACTTTTAATTTTTTGATTTATTAATTTATCTGTTTCACCCGCCTGTCTATTTTCGGAGTGGCCAATAATAATATATTTAGCACCGACACTCTTTAACATTGAAGAATTGACTGAACCTGTAAAAGGGCCATAAACATCCTGCTCATGACAATTTTGGGCACCAACTTCAATATTAAGTCCCCTCAATTTTTTTGACATTGCTCCTATCAAGGTACTTGGTGGGCAGTAAATTATTTTCAAAGATTTTCTTTTTTTAAAGTTCTTAAAAAATTTAACGACTTTATTCAGTGAATTTAAGGAATTTAAAACACCAAACATTTTCCAATTTGCAATAAAATACATATATTTATTTGTCATGAGACGTATTTTAATTTATAGGTTTGCTTTTTATAGATCAATAAATTTATAATAATGATTAGTAGTTTAAGAAATTTTGCAAAAACAAAACTTGCTGGTGTTTTTGTTGGTATAATTATCTTGCCATTTGTTTTTTGGGGAATGGGGGGGATGTTTAGCAGCGGAAATACAAACAATGTTGTGAAGATTAATGACAAAAGTATCTCTACTGAGGAATTCATTGATTACCTAAATAGTTCTGGAATTCCTGAAAAAACAATTAGAGATAACTTAGACCAAAATATAATCGAGGAACTTCTCTCTGGTTTAGTTTCTACAACATTGCTTGATCTAGAAATTAAAGATTTTGAGTTAAGTATTTCTGAACTTACCTTATTGAAGAAAATAAAAGAAAATAAAAATTTTCGAGATGAAAATGGTGTTTTTCAAAGAATTAAATATGAAAAATTTTTATTAGAAAATAATTTGTCTGCACCAAGTTTTGAACAAAGGTTAAAAACGAGAGAACTACAAAAAAATCTTTTTGATTATATCGGTGCCGGTACGACATCTCCACAATTTTTGATAAATAAACTTTATGAAGAAGAAAGTCAGAAACTTGAGATAGAATTTATTGATTTAAAGGATTTCTACGTAAAAAAAGAAAATATTACTGAAAAAGAATTAAATAAATTTATTAGTGAAAATAAAGATCAATTAAAAGTAGAATATCTTGATTTCAGTTACTCCGTAATAAATCCTAAAAATCTAATTGGAATTGATGAGTTTAATCAATCATTCTTTGATAAAATTGATCAAATAGAAATTGATATTTCAAATGAATTTGATTTTGAAACAATAATATCTAATTTTGATTTAACATCAATTGACATCAAAGACTTTAAACTTTCATCAGACAGTAACGAAATTGAAAAAAAAATTTTTGAACTAAGAAATAATAAGTTTGATATTTTTGAAATTAGCAATGATTATATTCTTTTTCATGTCAAAAGTATTTCACAAAGAGAACCAGATTTAAATGATAACCAAATTAAACAGGAAATACTTGAATTAGTTTATCAAAAAAATAAATTTGACTATAACCAAAAATTGTTAAATGAAATAACTAATAAAAAATTTAATAACAATAATTTTTTAGAGTTGGGAAAAGAAAAAATTCAAATGATAAAATTGAATTCTGTACGAGATAATAAAAAATTTGATATTAATGCTGTTGAGGTCTTATATAGTTTACCTGAGAAATCATTTACTTTAATAAATGACGAAAATAACAATATTTACTTAGCAAAAGTCAAAAAATTTGAAAAACAAATCATTGATATAAATAAAGAGGAATTTAAACAATTTATTGCAAAACAAAATTCTAACAACAAAAATTCATTATTAAAATCTTATGATGCATTTTTAAATGACAAATATGATGTTTCTTTAAATCAACAAACTATTGAACGAGTTAAGAACTATTTTAAATGAAAATTAATCGAAGCTTCAAAGAATTCAAGTTTCGACACAGAAACAAGGAAAATCAAATAATCTATACAAAAAAAAAAGTAAAGACTGATGAAGAAATAATTAATTTAATTGATAACTTTTTAACTGAAAAAAATAGCTTTATATTTGAGTCAGTAGAAAAAGGTAAGATTAGAGGCAGATACACTATATTTGGTAAAAATCCTGATAAAATTTGGGAATTTAATAATAATAATTCTTATTTAATAAAGAAAAATAAGAAAATTAAGTTAAAGGATAAACCTAAATATTTGATTGAAAAAATAATTGAAGATTTTAAGTTTAAAACTCCTAATAAATTACCAAAAATCTGTTCTTTGATTTCAGGATATTTTTCATACGATGCAATTAGGTACATCGAAAAAATCCCAAACAATTGTAAAGATGACCTAAAATTACCTGATGTTAGATTATTACGTCCAAGAACACTTATTATTCATGACAATTTAAAAAAGGAAATATTCTTTATCAATAATATTTTTAAAGATGAAAAAATTATGAATTATAAAGATAAATATAAAGATATCCAATCTGAACTTTTCTCGCTCTCTTTACAATCATCAATTAAAAAAATAGATAATGAAATAAATGATAAATCAAAAAAAATTATAATTAATTCAAATACTTCTAAAAATAAATTTTTATCTATAGTTAATAAGGCAAAAAAATACATTAAATTAGGAGATATATTTCAAGTTGTTTTAAGCCAACGTTTTGAGACTAAATTGACAAAAAAACCAATCGATATTTATAAAAAATTGAGAATAACTAATCCATCTCCATTTATGTTTTTTTTTAATTTTACTGATTTTCAAATAATAGGTGCAAGTCCTGAAATATTAGTAAGGTTAAGAGAAGGTGAAATAACTGTAAGACCCATAGCTGGAACAAGACCTCGAGGAAAAACAATTAAAGAAGATCGTTTTTATGAGAAAGATTTACTTAGAGATAAAAAAGAGCTTTCTGAACATCTTATGTTATTAGATCTTGGAAGAAATGATGCTGGAAAGGTATCTAAAACCAATTCCATCAAAGTAACTGAGAGTTTTATAATAGAAAGGTATTCACATGTAATGCATATAGTTTCGAACGTGATAGGTAAACATGATAAAAGATTTTCTAAATTTAAGTCTCTATTAGCGGGTTTTCCAGCCGGAACTGTGTCTGGAGCTCCCAAAATAAGAGCTATGGAAATTATTGATGAACTAGAGTCTACAAAAAGGAAAGTTTATGCCGGTGGCATTGGGTATTTCGCAGCTAATGGAGAATTTGATACATGTATTGCTTTAAGAACAGCTGTTGCAAAAAATAACAGATTTTATGTCCAAGCTGGAGCTGGGATTGTTGCAGATAGCAAACCATTAAACGAATATGAAGAAACAATAAATAAAGCAAAAGCTTTGATTAATGCGTTGAAATGAAAAAGATTATTTTAATTGATAATTATGATAGTTTTACTTTTAATCTCTATCATTATTTGTCTTCATTAAAAGTGAATGTTGAGGTGATTAGAAATGATCAAATTACATCTCATGAAATTTTAAAAAAAAGATATCATAAAATCGTAATTTCACCTGGACCCGGCAATCCAAATCAATCAGGTAATTGTCTAAAAATTGTAAAATCTTTATATAAAAAAATACCTATACTCGGAGTTTGTTTGGGTCATCAAATAATAGGTCAAGTGTTTGGCTCAAAAATTGTCCAAGCTAAAAAGCTAATGCATGGTAAAACTAGCAAGATTTTTTCAAAAAAAATGGGTATTTTAAAAAATCTGCCAAAAACGTTTGAAGCCACTCGATATCACAGCTTAATTATTGAAAAAAAATCTTTATCTAAGGATCTTGAAATTACTGCTCAAACTCAAGATGGACTTATAATGGGAGTACAACATAAGAAATATCATACACATGGAGTGCAATTTCACCCTGAAAGTATTAAAACTAAAATAGGGATTAAAATTTTAAAAAATTTTATAAGAATTTAGGATTAATGAAACAATTCATTGAAAAAATTAAAAAAAAAGAAAATTTAACTTTTGATGAAAGTAAAACTGCTTTTGAATTATTGATGGAGGGTAAAGCAGAAGACCAAGAAATATTTGATTTTTTGACACTTTTATCAGCTAAAGGTGAGTCTTCAGATGAAATAGCTGGTGGAGTTTTTGTTCTAAGAAACAAATCTAAAAGAGTAAATGTAGAAAATTGTGTTGATACATGTGGAACCGGTGGAGATGGAATGAATACACTTAATATATCAACAGCTTCAGCATTATTACTTTCAAGTATGGGTGTTAAAGTGGCTAAACATGGAAATAAAGCTGTATCCTCAAAATGTGGATCTGGTGATGTTTTAGAAGCTTTAAATATAAAAATAAATTTAGAACCAAATGATATTGAAAATAAAATTAATGATCATAATTTTGGATTCATGTTTGCACCCAACTATCACAGCGCAATGAAATTTGTTGGACCTACAAGAAAAAAAATTGGTAAAAGAACTATTTTTAATATGATCGGACCTTTGAGTAGCCCTGCTTTAGTAAAAAGACAAGTTGTTGGTGTTTTTGATAAAAAACTATTAGAAATATTTGCTAATGCTTTAAAAAATTTAGATATTAAATTTGCTTGGATCGTTAATAGTGAAGATGGATTAGATGAAATTTCACCTTACGATAAAACTAATGTAATTCAATTAAAAGATGGCGTCACCTCTGAGATAATTATTGATCCAAATAAGTTAAATATAAATGCAGATAATTTTAAAAATCTTATTGGTAAAGATGCAACTTTTAATGCAGATAGAATAATTAATATATTTAAAGGTGAGGATAATGATTTTTCTAAAGCAGTTTGTTTAAATGCGGCGGCGGGATTAGTTGTTAATGAAACTCATCAGAATTTTGATAAAGCTTATGACGATGCTAGAAAACACATTTTATCAGGTCAAACATTTAATCAACTAGAGAAAATTCAAAATGGCTGAAAATGTTCTTGAAAAAATAATAAATATTAAAAGTGAAAAAATTTTAGAGCTTAAGAAAAGTATAAGTCTTGAGTCACTCAAAGAATTTATAAAAAAAAATAGTTCATACGTTGATTTTAAAGATAGAATCAAAAAAAATGTTGAAAATAATAAACTCTCAATTATTGCTGAAATAAAAAAAGCAAGTCCCTCTGCAGGTATAATTATAAAAGACTACGATCCTATAAAGATAGCTAATATATATAAATCAAATAAAGCAACCTGTTTATCTGTTTTAACTGAGGAGGATTTTTTTTTAGGAAAATTACTGCATATTAGTAAAATTAAACAAAATGTTAATTTGCCGATTCTTTGTAAAGATTTTTTTGTAGATAAATTTCAAATTCCTTTAGCTAAAAGTTATGGTGCCGATGCTATCTTAATTATTTTAGCTGGAGTTTCAGATAAATTGGCCGATGAGTTATATGAAGAAGCTTTAAAATTTAATATGTCAGTTATTGTAGAGGTTCATACTGTTAATGAAGCTAAACAAGCACTTAGATTTAATGATGCTTTGTTAGGTATTAACAACAGAAATTTAAAAACTCTAAAAACTGATATTAATACAACTTATGATATTCACGATGTTTTGGTTAATCATCCTGGCCCATTGATTTCTGAAAGTGGAATAAAAACTAAAGATGAACTTTTGGAACTATCAAATAAAACATCTATCAAAACCTTTTTAATTGGTGAATCACTCTTAAAAAATTTAGGCGATAATTCAATTTTTTCAGTTTTATAGTCAAAAAAGTCACTATTTTCTGAACTTTTTAACTATTGTTAATTATAAAGAACTTTTATAGAACATTGTTTGTACGATATTTGTTCTTATGCTAACAAAAAAACAAAAAAACCTACTTTTATTTATCAACAAGAAGTTGAGAAGTTCTGGTGTATCCCCTTCTTATGAAGAGATGAAGGAGTCTCTCAATCTTAAATCAAAATCTGGGATTCACAGATTAATTAGCGCCTTAGAGGAAAGAGGTTTCATTAAAAGACTCGCTCATAAAGCAAGAGCTTTAGAGGTTATAAAATTACCGGAAACCGCTTCTGCAAACGATATTTACAATAATTTTTCCCCAAGTGTAATTAAGGGAGGTTTGGACGAAGAGAAACCTTTATCTGATGACTCAGAAGTGCCAGTTTTAGGTAAAATAGCAGCTGGAACACCTGTTGAAGCAATTCAAAATGAAGTCTCTAGAATTCCATTACCAAATAACTTAGAAAAAAATGGAGATTATTTTGGTCTTAAAGTTCAAGGAGATTCAATGATTGAGGCTGGTATTCATGAAGGTGACACAGTCATTATCAAAAGAACCGATACAGCTGATAATGGAAAAATAGTGGTGGCTTTAATTGACGAACACGAAGCTATGCTTAAAAGGATTAGAAAAAAAGGTAAAGTAGTAGCATTAGAAAGTGCTAATAAAAACTATGAAACCAAAATTTTTGGCCCTGATAGAGTAAAAGTTCAAGGTGTTTTAGTATCTTTATATAGAAACTTCTAAAAAAATAGTCTAAACCATTTTTTAATGAAAAAAGTAGCAACTAGATTTGCGCCGTCGCCTACTGGTCCTTTGCATATCGGTGGCGTGAGAACAGCCTTATTTAATTGGTTATATTCAAAAAACCAAAATGGTAATTTTTATCTACGGATAGAAGATACAGATAAAGAAAGATCAAAAGAGGAATACAAAAATCAAATTATAAAATCTCTGCAATGGATAGGTATCAATCATGATGGAACAGAATATATACAATCTCAAAAAATTGATGATCATATAAAAGTTGCAAATGAACTATTAAAAAAAGGTAGTGCTTATAGATGTTATTGCTCAACTGAAGAAATTGAAGCACAAAAAAAAAGAGCTAAGCAAAAAAAAATTCCATACGTTTATGACAGAAAATGGAGAGACAAAAACGAGAATGAGGCTCCTAAAGATGTAAAACCTGTCATAAGATTTAAAAGTAAAATTGATGGTACATCAATATTAAAAGATAAAGTTCAGGGAAATGTAGAAATTGAAAATAATACCATCGAAGATTTTGTAATATTAAGAAATGATGGCACACCAACTTATAATTTATCTGCTGCTGTTGATGATCATCAGATGAATATGACACATATCATTAGAGGTGATGATCATAAAATCAATACATTTAAACAAATTCAAATTTATGAAGCAATGGAATGGGCTTTACCAACGTTTGTACATATACCATTAATTCATACAATGGATGGGAAAAAATTATCTAAAAGAGATAAAGCATCAACTCTAGAGGACTATTCTAAAATAGGTATTATGCCGGATGCTTTGAGAAATTATCTTTTAAGATTGGGTTGGTCATATGAAGATAAAGAAATTTTTACTTTAGATGAAAGTGTAAAATATTTTAATCTTGAAGGTATTGGAAAATCACCATCAAAATTAGATTTGAGTAGAATTCTATCTATGAATGAACACTATATAAAAAGCATTGATGAAAACGAACTTTTTAATCAACTAATTAATTATTGTGAGATTTTTAAAAATAAGATTATTGAGGAAAAAAAAAATAAAATTAAAAAATCTTTAACCTTTCTTAAAAATAAAGCTAAAACACTAGAGGATATATATAATAATAGCCAATATATTATTAATGATGAAGTTAATTTTAATAAAGAAGATCTTAAATTAATTGATGCTAATGCACGAAAAATTATCTATGAATTTAAAGATAATATTAAAGAAATAAGCAACTTTACAAGGGAAAATTTAGAACCGATAGTTCAGGGACTAATAAAATCTAATAACACCAATTTTAAAGGTGTTGGTCAGCCCTTAAGAGTGGCTTTAACAGGGTCAAAATTTGGTCCTGGTATTTATGATATAATTATATCTCTGGGTAAAGAGGAGGTTGAAAAAAGATTAACCAACAAGACTATTTCTTAAGATTGTGGCTACTTCATTAGATGATGAAGACTTCGATCTAATTCCTTTTAAAGTTTGATTACATTGTTCTAATTGTTTTTTTCCAATCTCTGGATTTTTAAGCATATATAAAACAGAATTATAAATTTCTTTTGCATTACACTCACTTTGCAACAATTCAGGAATGACTTCTTTATTATTAATTATATTGATGATGTTCGCAAATTTAACATTTACCAATAATTTAAAGATCATAAAATTTATAAAATTCAACTTATAAATGATTATTGAAGGGACATTAGCATTACAGACTTGAAGAGATATTGTTCCTGACTTGCATACAGCAAAAATTGAATTTGATAATATTTCTTTCTTTATATTTTCATCTGAAATTACCTCAATGTTATCCAAATACTTATCTTTAACATACTCAACGATATTATTTTTATTTTCTTCAGTAGCATGAAAAATAAAATTATAATTTGAATTTTTTTTGTTCATCATAATTATAAAATCAATTAAAATTGGTAACAAAACATTTGTTTCAGATTTTCGACTTCCTGGAAATATAGAGATTATTTTTTTATTATAAGAAATAAAATTATTGATATCTGTTTTATTATTTTCATTATTTTCTATTAATGGATGACCTACAAAAGTATTATTTATATTTTCTTCATTGAAAAATTTTTTTTCAAAATCAAATAATAAGAGAATATGATCAATAAATTTTTTGATTTTTTTTACCCTTCCTTTTCTCCAAATCCAAACTTGTGGGGCTACATAGTGAATTGTCTTAATTTGAGGATTAATTTTTTTTACCTTTTCTGCAACTCTTAAGGTAAAATCTGGACTATCAACACTAAATAAAATATCTGGATTAAATTTTAAGATTTCTTTAACAGTTTGATTAATTCTTTTTTTAATCTTAAAAATATTTAACAAAACGCTCGTAAAGCCTAAATAAGTTATTTCTTTCAAATCAAAGATGGACTCTATGCCTATTTTTCTTAAATTTGACCCACCAACAGATAAATACTCAATATCTGTATAATTTTTTTGAAGTTTAGAAATTGCTGTGGAAGCTAATTTATCTCCAGAGGGTTCTCCTGTAAGTACAAATATTTTTTTCATTTTATCAAAATAAAAATTTTATTTTTATTTGCAAATTCAATACTTTTAGATCTATCTAAAAAGATATTTTTTTTAGATTTAAGAACTATTCCTTTTATTCCATATTTTTTACAATCTTTTATAGTTTGAATCCCAATTGTTGGTAAATCCATTCTCAAATCTTGTTTTTTTTTAGGAAATTTGATTAAAATACCACCTGAATTTTTCTTTAATTTAGACATCATTTTTTTGGTGCCTCTATTGTCTTCTTTAGCTATCATTTTATTGTCTTTTACTATTAGTGCTTGAATATGATCATAACTATTGGTTTTAGCTAAATGTCTTATACCTCGATTGATTGATTTAATATCTGTCCGAGAAGGTTTGGATTTTGTATAGTTACCTTTTTTACCAGTTAACTCAGAATTAAAATGGATTGAGCTTATAACTTCAATTTTTTCATTTTTGAGAATTTCTATTATGGCTTTTATTATAGCTGCATCACCTAGTTTGGCAGCTTTAATTATACTAGGCATATAGTAAATACCTTTTAAATCTAATCTCAATGCAGAAAATTTTGGTTTAGCGATTTTCCCTGCAAA
>CACMBY010000006.1:0-102112 GCA_902612065.1 uncultured Pelagibacteraceae bacterium | reverse complement strand
CTTGGAAAAGTACCATCGGCTTGTCAACATTTTGACCACCCGGTGCGAACTTAATATTTCCATAGAATGTTTGCATGTTCGTAGCTGCAAGAGCATCTCTTACTTTCTTTTGATCGAAAGAATTCGCTCTTTCAAAAGCATCCTTGAACACTAACAATGCTGCAGAAGACTCTGCTGATTGATATGGCGGATCATATCCAAACTCTTTTTGAAAGTCTGCCGCATACGTCATACCATCTTTAAAGAAGTTATCTTTATAAGTTAGTGTTTTATGCCATTGAGAAGCACATAAAGCATACTGAGAATTTTTACCATGTTGTTTTGATAATTTCGCAGCATCACAATGTGTCATTGCTAACATTGGAACATCAACCTTCATTTCAGCAATTTGTCTAATTGCAGTTAATGCACCTTTTGTGTGTCCTGATACCACAAGAACATCTGGCTTCATTTGTTTTACTTTAACTAATGTAGCAGCCATATCGTTAAGCTCTTTTGGAAGCTTATCATCGATTATAATCTCAGATCCAGTTTCTTTTGCTGCATCTAAAATACCTAATCTTACGTCTTGTGAAAAAGCATCTTGTTCAAATGCTTGTGCGATTCTTACACCTTTTCCACCATTCAACTCAACTGCTGTTCTAATGGCTACATCAAGATATAAGTTAGCTGGAGCTAAAACTGCAAATAGATATTTGTAACCTTTAGTAAACAAAGATCTAGACGCACCATTTGCTTCCACCATTGGTACACCATATTTTTCTGTAACAGGTGCAATTGCTTTTGTTAAACCTGAACTATAAGGCCCAAGCATAAACTCAACACCATCTTGTGAGATTAATCTTTCTGCTAATTGAGCCGCTCTTTTTGGGTTTGATTCATCATCATAATAAATGATTTCAAACTTATAAGTTTTTCCACCAACTTTAACACCACCCATGCTATTAATTCTATCAACAGCCATGTTATAGCCGTTTTGTGTATGAACACCATTAGATGAATATTTTCCAGTTAATGAAATAGCAGCACCTAAAACAATTTTATCACCAACTACTTTTGCCAATGAAACAACTGAAGTAGAAAGTAAAATTGCTACTGCAGAAATAAAACTCAAGATTATCTTGTTTATTTTCATTTTATTTCCTTCTGTTATTAATTAATTAATTCTTAATTAAATAAATAATTTTCCTTTATTGCAAGAGGCAAAAACAACTTTAGATATATTCTAATATTGTTGTGTAACAATAATAATAAACGCAATGATAACTAAAACACTCGCTGAGATTGTATTAATTGTTTTTGGATTTGCTTTGATCCATGTAATTAATTTTTGTGCTAGCAAAGCGTAACCAATCAAAGAAATAAAATCTAAAACAACATAAGTTGTGATTAAAATAAAAAATTGAACAATATAATTCGTATTAAAGTCAATAAACTGGGGAAATATTAAAGGAAAAAACAACCAAGCCTTAGGACTTGTGCCTGCAACTAAAAAACCATCTTTATAAAAAGAAAAAATACTTTTTGTGCTAATTATTTTTGAATTTACATCTTTTGGAGAAGATTTGTACACATCATAAGCTAAATACATTAAATAAATAACTCCGACCCACTTAAAAAAGTTTAAAAAGTTTGGATTATCCAACAAAAATGTTCCTATAACAAAAATTACTAAAGTTGCTTGAAATAAATTCGCTGTGACATCCCCTAAAGCTGTCCAAATACAATTTTTAACTCCATAATTCATCGAATAAGAGATAATAACTATCCGAGGAGTTCCGGGTGTAATGAATAGAAAAATTATGATCTGTAAAAAAAGGATAAAATCTAGGGGGAGCATAAAAAAAAAGATAGTCCTAAAAAACCGGGAGCTAAAGATGGCTAAGTAGGACTATCTAATCACAATATAACAGATCCTAAAAAAAATGCATTATTGATTTTTTTCAAATATAAAGGATTTATGAAAAAAAAAGGTCACAGGCCAGTTA
Source organism: uncultured Pelagibacteraceae bacterium (assembly GCA_902612065.1). Taxonomy (GTDB): domain Bacteria; phylum Pseudomonadota; class Alphaproteobacteria; order Pelagibacterales; family Pelagibacteraceae; genus Pelagibacter. The sequence continues at coordinate 100,124 of CACMBY010000006.1, read as the reverse complement.
CCCGCGTCAAAAATCCAGAGCCAAATCATGAAGATCCAGATTGGGTCATCTGGGCAGCCTGGGCCGATAGGATCACTTTTGAAGATATCGAAAAAAAAACTGGCTACCGAGAATCGGATGTTATTAAAATAATGAGAAAATCTCTGAAACCATCATCATTCAGATTATGGAGAAAAAGAGTTCATCAAAAGAGCATCAAACACAGAAAAAAATTTGAATATTCGAGAAAACAAATTACTAGTAAAATAAAAAAAGGTGATTATTTATAAGTTATGAAAAAAATTACAATCTATACAGGTCCAATGTGTAATTATTGCGAAGCTGCCAAAAGATTACTTACAAGAAACAATGCAACTTATGAAGAAATTGATGTTGCAAAGGTTGAGGGTGCAAAAGATGAAATGATTCAAAAAGCAAATGGCAAAAGAACTATTCCTCAAATATTTTTTGATGACCAACATATAGGTGGTTATGATGAGGTTAGAGCGTTAGAAAAAGAAAATAAACTTCAAGAGCTTTTAAAATAATATATTTAAAAAACTTTTCTTAAATTCAAAGCGATTTCATCAAATGTTTCAGGTCGCATTGCATTATTATTTAGTAAATAAAAATCAATATCCAAACCATTAACATTTTTAGTATAAATATATTTTGATTTTAAAATGTCATCACCTTCAATTTTAAAAGCAAAATTAGAATTTTTTTGAGGCAAATAACCAATTGCTAGATGAATTTTATTTGTATAACCAACTCTATGTTTATAATTGTGTTCAACAATAAAAAATAAACTAAAGTTATTATCATAAATAATATCAACACCTAATTCACCATTAATATTATGTAACGCTCCCGAGTTTAATTTGGTATCAAACTTACCGCTTGCACTATCACCTATATAGGAATACTTGATATTAGATGACCGATGTAAATTAGCTTGATACTCAATTTTACCATGTCTTTTCATTTTATATTTTTTATTGTTTAATTCTTCAACAGAAGCTAGAGATAATCTTAAATTTCTTGACTGAATACTTTGTTTATCAAATCTCATTGAAGAAATTCCACTTTCAGAATAACTACTCAACAATGTATAACCTAAATCAATTTGAGCAGCAGGTATTAAAGTATGGTCATCTTTTTTAATTTCTTCTTTTATTTTTAAAGTTCCGTAAATCTGTCTACCATTTCTATTTCCGTTTAGTTTTGAACCATCTAAGACACTTGAAATATTATATTTGAGAGCACCAACACCAATAATAGTGTCTAAAAATCTGCTATCATCTTTTACTGGCGCAGTTGAATAATAAGTTAAATTGTATGTATTCGCATCTAATTTGCTGCCAGCAGTACCTACTTTTACATCATTTTGACTAAACCTAAATGCCAAACCTTTAATTCCATCACCAACTGTAAATTTATCAGCACCAACATTAATACCGTCAGTATAGATTTTTTTCTTAGATGATGTATCAGTTTCTCTAACTTTACCAAAAGCCAAGCTTCCTTCAGCCCAATAAAAAATATCATTATCTTTTTCTTTTTCTTTTGTTGAGATTTGAATTGCCTCAGAAAGAGAAGCTAACATCTGATTTGAGAAATTTAACTTTATGTTTTGATAGCTTAAATCTTGAAGGTCTTTATTTCTTCTGATCCATTTTAATCTATTTAAAGCAGTGTCCGTTGAATGTTCTATAGTTCTTGTTGCAACTTCTATTTGTGCAATAGCCATTCCAGTTCTGTCACCCTTTGTAATCGAGGGACATTTTCCAGCAATAATATTAAAGGGACAAGCTAATGAAAATTCGTATACTTGATCAATTCCATGAGTACCTGAGAAATCATTACTTATATACATCATCAATCCATTTTTGCTGAATGTTGCATGTCTCATTTGGTCCATATTACCAAAACCAGCAGTATTAAGATTAACAAAACCATCAACAGTATGTGAAGATGTATCAAATGGTGCGTTTAAAGAAATTTGTACAACTCTATCACTAGTATGATTTGATATAAAAAATCTTTTGCCATCTTCACTGAACTCAATTGACATGGGATTATTTATATGTGAAGACACATCTATACCAGCGTTATTATTCACTGAAAAAGTTGTAACATCATATGGAGTAGAGAGATTAAATTCAAGAAGCTTACCATTATATGTAATGATAAACATTTTTTTTCCATCATTGCTTAACGAAACACCCATAAGTCTATTATTTTTATGTGAGTCATCTAACCCATCATCACCTGCTAAAGAGTTATTTCTATTTGCATCAGTCAATAAATCACTGGTTCTTTGAGAATAACTACAAGTCGAAATATCAAAAGGAACTGTAAGATCAAATCTAAGCACACTATTTTTAAGGGTGCCATCTAATCCTCTATTTGCAAAATAAAAATACATACCATCGTTACTGAAATAGAAATCAAAAGGGTTATGATTTATGGTCCCTATTAGTCCATGATTGAGATCACATCTCTCATCATCGCCAGCATATGTTCCACTTGAAGCATCAAAAGGGATAGAAAGATTATACTCATCAATAAAACTATAATCTGTCTCACCGCCCAAATCTCTATAAAATCTTACAAACATTTTTGTTCCATCATTATTGAATTGTACACCCCCAACTTCTTTGTCTGTATTATCTGCAAGTCCGGCTCTAACTGTACCCTCGGCTGTACCATTACTGACCTGAAGATTATCTACTAAAGTAACTACAGCTCCATACGAACTTGATATCTGAAAGAGAAATAATAAAAATAAAACTAGTCTATTAATTTTTTTCATAGGTCAAACTAGAAAGTACCAGAAATTTCTAAATTTGCACCATAATCAGGTATTTTACTGAATAAACTATAATTAGAATTTAATTTCAAATTAAAATTACCAAAATTTTTTAAATAACTAATCTCAGTATTATTGTTATTCGTTGGATCATAAATCACATCGAAATTAGCTTGATTAACTTGTTTTTTTCCTAACTTAAATAACAAACTATCTGAATAAGCACTATCACTTAGACTTTGAAATCTTTCATAGTTGATTGCAAAAGTATAACCATTCATTTCTACATACTCAAAGCCAATATTTCCCCTAATATTATGTAAAGAATGTTTTTTTAAAGTTTTTCTCACTGTTGTATTATCAATGTGATTTTTATAAAAATGATCAATATCTGGAGTTAAATCAAAAATATATTCTACAAAACCATTTCTGTTTAGAGTTTTATTGTCTAGATATAAAGTGTCATCAAACTTGAAACCCCCCGAAACATTTCCAGTTTTGAAAGTAAGTCTCTCATGAACATCTACGCTGTTTGTGGCAGAAGTACCAAAATCCGTATACTCTGAAAGTTGGGTAATACCTATCTCAAATTTACCAAATGGAGTTAAATTATGTCTAGTATATTCGTTTTCATTTTCATAAATCATTGACGTAAAAATTTGTCTGCCGTATCTTTCTCCTGTAACTGTATTTTTAACTAATTGATCAATGCTCAAAAAGCTTGCACCAATTAGAGTATTAAGATTTGATTTTCCATCTAGAGGTAAACTTCCATACATATTTAAAGTATATGCTTGGGCGTCTAATTTACTTCCTAAACCAGTATCAATTTTGATATCATCATTGCCATATCGAAAAGCTAAGCCAAAAATTTTATTATCAATTAATTTATCAGCTCCAAACATAATACCTCTTGTTCTAATATCTTTTGGTTTAATGAAACCTTTTTCTCCTACTCTGCCAAATGAAATATCAACGTGAGACCAGTGAGACCAATTCCTCATATTCTTAAAAGGATTTTTATCTTTTAAGGATGCATGAATATATTGATTATTATTCAGTGAGTTTTCTAAATTATGTTTTAAAGAGTTCTCTAACTTATGCTTAAATGAAGCTAAAATTGGATTATTGATATCTAGTTTAATATTATGACTGTTTAAATTTCTTTTTTCCTCATTTCTACGTAACCAATCGAATCTTTTGAAAATTGTATTTGAATTTTGATAAATTATATTTTTAGCAATTTCCGCTTGAGCCCCTATTGCTGTAGCAACATCTGCTTCACAAATTACAATTCCAAAAGGGCAACTTAGATCATACTCAAAAACTTTATTCTTTAAGGTACTATCCCAAGTAACCTGATAAAATTTCATACCATTTTTCGCAAAACGCATACCTCCTGCTGATCCATCAGCTCCTGCAGCACTAAAAACATTCGCTACACTTCCAACGAAAGTTGCTGTTGAAGTATCAAAACCAGTACTTAACTTATAAACATAAATCTTATTATTTATTGATGCTTCGTTTGACTCAATAACATACATTCTTGTACCATCATCATCAAAATCAAAATCTTGTATTGTTGCAGAATTTTCGGTTATTGCAAAAAAATTTCCAAAACTTGCTGAACCTGGCAAAAAGGGAGTGCTTAGATTAAATTCAGCAATACCAACTGTACCGTTGACATCCATCAAGAACATTTTTGTTCCATCGTTATTAAAACGTATACCATGAGACCTACGAGCACTATCCGAGCCACCTTCACCAGCTGCAAAGGTTGCCCAATCTACCCCATCATCTGCATCTTTTGAAAAATTAGATATATCATAAGGAGTCGATAAACTATGGACATTCATATTCCCAGCCATATCTATTGCATATAGTTTTGTACCATCGCTATTAAATGTGTGACCTTCCAATCGATTACTTACTAAAAAATCACCACTATCGCCACTATTTACATTTAAAGTAACTATTGAAGCAGTATCTATTGATGACACATTAAATGGAATACTTAAATCATACTGGGTTATAACAGGCGAAGTTCCATACTGAGAAAAGTGTATTCTGGTTCCATCTGGAGTTAAAGTTACTCCAATCGCTTGATTTACATTAGTAGTGTCTGCTGAGCGTACAAAAGTTGGTTTAACTTCTGCTTTCAAATGTGTAAATTGAAATACAAGTAAAAATAATATTAGACCATTTATTATTTTTTGCATAACTCATATTATAATTTAAAAAATATCAATAAAGTCAAAAAGAACCAAGTAAAAAGTTTTTCTCTAAAAAAATATTAATTTCTCTACCATAAAAATAATTATCTTTTAAGTAATATTTTGGTTATTTGCTTTTAAACTAGAAAGTTCCAGAAATTTCTAGATTTGCGCCATAGTCTGGAATTTTATCATATAAACTATAGTTAGAATTTAATTTAAAATTTAAATTACCAAGATTTTTATTAAAGCTGATGTTTGCATAATTTTGATTGAGAGGATCAAAATCTAAAGCAAAATTATTTCCGTCTGTTTCTTTCGAGCGACTAATTTTAATTATAAACCTTTCAGTGATACCTTTATCTATGAAATCATCATAATTTAAAGGCGATCCTTTAATAGCGAATGTTTTCTCATACATCGGTGATAAAGTGAGACCATCAGGATAAATCAGTTCAAAACCTAAACTGGTTCTTAAATTTGGTCTATGATATGCTCCATTAATTGTATCAGTATTAACTTGATTGGAACCTACTATGGAATAATTGTAGTCAATATCACGAGACATATCATAATAAAATTCCATTCCTCCCATCGGTTGAAAGGTTTTATCATTTATTGTTATCTGATCTGCCTCAAATAAAAATCCACTAGAAATTTGTCCAGTTGTAAACGTATCTTCATCGTATCTTATGTTTTGCGTAGGTGAATTGATTGCATCACTTAAAAAATCTGTATATTCACCTAATCTTGTAATTCCAAAAGTAAATTTAGTTGTAGGTGTTAGATTTAATTTACCATAGGTATTTTTGGTTCTAAAATCTATAGCAGTAAACAATTGTTTACCGTATCTTTTTCCTGATTTTTTTCCTAAATAATGACTATCTATTTTGAGTGCACTTAGGCCTAAAACTGCATTTAAATAATTTTCTTTATCCTTTGGCATGATGCCATATAAATTTAAAGTTAAAGAGTCCATGTGAATATTTTGTTGAGAACGGGCAATGTTGGATCTGCCATTGCCATATCTTAATGCCCAACCAAAAAATTTATTATCACTGAATTTTCTATCAGCACCAAGTGTTATTCCTTCATTTCTGATATTTTTTTCATTTTCAAACCCTAGTTTATCAAAGTGACTTAACGATAAATCTGCCAAACTCCATAAAGACCATTTAGACTTTTTCTGATCTTTTTTTGGGGTACTTACAAGAGTAGCTATCTTTTTTTTAGCAACTGGTTCCAAACTCATTGCTAAACTCTTCAATAAAGGATTTGGATAATTTATGTTTATGTTGTGGCTGGTGAAGTTTTCTTCATCTCTATTTCTTTTGATCCATTCAAATCTGTAAAAAATTGAAGAGATATTCAAAGCAATATTTTGTTTAGCTAATTCAACCTGTGATCCAATACTTGCAGTTGGTTCTGATACACAAGCTACTAATCCATAAGGACACTCTAATTGATATGAATTTATTTGGTCTACACTGTCCATAGGAGGTGCTATATCTACAATAAACACCTTCATTCCATCATTCGAAAAAACAAATCCTACTGGATATCCTAACCCACTTGCTTTATTTCCAAAATTATTAACATCATAGTTCCCAACAAGTGTAGCTGTTGATACGTCAAATTTCTTTTCTAAAGTAAATTGATAGATATCAGATGTGTCAGTGGTGTTACCCGCAGTGTTTTGAATCAAAACAAACATTGCATGACCAGACTTACTAAATTCAATATCTCTTCCATAATTAGTACCAGCTGGTAATGTAACACCAATATCAGTTAAATCGACTTGATGTATCTGTGTGATAGAGCTAATGTCGTAAGGACCAGGTAATTGATAAGTTGTTACTAACGGAGTATTGCTAGTATAACGTATAGTAAAAAGTTTTTTACCATCATCACTAAATGCAAAATTATGTAATTCAGCGTTAGGAATAACACTATCAACAAATGTAGCTGTTTTAAATTCATTCGGTGTAGATAAATCAAATCTATAAATTTTTCCGGCTGAACTGGCGAAAAAAAATTTTCTACCCTCATCAGCAACTACCATGGCACGTAATCTAGTATTCATATTATCACCTGCCAAGACTCCTACTCTAAAAGAATCAATAAAGTCACAATCGACATCTCCAAGAATCCTTCTTTTGGATCTAGAAACGTCAAACGGCTCCAAAAGTCTATTCATAGAAAGATTACCATATTGGATGGGATTAGGCTTGGGATGATCTTCCATATCCCAGTTTGCGGTAAATACTTGTAATCCATCTGTACTAAAAGCAACATCAAGAGGATCTTCTGTTGAGTCTTTTTCCATTGTGTACTCTCCAGCAGAATTCTGACAACTTGAATTATGTTGGGGTATTCTTCCATCTAACCAAGTAACCGTTAAAGCCGCTGCAAAAGCGAGTGTTGAAAAAAAAATTCCAAAAAGGATTAGGAATACTTTTTTTTTAAGAGAATCTTTAAATACAGATTTTAAGATTTTTTTTGATTTTAATTCTCTCAAAACTTTCATCAGACAAATTTATATTTTGATTAACAGACGAGTCAAAAAAAAAATTTGGTGTAAAAAAGTAATAAAACTAGGATTTTATCTAAGAATACTGAGTGGATCATAATAACAATCCATTTCTTCTATCGTCTCAAAAAATATTTTATTAATTTCTGCAGAGTGAGCAGTTGGACAAATTCTTTCAGCAGATAAACTATTAGCAACATATTCTTTTTTAACTTCATTAATCGCTATTGACTTTGATAACGCGGTAGAGGCTTGAGCAAAACTTCCTGTTTGAGCCAATGTTATACTCGGACCTATTACAGCTGTGTATTGAGTACAATTACTCAATATCGGTAATAGTAACAATAAAAAAAAGATTCGTTTCACAACTGCAATCTACATAAAAATGATTAATTTTAAACAACCAATTTATTCAATTTGGGTTTCAAATTATTTCTTCTTTATCAGCTCAGTATTATTAATGTTAATTGCCATACAAGTGATGTCATCCCTTAACTTTTCTGCACCCCAGTTAAGCTCTTTTTCGATAGCTTCAACGATGGACTTTGGTGTGACCTGTGACATTTCGTTTATAATCTTTTGCACCCCTTCAGCTCCTAACTCTTCCCCATTTTTCATATATCCTTCGGTTACTCCATCCGTGTAAACGACAAAAGTTTTATCTTTAAGATTAATGATATTTGATTTGACCATCGACTCGGTAAAATATTTTACAATACCAATCGGTGGCATATCAGATTTAATATATTCATAATTTTTATTTTCATCAAAAGTAAGAATGCTTTCATGACCTGCATTAATAAAAACTAACTCGCCAGTTTTAATATTTAATTTACCAAAAACAGCGGTGACAAACATTCCTTTAAATTTTGCCTCCACTAATTCATTGTTGACACCAAAGACAACTTTTTCTAAGGGAAATTTTAAATTAGTTAAAGTTCTAAAGATTGAGGATGCTTTTGCCATATACATTCCGGCTTTAACACCTTTGCCGGATACATCAGCTAAGGTGAAAAAATATTCCTCAGGTGTTGACCTGACAACATCAAAATAATCTCCCGAAACATCTCTTGCTGGAACGTTTTTTGCAAAAATAAAATTTTCAAACTTTGAAATATCAGGGAATAAACTCTTTTGAACTCCGGCAGCAAGTTCTCGTTCTTTTAGAAGTTTAGCTTCTTTTTGTAAATTAGCTAAAGCCATTTTATTTTCTTCTATAAATCTAAAATATAATCCTGTTAAAAATGTTATTGTCACAATGAAAATTGGATAACTAAAATCTACTAACTCAGATCTAAATTTATAAATTGAAAAACCAATAATAATAATTGCTAAAATGTTACCAAAGAAGATTGATAAACTATATTTTGGTTTAATTTTTTGCGATAAAACAAAAGTTAATAATGCAACGATAATAGAAAATATCAATTCAAAGATATAAGTGTTTGGATTTCTTATTAAATAAGATTGATCTAAAATATTTTCAATAACATTGGCATGAACCTCTACTCCAGGAATAGTTATACCAAGTGGTGTTTTAACTAAATCGAATAGACCTTGGGCTGATGCACCAATTAAAACGTATTTATTCTCAAAAAAACTTTTGTCAAAATTACCATCATAAACATCGCCGGCTGAAATATATTGTTTTTTTTGTGATTTTTTATATTTAATCCAGATAATACCGTTAGGATCAGACTCGATTTTGTAAGGTCTAGCACTAATTCTTTGAATACCCACCTCATTTAATTCGACGTAAATATTTTTTTGTTTTGATCCAACTCGAACCATTTCTAAGCCCATGGTTGGATATATCTTTTTATTAAACTGAACTATTAAAGGAAGGGATCTAATGATACCATCGAGTTGATCTAAAAAAGAAATGGATCCTAAACCTTGAACATTTTTTTCCAATTTTTCTAATGAACCTATTGAATAAGGATAAGCGTAAGTGAATTCCTCAGGCTTTCCTCCTTTAGAAAGAAATCGTGCTTTTGCTTTTCTGTTATAGTTCGCATGAGAAGGTACGTTACTGCCTAATACTGCAATAATTGATTTTGACTCTTTTAATTTTTCAGCGAATAAATCATCTGGACCTTTAAGATTTTGTAATTCAGAAACATCTGATGGAATTAAATTATATGATTTTATTATTTCATCAGGAGATTGTTTATCTTTTTCAGTGAAAAATATATCAAAACCGATTGCTTTTGGATTTGAAGTATTTAGTTGATCTAAAATTTTTGCAAAAACTGTTCTGTTCCACGGAAATTGCCCGAACTTACCAAGGCTTTGTTCATCAATATCAATGATAACTACTTCACTCTCTTTTTCTTCAGCAAAAATTTTTTGATACAAATCAAAACTCAAATAAGAAACTGACTTAATAAATGCTGGATTTAAAATTTTAAGAAAAATTAATAAGGTTAGTACAATTAAGAAAACAAAATAATTTAAATTTTTTTGTACAAAAGCTTCCACAAAGTGAAATTTATATCTAATTTAAGCAATGTAAATGAAACTTATTAAGAACTAGCTAATTACTTCTTTTTTCTTCTTTTCTTCTTAGCTCTTTTCTTCTTAGCAGCTCTTTTCTTTTTAACGATCTTTCTTTTCTTCGCTACTTTTTTCTTAATTTTCTTTTTAGGTTTTTTCTTCTTAACTACTTTCTTTTTCTTCTTAACTTTTTTCTTAACTGCTTTCTTTTTCTTTTTAGCCGGTTTTTTCTTCACTGCTTTTTTCTTTTTAGTAGCTTTCTTTTTCACGGCTTTTTTCTTAGTAGCTTTTTTCTTTGTAGCTTTTTTCTTTTTACCTTCTTTTTTCTTAACAGCTTTTTTCTTTTTCGAACCTTTTTTTGTAGCTTTTTTCTTTTTACCTTTTTTCTTATCTACTTTTTTAGCTTTTTTCTTTTTATTCTTTTTCTTTTCTGCTTTGGCTTTTTTCTTTTTAGCTTTTTTCTTTTCAGCTCTTTCTTTTTTAATAGCTACTTTCTTCTCTTTATCTTTTTGAATATTTTCTTTAATGATTGATTTAATTTCTTCTTTTTCAAAACCCATAGACTTAAGCTCTTTTCTTAATTGCTTTTTCATTTCTTTTCTCTTACCTTTCTTCTCTTCTGGTGAGAGCTTAGCAACTCTTAGAGCTTTCATCTTTTTATTAAATTTCTTTAACTGATTTTTGGTAATTTTTTTTGCTTGTCCGGGTGCTTTACCTTTGGTCATTGAAGCCATGCTGTATGGATTATCAAGTAAAGTTGAACCTAAATTGTTTCCAACTAAAACTGCCCCTGGTCTCATACCTAAAGTATTATTTTTTCCTGGGCCAATTAATAAAGTATCAGTTTTACCTTTTGATACAATTGTTTGAAATTCTGTTCCTCGTGATCCAAGTGTTCCTTCCGGCACTTCTACTGTTAAACTATCAGGATTTTTTTTACTAATTAAACCAGAAATAACTTTTAAACTTCCTTGTTTTACACTTGCAACTATTTTTCCATCATTTGTTGCAGGATCAAATATAAATGTATCCATTACAACTTCTGAGTCTTCACCGATAGTAAATGTTGATTGGTCTAAAAGTAAAATTTGTGTTCCAGATCCTGCGCCAGCAACAATTGTTTCATTTAAATAAATTTTGTCACCAGCTTTTAATTCTCTTGTTTCAGTTTTAACAGTTCCTGAAATTGCACCAACAATTCCAACTAATTGTTTTTCAATGGTTAATTTTTCCTCAGCAAAAACACTTGTGCTGATCATAAAAATTAGACCTATTACAACTGACAATAATTTTTTCATCAACGTAAAACTAACAAAAATATAAAAAAAATAAACTTTAAAAGCTCAAATTGAACGTCAAAAAAATCAATTAATAAGCGAAATTTGAAAAAAATTTAATTAATTAAGTTTTAAACCCTTGGAAAAACTTAATGCGAAGGAATCAGCTAAATAGTCATAGTTCATTATATTTGCCTCTGAGAAAGTTTTTTCATAAGACAGGTTGATAAACAATGTTCTGTTAGGATCAATAAATGGAAATATATCTCCTACCGCTTTTGTGATCATTAAATCTGTTGTTGTTGCATGATCAGATCTTAGCTTTGTAGAGTCGACTGAAGTATCGGCAGCTTTGTAATCATTAAAACTAGTTGAGGCACTCCATGCAATATAAGCCCATGGAAATGCAAAATTTAAACCCAAACCAAATTCATAAGTTTCGTAATCATTTCCAGCATCAACTTTTGCATCACTATCACTGTAACCTAAACTTAATGAGCTAGAAATTATTGGAGTTAAAATTAAATCATAACCAAAAGTATAACCATGTCCTATTGCATTAGTTTCATCGGCTGTTGTGTCTTCTGAATTTTGATTTGCCTTAGAGTCTGAATAAGAATACCCATAACTAAAGGAATGTCTTTCTCCAACTGTAAAAAATCCTCCTACTCCCAACATCAATGAAAAACTATCTGCATCATGTTGTGCATCAGTTTTACTCATAATTATATAAGGACTCAAACTTTGGTTACCTAAAGTAGTATCTAAACCAATGGTTAAACCATAACTTTGAAAATCATCATCAGCCTCTTGATATTGATTAGATGTTGTATGACCAAAATTAAATAATAATGACGACTCTTCACCAACAGGTCTTGTTGCTGTTATTCCTATTGAAGCACTTTCAGTTCTATCATGTTTAGGAGAGGTAAAAGCTGTGATTGAATCTGAGTCTAATTTCAATCTAGTTTTAGAAACACTATTTACGTTATTAGAAAACGTTGCACCAAAACCAACATCGGCTGTCAAATTCCACAAACTTGGTTCACGATCTCTTAACTCTTCCTCAATTTCCTGTAAAGTTTCCAAATCCTCTGCTGAAAGATCTCTTCTTAATTTCATATCATCAATAATAGTGTTGGCTTTTTCTGGAGAGTCAACTTGGACTAAAACAGATAATAAATATAATTTTATTTCAACATTGTCTGGATAAAGCATATTCAATCTCTCAAGTGTTGAAATTGTTTGTTTAAAGTTACCAACTTTTCCTTGTTGTTGGGCGTACTTTAAATTTAAATCTAAGTTATTAGGATCCTGTAAGATTTGCATATAAGTAATATTTTTTTCTGAAGAAAAAGCGGATGTTGAAATCAACAAAATTATTGATATCAAAAATAATTTAAATCTTACGAAATACAAAAACATAAAAATGAAAAGATATTAAGTCTATTGTTTTTTTCAATTAATTAATTTTTAAAATTACTCTTATTTTCCAATACTTATTAAAGTTAAGTCATCAGACAATTTTCTATTTTGGCTCGTTCCTATTACAGATTGGGTAATGCTATCTAATTGCTTAATAGTATCTTTATTATAATTTTGCTCAATAATGCCAATTGAACCATCAATCCCTATTTCTTCACCTCTATCATTTAAACTTTCTGACAATCCATCAGTAAAAGCATAAAACCTTGAACCATTTAATTTTGTTTTATGAATATTATATACACTTTTATCTTTTTGTTTAATCACACCTAATGGTGGCGCTGAACTTTCAAACTGATCATATTTACCTTGATCGTTTCTTAAAATTGCAGGTTGATGACCTGCGTTCACCCATCTAATTTCATCAGTAATTAAATTATACTCTCCTACAATTGAAGTTACAAACATGCCAGCAGTTTTAGTATTATTTAAATCATTGTTCATATGAAAAACCATTTCATCTGGATCTACTTTCGATTGTGCTAAAACTTCAAACAAAGTAGATGCCTTAGCCATCACCATACCTGCATGAATTCCCTTACCAGCGACATCTGCAATTATAAAATAAATACTATCATTGTGAGGATAAAAACTGAAAAAATCACCTGATACTTCTCTTGCTGCAATATTAATTCCATGGACAGGATAATTTTTTAAATTTCTTTTTGGTAAAAAGTTTTCTTGAACTTTAACTGCAAGTTTCACTTCTTTTGAAATTCTTTCACGCCATTTGTTTTTTTCATCTTCACTAGTCTCAAGTTTGCTCATAAGTTTATTGTAATAAAGACCAATCACGCCCCCTGCTGTAAAAGGATCTTGTGGACCTCTAATTTTAAGATCACCAGACTCTGATTGTTTATCTAAAATAGAAATTAAATCATGCTCAATAGAAACAGCATTATGTTCTGCAATATTTAAACCTAATTCTTCTTGAACAGGACTTACTCTTAATGGATAAAATTTGTTAAAAAAACTTAAAATTGTAAATGAAGATATAAATGTAAACGTACCAATTGCGATGATACCAATTAATTGAATTTTAATTTGAGAAAATCTATCAAGACCTGTATCTAAAATACTTAAGTCACTAAATAAACCAACTGCTAATGTCCCCCAAACTCCTGCTGCTAAATGGACAGGGACCGCTCCAACAACATCATCAATTTCAAATTTATTTAATACTTCGTTAACAATAATTGCAATAATCGCACCAACAACTCCAACAAAAATTGAAGTAACTGAAGTCATTGAATTACATCCAGCAGTAATTGCAACTAAACCTGCTAGTGGCCCTAAGATAATATAGAATGGATCCGGCTTTTTAAATCTTAAATATGAAATACCTAATCCGGTTAACAAACCAAAAGCTGCCGCTAAAAAGGTATTGATTAAAATTAATGGAACAGCCTCATCCATAGCGCCATTACTTCCGCCATTAAAACCAAACCAACCAAACCATAAAATAAGTGTACCTAACACTGCTAGAGGAAAACTTGAACCAGTAAACTTTCCTTTATTAGCATCAGAATACTTACCAATTCTTGGACCTAAAATAATAACTGCTGCTAACGCAATCCATCCACCCACAGAATGAACTATGGTGCTTCCCGCAAAATCAACAAAACCTAAATCAGATAACCAACCAGTTGTTTTAACTGTGCCTGTTATTGCTAAGAGTTGATCTACTGTATCATATTTAGATAAATAACTAGAAGACCAGGCCCAATGACCAACAATTGGATAAATAATTCCAGTCGCTAAAACTGTCATGATTAAATAACCATTAAATTTCATTCTCTCCGCCACTGCGCCTGAAATAATTGTTGCTGCTGTTGCAACAAACATTGCTTGAAAGACAAAGTAAGTCATGTACTCCGCTTTATCTGTTTTAAAGAAAAATAAATCGGTACCAAAAAATCCATTGTAGGAAGTACCAAACATCAAACCAAAACCAAAAATCCAAAAGATAACAACCGAAACTCCAAAGTCTGCAGCATTCTTTAATGCAACGTTAATGCTATTTTTGTGTCTGGATAAACCTGTTTCCATACACATAAAACCTGCTTGCATGATGAAAACTAAAATCGCGCAATCAATCACCCATAAGGTGTCAATATTACTTGTTAAAATGTCTATAACCTCTTGAGCCATATCGTTATCCATGATTTTAATTACCTAACAAAACAATTTCAACTAGCAATTAGTAAAGTGCTCAAAATGATTTTTTTAATTGATCGTTATTAAATTAACATCCCAGTGATTGGACACCACCTCTTCTTCTAACTTCAAGAGTGCATTCAGTGGAATCGCCACTGACAAACTCTTGGGCTATTACAAGAAAATTATTTGAATCAGTTCCTCCAATACAATATCCATAACCACCGTCTCTAGGTATTGTTTGATCACCATCAAATAAAGCTAGTTCAATCTGTGCAATAGTTTCCTGGCCGTCATTGCTTGTAGGGGACCGAGGAGCACATACTTCAGAAGAATCTGTTTTAAAGTAACTTCCTGAATTAGCATATTGTTCGGATTGAGCTAAAGCAATCTGTGCCATAAGATTTTTGGCTGCACTTGCTTTAGCGCTTTGGATATAACCTGAGTAAAGAACCATCCCAGTTGCTGAAAGAATTCCTATTATAGCTACAACCACCAAAAGCTCAACTAAACTAAATCCTGAGCTTCTGGTGATCATAAGTTTTTTTATCTAAAAATGTTATTCCGCAACATCAATTTCGTTGACAACTCTGTCAGCAGCGACTGCACATGCCTTTGGTCCATCGTTATCTGATGTAGTTGCATCAAAACAAGTTGTGATTGTTATAGTATTACCATCAGCAACTACGTTTACGTAACCTCTGTCTGCTTTAGCAGTGAAAGAAGTATTCTCTGATCTAACAGCACCTGCAGACGTTGCATACGGATTTTTGAAATCTGTAAGTTCAGCTACAGCCGCAGCAGCAATTGTGCCACCAGTTCTGTTTTCACAATCAAATTTAGTAGCATCAGTTTCTCCTGCTCCAAGTACTTCTTTACCAAAAGCTTTTTTGGCACCAACGTTACATTTTTGATCTTCAGCAGCAATATATTTAACCACAGAAGCGTGATTTGATTTAGCTGATGATTTTTTGGCACCTTCAGTGTATCCAGTATAAGCAACAGTTCCAACTGCAGCCAAAATACCAATAATCGCAACCACGACTAGTAGTTCGATTAGCGTAAAACCTTTATTATTTCTCATGGTTCCTCTTTATATTAATTAAATTAATTTAATAATAAGATTTTTAAATATTTTTTTCTGATATGTAAATAAATTAAAGTAGCATTATTGAGCTTTTTTTTTGTGGAAAATAAATAATATCTGCTCATAATGAGCTAATTTAACAATTTATGACATATAAAATAGAGGAAATTGATACAAAACGAATAGTTCACTTAAATGGTGAAATTGATATGGACGTTGCTGATAAAGCTAGACAAACAATATTACCTTTGATCGAAGCAGGTCACGAAGTTCATTTAAATTTAAGTAAAGTTGAATATATGGACTCCTCAGGAATTTCAGTGCTCATTGAAAGTAAAAAATTATCAGAACAAAAAAATACAAAATTTGAGTTGGTTGAAGTCAGTAAACCAGTTGAAAAAGTTTTAGCAATGGCGAGGAAATTTTTATGAGTTACAAAGTTAGTGAAGAGGGAAATGTAGCAACAGTTCATCTTGATGGTGAAATAGATATGGATGTTACTGAAAAAGCAAAAGAAGTTATTTTTCCACATATTGATGCAGGGAAAGAAGTTCATCTTAATTTAAGTAATGTTCAATATATGGACTCGTCTGGAATATCTGTTTTAATTGAAAGTCACCAAAAAGCTTTAGAAAAAAATACAAAAGTAATCATTAAAGAAGTAAGTAAATCTGTTTTAAAAGTCATCATGATGGCAAAATTAGAACAAATATTAAATTTGGAATAATTACTAATGAGTGAATTAGCTCACACAAATCATACTGAAAAAAAAGATTTTTTAGTGCGATCATCAAGTTTAAAAGATGTCAGAAGTTTTTGTAGGGAAGTTTTTGAAAAACTTCATATTGACCAAAGTTTAAAAGATGAATTAGTTTTAGCAATTGCCGAAGCAGCACAAAATATAGTTAAACATGCTTACAAAGACTCACCTGATACAGAAGATAAAATGGTTGTACAAATAAGTTGTAAAGAAAACAAATTACAAATTGGTTTTTATGATATGGGTACACCAGTGGATCCTGGGAAAGTTAAACACAGAGAAATTGACAATGTTAAACCGGGTGGTTTAGGAACTTTTTTTATTCAACAAATAATGGATGCAGTTGAATTTAAAGATGGAAAAAAACCTTGGATCAATCACTTAGTTTTAACTAAGCAATTATAAATTTTAGCCAATTAAAGCTCCAACATTGAAAATTGGAGAGTACATCGCGATCATTAATCCTCCGATCATGATACCCATAAAAACAATCATAATTGGTTCAATCAGTGATGAAAGGTTATCAACAGTTGTGTCAAATTCAGCTTCATAATATTTTGCAACTGATCCAAACATTTCATCGAGTTGTCCAGTTTGTTCCCCTACTGAAATAAGCTGAGAAAAAGTTGGAGGAAATAAAGGATCTTTTAAAAATAATTTTGTTAATGTGTCTCCAGAAAAAACTCCTTTTTTGACATTTTCTAAAGCCTCTAAAACTACGACGTTAGTACTAACTGATTTAGAAATTTCTAAACTTTCAAGGAGATTAACACCTGCAGCACTTAAGTTACCCATGATCAATGAAATTCTAGCTAGCATAGATTTTAGTATCATGTCACCGAAAATTGGTAGTTTTAAAACTTGTTTATGCCAAGCGTATTTCATTTTTTCATTCTTGGACGTAATATATCTAAAACCTAAAACAAAACCGATTAAGCCAAAAAGTAAAACTTTTCCACCAGTGCCTCTTAAAAAGTCACTCATAGCCATTATAGTTGCTGTTGCAGTGGGTAATTCTATACCCATTCCATCATACATTTTAGCAAACACCGGAACAACTTTAACTAACATGAATGCACTAACTGTTATAGCAACTGTAAACATGATGCTCGGATACATTAAAGCTGATTTAATCTTCTTTTTAATATTCTCCTTTTTTTCAAGAGACTCAACAATTTTGAGCAAAAATACATCTAATTTACCACTGGCTTCACCAGCTTTGATTAAGTTAATGTAGACATTATCGAAAAGCTCAGGATATTTTTCAAAACACTTTGATAAGGTTACTCCACCCTCTAAGCTTTTTCTAATCTCTTCGATAATGTCTTTCATAGCGGGACTTTCAATTTGATCTCTTAACATTCCCAAAACCTGTAAAATAGGCAATCCTGCTTTAACCATAGTTGCAAATTGTTTTGAAAAAATTAAAACATCCTCAACTTTTGCCTTCTTTTTTCCAAAAAGGCTAAATCCTTTGCCCTTTTTCTTCTCTTTTACCTCTGTTTTTTTCTTTTTTGACGAACGAACTATATTCGTTATGATAATTTTTTGTTCTTTAAGCTTATGAGATGCCTCATCTAAATTAAGCGCTTCAATTTCTCCATCTACATATTTGCCTTCAGATATGCCTTTGTATGTAAATGCTTCCATAAACTAGATTTTTTATTCTCCTGAAAGAACTCTTTCGTATTCTCTAAAATTTAAATCTCCTGATGCAATTAATCTTCTTCCCATATCTTGCATTGTTTGAAAACCTTCTTTAACTGCAATTTCTCTTAATTCAGGAGTAGTGGCCTTCCTAAGGATAGCTTCTTTTAAAGGTTTGGAAACTGTAAGTATCTCATAAATTCCCTGTCTTCCTTTATAACCAGTATCTTTACACTTTGGACACCCTTTGCCTTTAATGGCTTTAACTCTTGATGCAACTTCAGCAGTAAAACCTAAATCTTGTAAAACTTTTGGATTAACATCATCATCAGGAACTTTGCAATCTTTACAATTTCTTCTAGCCAGTCTTTGAGCAACAACTAGTTGACAAGCAGCACTAATTAAATAGTCAGGTGTTCCCATATTTTGTAATCTGGTAATTGTGCTGGGAGCATCATTAGTGTGAAGTGTGCTAAAAACTAAGTGACCTGTTAATGCAGCTTTTAATCCAATATCTACAGTTTCTTTATCTCGCATCTCTCCAACAAGAATAATTTCAGGGTCTTGTCTTAAAAAAGATCTAAGGGCTGCTGCAAAAGTTAAACCAATGTCATCTTTAATTTGAACTTGTCCTACACCATCTAATTCATATTCAACAGGATCTTCAGCAGTTAAAATATTTAAATGAGGTTTACTTACTTCCTTTAAGATACTATATAAAGTAGTTGATTTACCAGAACCTGTGGGACCTGTTACAAGAATTAGACCTTGAGTACTATGAATTGACTTTCTTAAACTTTTTAAATCTTGCTCTTCAAAGTTAAGTTGCTCTAAAGTTATATCTCCCGCATCCTTGTTAAGAACCCGCATTACAATTCTCTCATTATTTGCTGTCGGTAAAATTGAAAGCCTGAGGTCAACTACCTTGCCTTCAATTTTAAAGTTTATTGCGCCATCTTGGGGTAATCTTCTTTCAGCAATATCAAGTTTACCCATAATTTTAAAACGTGTTACAACAGCACCATAATTATCATGAAGAAATTTTCGATAATGTTCTTGCTCAGTAAGCATACCATCAAGTCTATATCTTACTCTTGATGTGAACCTATAAGGTTCAATGTGAATATCACTGACACCGCTTTTAATTGCATCTGCAACAACAGCAGTACTGAATTTTATAACTTCAGATTCATTTTCGATTGCCTCAATATCCTCTTCTGGCGTATTTTCTAACACCTCTCCCGCTTCACCTAGATCAGAATCAAAAGTTTTTTGTTTTTCTTTATTTTCTTCTCTAATGGTTGCAGCAGTCACCTCTCCACTTTCATTTGAAATTTTTTCTATGTACTGAGAAATCTGCGTTAAGGGTGCCGCATGTAACTCAATATTTTTTTTTGTTATTGCTTTTAAATTTCTCATTAAATTTAGTTTAGAGCTATCAGGAATAGCTATGTGTAAAGTTTTGCCATCAATTTTAAAAGGTGCAACGAAATTTACTTTTATATAATTAGATGGAAGAACAGTTTTGATCTCTTCAGAAACTTCTTGTTTGGCAAGATCAACAATTTCAAGATTTTGCTCTTTAACTAAAATATCAAGAATTTTTTTTTCATCAGTTAACTTAAGATCAAATACGGCTTCTATCTGAGATTTGTTACCCTCTGTGCTAGTCTTCTTAATATTTATTAAATCTTTTCCAGAAATTACATCATTATCAATTAAAACATTGATTAAATTAATTTCACTTTCTCTGCTTATCTTTAACATATTGTTATAAAATTCTTGGAGCGATAAACACCAATAAGTCAGTTAATTTATCAGATTTACTTGTCCCTTTAAACATTTTTCCAACGATAGGAAGATTTGCTGCGCCTGGGACTTGACCTGCTTTATCAGAAACAGTATTTTTCTTTATTCCACCAATTACAACGATATCGCCGTCAGCAACTAGTAATTTTGTAGCAATTTCCATGGTGTTTATTCCAACACTACCAGCATTCTGTCTGTTTGGAGAGTCATTGTTTACTTTTACATCTAGAAGCACATTTCCATCTCCAATGATACTAGGCGTTACTGTCATAACTAATGCTGCATCAGTAAATGTGTCAGCACCATCACCTCCCGCTACAGGAATTTGTTCACCTTGTTTGATTGTTGCAGTTTGATTATCTAAAGAAAATATTTTTGGATTAGAAATTATTTTGGATATACCTTTTTTCTCCATTGCTTCCAATTCTACTTTTAACACCGCTGAACCTGTTTTTTTTAATATTCCTATACCTGAAGTAGCCCCAGCAGCGGGTAAATTCATTAATGTATCTTTTCCATCACCAAGGTTTGAAGTGTCATCGGATATAGCAGAGTCTGTCCCGGATGGCGCACCTACGGAAGTACCACCAAGAGTACCTCCTGCTCTCATATCTTGTCTTGCAAAAGCACCTCCTAATTTTTTACCAAGCTCTTGCTCAAAAGAAGACTCGGCCTCTACTATGTATACCTCCATTAAAACTTGTTTAGTTCTAACATCAATTTCTCTTAAAACTTTATCGACTACATCTAAATCTTTTTCTTTACCTCTAACAATAATAGAACGAGTAGTTTTTTCCTCTGTAACTTGTATAGGCATAAATGAACCTGCACCACCGCTAGAAGTAAATAGTTCAGTTATTGTAGCTTTGGCTTCTGCTGGAGAAATATAGTATAGTCTAAATATTTCTGAAATAATTGGTTCCACTGAGTCCTCTAATTCAACTTTCTTTTTAACAGCTTGAGCTCTTGCAGATTTATAACTTTCTTGAGAAGTTAATGTTGCCGGAGTAGCTACTCTTATAATGTTACTAGCGACATCAATGTCTGCTGCATAATTTTTCATGTCCAATAAAGCATTAAAAGCTTTATCCCAAGGTACATCTGTCAATGAAGCTGTAACTGACCCAGCAACATCCTCACCCACAAGAATGTTCACATTACCGATTTCTCCCATTAATCTCATGGTTTCACCGTAGTCCATGTTTTGGAAATTAAATGTTACGTTTTGTTTTAAACTTACATATTCCTCAGGAATTAAAAGATAATTTTTTTCTTTTACTGAAGATAGTTTTTTTCTTTTTTTAAGTTTAACAACATCTCCTTCTACTGGAGTTGGGCCCATCTCTGCCATTTTATCAATTTCTGCTTTACCCATTTCTTTAACATCAGTCTTAATAAGTGGAGTATTGTGCTTAAAAATTTTGCTAGATTTTTTCTTACCCGTAGCAGTACAGCCTGCAACTAGTATTCCTACAACAATAAAGCTTGTAAATATTTTTAAAAAAGATTTTTTCATCAGTTGTTTCTCTCTATAATTTGATTTTTGAAATTAATTACAACTAAGGAATCCTCACCATTTTCAAAAATAACTTCTTTTTTACTAATACCTATCAATCTTACTCCTGGAGATAGCTCATCATTAAAAGCAACATTTATTATGTCACCATTTTCATCTACCAAAGATGCGAAACCTACGCCTTCACCTTCAATTATTCCTACTAATTTGTAATTGAACACACTCAATTTTTTCTTTTTTTCCTCAGTTTCTGCAATTAGTTTTACACCTGCGCTAGAACCTCCAAGAGTACCATCACCGACAAAAGGATCATTTAATGGGAGTGGCTCTTCTTTACTAATCTCTGAACTGATATTCGATTTTTTCTGTGCTTGCTCTTTTTTTATTTTTTGGTTTACTTCTTTTGCTCGCTCAACAATATTTTGTCCTTTATCGTGGTTGTCAGCTTTACCCGCAAATGCAAAAAACAGCATGAAAATGATATATGTTATCTTCTTAAAAAAATTCATCTGCCAAACCTACAATAGTTAATGTTCCATTCACTTTTATCGCTCCAGTTGAATCTCCCTGTTTTACCACTTTGATAGACTCATTGTCAAAGTTTAACGTCTTTTGCGATAGAGATAATTGCCTTTTAAACTTAATATATCCCAAAAAATTTCCAGTTATCTCAAAATCTACTGGGATTTTGTAATAAGCTATATTTTTTACTTCTCGTTTCTGTTTCTTTTTCTTTTTCTTTTTCTTTTTTTTACTAACTGAAGCTATTGCATCAGCTTTAGTGACCTCTGCTATTTTTTTCTTTTCAATTTTAGAAATTACTAAATTATTCATTGCAGCAAATTCACTCAAGGTTTGATACAAGCCCTCAACTTCAGCTTTGGTGTGAAATAGAGTTGAATATTGCTCATATTGAGGTCTCTTTAGTTTTATTTTTTTATTTTTAGATTTTATGTCGCTTACAAATTTTGCTGTTTCTTCTTTTTTCTTGTTCATGTCGTCGAGTTGTGCTTTTTTCTTATTAACAATAGGATTTAAAACTGCATAGAAAATAACTAAAAAGAAAACTACTGCTCCCACAGATACTCCTAATTTAATCCAAGTTTTTTTATCAACGTTTTTTAGTTTTGCTTGAATATCTTCGAGAGATATATTTTTTAAGTCAATATTTTTTAAATCAATTTTGAAGTTCATAATTTTACTTTTTTAATTTTTACAAAAACTCTAAACCCTTTCATTGTTACTCCACCTTGTGTTGATCGAGGAAGTCTCATTGAAGACAAAGATGCTTGCTCAACTAATTCCTGTTTTCCCAAGTTATCAATAAACTTTAAAATATCTTGATCGCTTGCTGCAATACCCTGTATGGTAATCATACGTCCACCATTATAATCAACTTGATCAAATTTTAATCTTGCTGGGACGCTTGATGCTATCTGGGCTAATATTCTATAAGTTAATTCTTTGTTAGATTTTAAAGTTGAACTTAATTTTAATGTAGTTTCAATTAATTGTAATTCTTTTGAGACTTTTTTTAACTCTGCAGATTTTTCTTTATGAATTTTAACGACATTAGAATAGTCTTTTAATTTTTTATTGTAAGAATGAATATTCCAAAAAGATAATGAAAATAAAACTAAATATAATGCTGCTATACCGCCAGCTAATCCTTTAAATGCAAAACTTGAAATTGCTTTCATTTTCTTTTGCTGAAACATACTTTTTCTATTAGGAAGTAAGTTTATGTTTTTTGCTGCAGTTACAAATTTATAATATCCAAATACATCAAGTTTTCTAAACGCTAATCCTACAGGTGTAGCTAAGTAAGATCTATTTTCTAAATTGATTTGCTGTTCAAATTGTTGTGGTACTTTTAAACCTTCAATTGGGTCAAATAAATTAAAGCCAACATTCATTAATACTTTTCTAAAAAATGATAAATATTCCTCAACATTTTTAAGATCTGAAACAACTTTAATATTTCTAATTCTTTTTTCATATTTTGTTTCAAAATCTTGAACTGCTTGTTTAACTTGTGTGACGTACCTTCTAACTAGTGCTTCTTTTTCCTCTACATCCTCAGACTCTAATAAAATTTTTCTATCCTGCCCTCTTAAAAAAATATCAGTAATTATTGGGTTATTATCATACAAAATCATTAAATAATTTTCATCTAAACCAAATTCTAACACCGCTGTTAAATTTGCGTCTTCAGTTTTATTAGTGATTTGATTAATTTGGTCGACAGCAGATTTTAAAGCAAAACATTTAACATCAATAATTACAGGGTTTAACCCACTATTTTTTACGATTGATACGTAGCTATTTATATCTGCCAATTTGGATGCAACAAAAAGAATATCCATTGTATTATCTTTTTCATTTCGATTAATCACTTGATGAAAAATTGAATAATCATCTAAGTTATCTGTTAGTTGAACTAAATTCTCCCACAATGAGTTCGTTTCAATTGCTTTTTGCAATTCCTCTTCTTTCATAAGTGGAGAAGTAACCACTCTTATGATTGCACTAGTAACTGGTATTGAAATTGCAACATTATTTACATCTATTTTAGACTTTTGTAACGCTAAACTTAGTTCTGTTGTAACTTTTTCAGCATTTTCAAGAACACTACTTTCATCAGGAATTTCTATTGGATGAGAATAAAATTTATCTAACACCCATTGATTTGACTTGTTTGTATTTATTTGCGCAAGTCTTATCTCTTTATTAGTTAACTCAACACCAATAACCTCTTCTCCTTGAACAGAAGATTTACCAATTTTTGATTTAAAAAATTCTAATGCTTTGTTAAAAGGATTGTTTCGTTTCTTTTCTGGTGACTTGGGTAGTTTAATTCCTTTTAGTGAAGGTTTTTTAAATTTTAAATTTTTTAATTTACCAAAAATATTTGAAACTTTACTTTTTGATTTTTCTTCAGTTGTTTCCTCAGCTTTTGTTGCGACTTCATTGTTAATAGTAATATTGTTTTCAACTATACTCTCATCTTTTGAAGGAACAATTTTTTGCTCATCAGTTTTAATTTCTGAAGTTTCATCTTTAACATCTGGGGTTTCAACAGGAATTATTTTTTCTTCTACGTTTGTATTTGTTTCCGGTTGATTTTGCACTGGAGCTGGGGTTTGTTCTCCCGCTTCAGCAATTTTTTTTAGTTTTTCACTTTCTGCTTGAACATCATCAAACCATTTTTCTAAAATTGGTATTGCCTCATCTAGATTTGTTGTTCCTGAAGACGAGATTTTTTGTTTTCCATCAATATAAAGTCTTCCAACCCAATTTTTAGATTTAAGTTCGCCTTTGTATTTGTCTTGTCTAACGTAAATATGAAGTCTTCCATCCTTTTTGTGAATAACTTGGTGAGTAGATCCCTCATTCTCATCTTTTTTTTCAACTAACGCATCAGAGACCTTAGTTTCGTCAGTATTTTGATCAATATTTTCATTTGCACTCTGAATTTTTTCATTATCTAGATTTTGTACACCTTCAGGTTGATTTTTATCTTCAATTTCAGATTGATTTTCAGATCCAGATTGATTTGGATCATCATTTAAAATTTTTTTATCTTCGTCTTGATCACTCATATTAAAAAATAAATATTTTCTCTAACACAATTTACGAATCTCTAACACAAAAATCATTTTTAGTCTAACACAAAATCAAATATTATATGTTCAAAATGAGTTTTTTATTAAAAAAGTAAGGAAAATAGGGATTTTTAAGCTAATTCTATTTTTTTTTAAAATTTATTAAAATATATAAACTCTAACACAATTAAATTTTTTAGATTGTGTTAGAGTAATTTACGATTGTGTTAGAGTTAAATTTTTTTCAAAAATTTAAAAAAACCTAATAAAATCAACAATTTTTGTTTTTTTGAAAATTTAGAGCAATTTGTGTTAGAGTTTTAAATTTTTGTGTTAGAGGAAAGAAAAAAAAATTAACTTTAATCTGCGTTATCCAATTATTAGTGTAAAAATATTAATAAATGAGTTTTTTTTATATTTTCAACTTAAAATTGATTAGTTTTACTAAAAATATTTTATTTTTTTCTATTAAAAATTGTATTTTCTAAAAAAATTAATTTTTATCTAAAAATTTTTTGTATTAAATCCTAATTAGGGTTTCCTTTGATGTCTGTTGTCAATTCTTGATAGATCATAACAGAAATTGTATTTAAATTACTTATAACTCTTTCATAATCCCATGAAAGATCAATATTATTACAATTTAGTTCTTTAAAATAATAAATTTCACCTAATTTAATTTCTGGTTTTATTTCTGCAGCAATAATATTCATTTCATTTGTTTTTTTTTCAATGACAAAATTATATCTACATACATTAGTTGTAGCCCAATATAAGACAGAAGTAATAACTATTCCAATTAGTATCATTATTTTTCCGATGCTAAACATTTATTAATGTACACTATAGCCCGTCAACCACAACAATAGTTAAATCATCTTTTTGTATTCGACCAGATTTAATAATATCTTCGACAATCTTGTTTAATCTTTCATAATTAGGAACAGGTTGATATTTTTTTATATAATTTTTGAATCCATCTGACTCTAACATGTTTCCTTTTGTATCTTTTATTTCGGTAATACCATCGGTAAAAATATACATTGAACTATTTGAAAAATTAATTTTTGTTTCTTTAAATTTAAACTTTGGAGCAATACCTAACGGTGGACCAGCTTCATCAAAATTAGAAAAATTTCCTTCATTGTCATAGATTAAAGGTGGTTCATGTCCTGCATTAGCTAAAGTAAGTTCTTTTTTATTACTATCGTAAATTCCAATCAACATTGTAACAAACATTCCTCTTGATGTTGTTTCACATATTTCAGAATTTAAAATATTTAAAAGTTCTGCTGCAGAAAAATTTGTTTTGCTTAAACATCTATAAAGACTTGATGCCTTTGACATAAGTAAAGAAGATTTTATTCCTTTACCAGACACATCCGCAACACCAAAACCATAAACTCCTTCTGTAAGCTCTGCGAAATTATAAAAATCTCCCGAGACTACCTTAGCTGGAATATTTATTCCTGCTATTGGAAATTTTTCTTTTTGGTTTTGAGATAGTAAAGTTTTTTGTATCTCACCAACAATTTCTATTTCTTTCTGCATTCTATTCTTATCAACAAGATCTTTTGCCATTCTTGCATTTCTAATTGCTAATGCGGCAGGTCCAGATAAAGTTTCCAAAAGTTTTCTGTCGTTCTCTTCAAATAATTTATTATTTGTTTTTTTATTTAAACAATGAATAACTCCTATACACTCATCTGATACTATCAAAGGAGAACATAAAACAGAATACGTAGTAAAATTTGTTTTATTATCTAGGTCAAAATAAAATTCAGCAATTTCTCTAACGTCTTTTCTTACGTCACCAACCCTTATACATTTTTTTAATACTACTGCTTTGCCCATTACACCTTGCGTAATAGGAATTTCAAAATCTTCTAGATATGCTTGATGTTTGGATGCAATACACTGAAAAGACTGGTTCTTATCATCAATTAAAAAAATATTAGCAGCTTGTGCATTTATTCTTTTAATAATTAATTCTAGAGAATTACTTAAAGTTTCTTTTAGATCTAACGACTTAGCTAGATCATGATTCATTTTTGTAACTAATTCTAGATCTTTACTGGTAGTATCGTCTACATTAGTTGTTTCTTTTTTTTTCGCGCTAAAAAACATGTTATTTATAAATTGATATTCATTAATTTTTTGATAATTTTGATTATGATGGAAATCATGATTCATGCGCCAAATTTCTATTTGCACATAGCTGATGCGATGTTGTTTATACAATATTGCATCGATGGACTCATAGAATTTTCCTCCCAAATTAAACTATAAATTGTGTCCTATATTATAGCATTTATCCTCGGAAGTATATGGGGGAGTTTTAGTAACGTATGTATTTATAGATTGCCTGAAAATAAGGGTGTTGCCAGAGGTAGATCGTATTGCCCAAGCTGCAAAAAACAAATTAGATGGTATGATAACATTCCAATATTCTCATATGTGCTCTTAAAAGCTAAATGTAGAGACTGCTCAGCCAAAATAAATGTTAAATATTTTTTGGTAGAACTTGTTTGTGCATTGAGCTTTGTATGGTTTTTTTATTTATTCGGTTTGTCACTTACCACCCTTCTTTTTTTTATCTTATCTATTTTCTTCGTCATCATATTTTTCATTGATCTTAAACATTTTATAATTCCAAATGAGCTAACTTTTCCATTAATGGCCATAGGGTTGTTTAAAAGTTTTGATCCAAATTTAAATCAGTATCTATTTCCAAATTTTTTAAATTCAGTAATAGGGGGTGTTGCAGGTTATTTAATTATATGGATGATAATTTTCTTTTATAAAAGATTAAGAAATAAAGAAGGTATGGGTTTGGGAGATGCTAAACTTTTGTCAGCAATTGGTTTTTGGTTTGGGTGGATATCAATTCCTTTCATATTATTTTTTTCATCCTTTATCGCTTTAGTATTAGCGATACCAAGTTTGATGAATAAATCCAAAAATTTATCCTCGCAAATTCCTTTTGGACCTTATCTCATATTAGGATGTGTATTATATCTATTGTTGCTTGATAAAATTATTTTATACCTAAATTAATAATAAAGGATTATTTCTATCCGAAGTTATTTTAAAAACCGCTATCTCTCCATCCGCCTTTGTTACGTAAAATTTCTCCTGGTACTGAGAAAACAGAGAATAAAGTACTTTCGTCTTCAGAAGGACCAGCAACATTGGCAAAGAGTTTATCACCAAACACAACTAACTCAGATAGCACACCTTCACTCACATAAGCGCATGCATTCTTACCAGGATTGTTTACATCTCCTGGGGTTTCAAGCTTTAATAATTCCGAGCTATTAGTTCCACATTCATCATCAGCAGCACAAATGAATGAATGCCCTTGAGCACATGGAGCAGAGCCTGGTGGTGGCTGGTATATAGGATAATAAACTATTCCTTTAAATAAAGTTGGTGGCGCTGATGATTTTCTAAAAGTTCTTGGGGATAAGAAAGAATTATTTTGATTTTTTTCCAAATGTATTACCCAAGCGTCAGCTGTATCTGGTATTGGACAATTATTTCCATCTGTATCTCCAGAAACGTTAACACAATTAAATGCGTTACCCACGTTACTTGCTTTGTCAGCTCCTTCATGTGCCAATCGTAAAAAGTCAGGATTTATTTCCATTGGATCACTTCCAGGATTCATAACAATCTTTGGAACTTCTACTCCATTTAAATGCTTCCAATAAGGAAAATGTTTATCTTGGACGCCATATAAAATATTATCTAATTCAGAACTTTTTCCTCCTAGGTCGATAAAATTTCCTGTTGAGCCAAATAACCAAAATGATTTATCAGTTACTCCTAATCCAGCTTCCATTGAAAAAAATGAGTATCTTGCATTTTCTCTTGTAGAACCCAACCTAAAAAGGGTTGTTTGATCATATAACTCTGTTACACCAGATGATAAAGTTCCAAGATCATTCAATCCTTTTGTATTGTTGGTTAAATTTATTTTTGTAATTTTACCTTCAAGATCATTTACATAAACTAATGCACCTCTCCAAGGAACTCCTGGTGCGGTATCGGGGGTAATTACCACTGGGGCAGCAGGTATAGCGTTTGGAATATTACTTCCGTTATTAGTTTCAACCAATACATCCCCTGATAATATACCGTTGGGTGTTGTATCTACTATATTGATTGGACCTCCATTGATTTCAGAACCATATATTCTACCAGGCATACCATCCATATGACCCTCTAAATCAATCACAAATAAAGCTGATCCAGCACAAGCATCTCCCTTGGACATACCAGCACCCATAATCGCAACATATCTATCTGTTCCAATATTTGATGAACCAGAACTCGATGGCATTCTAACAATTTTTGGAGTAGACCAAGTTTCTCCTAACCTAGAATAATCGTAAGCTGGGTCTATACCTGACCCTCCAATGCACGCTCTAACACTTATATCATCTGATAATGTAGGCTCTTCATCAGATGGATTAGCATTAAAAACTTGTTCATTTTTAAACACAACTTTTAAAACAGACCCTCCAGAACCATCATCGGACATTTGTGCACTTGTAATACTGATAGGTTCAGGGACACCATTGTTTAATTTCACTGCCCCTAAAACTGTTTGAGGAATTTCTTCACCAGTTGGATAATCTAAGACAAGATCAGGGAAATAAAAAGTGTTACCTCTATAACAAGATGCTGTTCCAGTAGTTCTAAAATCAGAAGCTGTACTACATACTGCTATATTTGTAAGTGCATCAGCATCATAGTCAGCATCATTAGGATCTAATTCTGTTTTTTCTCTAGCGTCATTATAGTTATCTGTAGCCACTTCTCCCTCAGAAGAATTCATTAAACTGGATGAGGTAGAATTATATTCAATAGCAGAAATTCTGCCAAGCACATCGGCAACTAACACTCTATTATTTATTCTATCATTAAATATTGAAAACATATGAATCGGACCTCTGGTTCCTGATGGGATTGGATCTGTTACATCAAGTAAAGTAAAGCCTGCGCCCCCTCTTCCATAAGGAATGAATAATAAAGTACGCCAACTTCTACTACCTTCTAATTCTCCTCTAAAATTATATCCCCTTATAAATGCATCGTGTATCACAGGAGAGCCATCAACTCCGAAAATTGGGTTAGTTCCACCCCCAGAAGATTTATCATATTCTGAATTTATTATTTGTGGAAGTTTTGCTGCAACAAAAGGAGGTATAAAGCCCCATATCTCTTCACCGCCTTGATACCCATTTCCACTTTTAGCTGCAATTGCATGAAGTATTCCTGAGTTTGCACCTGCATAAATTACATTTTGTCTTTTTGCTTGTTCCACTTTAAAACGCGCATAACCTCTTGTTGACCTATGATACGCCTCCTCATTAAAAGATGTAAAATTTAAATTCATTTCTGGCGGACCTACCTCTACAAGTTGCGAGTGATATACGTCACCCATAACATGGTTTCTGACTTCAGCAACATCACAATCACCATCATAATCAAAATAATCATTACCTTTCATAAAATTAATCAATCCTATAGTTTCATCACCCTCAGTGACGTCACTACCAACATCAGAACAATTTGACGTACTAGTATGATAATCATCAATTTCATATCCCAATAAATTGAATAAATTTGTTATTGCTGTTGATTGGTCTTGAGAAAAATTATCCCAGTTTCCAAGATAAGAAGCTCCCGGCATAGCTGTCCAAATATTTCTACCATCATCTGCGCCACCTGGTGTTGATTGTCTTCTGATCATTAATGATGAGTCCCAATTCTTATGTGGATTTCCTGGTGCAGTATTATGCTCAACACAATCTTCATTAGTATCAGGACAATCAGCAGGGCTAAGAAGTTTTTTACGTAAAATTCTACCTTGCCATTCACCAAATTGTTCGTATCCAAATTGTGCTTGATATAAAGATCCACCTTCCTCGATAGTTGCTGTAATTGACGGCGCAGTGAACGCTAGTTTATCAGCAATAATTTGTCTTATCTTAGAAGTTAAAACAGTTTTTAATCTTTCAGGTGTTCTGGCTACAATTGCTCTTTCACAATCCTCATCATCAATACATTCTTGTGCAGTTGTTCCAGCTGGTAATGTACTAGTGCCTATTCTTGAAAGTTCATGAAATCTATTTAAACTTGTACCATTAATTCCACCTCCATAAGCTACATAAAGAGATTTTACCCCTTGTTCTCTCAATCGTGCCATTCTTTCAGCAGCAAAACCCCTTTGATTATCACCGAGCAGCCCAGTGTTCCTCATGGCCCCATCTCCAATTACAATTACATAATTTATCTGACAATCAGCATCTGGATTTAAGATTTTGCCTCCAGCATTTTGATCCATAAAATAATCTTCAGCAATTTGAGAAAAAGCATTTGCATCCGTACCCCAGGCCATTCCTAAAGGAGCCATTACATCCATAATTTGATCAGATCCCCTTGGGCTTACGGCTACATTTAAACACGAGTCCCGATTACATTGTATACTTGTCCCCTCTGGATGATCTCCATTCCAGCCTTGATAGTAAGTACAATCATTAGTTCTATGACAATGACGCCCTCCCATAGCAGCAGTTCTTGAACGACCATGTTCACCAGCGTTCCAATGACCAAAGCCAAAATAAGCACCTGTTGTTAATGTAGTGTCGTTAACGATTGCGTTAATTGCAGATTTAACTCCATCCCATCTTCTAATTCTTGGTCCCCCCATTTGTTGAACCCAAGTTGTATTTCGAGCAATAGCGGTGAATTTATCTTCATGAAATTCGTCTATGTAACCCCTAGCAGTTCCTGTTAACAACAGGTATCTATCATCAGCTGCATTATAACCTATGCCAAGAGCATGTGGTTGATTAAAACCCACATTATCAGCATCCAAAGCATTTGCACTTCCCTCATTAGACAGATTTGTTCTTGAACCTGAACCTACTCCAGTGATGATTGTACAAGAATTGGTCGTAGAGTTTGATATTTGAATTTTTTGTATTGCGTGAGAAAAAACGGAAGTAGTATAAACTATGTTACTATCTGCTGGTGAAACTTCCACACCAAAAGGAATTGCTAATTCAGAAGTTAAATTTGGAGCATTTGATGCAGTACATTGTCTTTGTCGAGTTCCTAGGGTAAATTCATCGGCATTTCGAGTTAAAGAATATCCTTCAAGATTATTTTGTAATCTATTTGAAAAATAAACCATGTTACCTTCATTATTAACACTAAGTCTTCCTGCCCATCTTACAACACTTCTTGTGTCGGTTATATTTTGTTCTCTACATACAAAAGTTTCAAGATTACATGACATAAAGAAACCAAAAGCTCTTCGACCACCGCCTGCTGCAAATAAGTAAGGAACACCTCCAACCTCTTTTATGTCAAAGCCGTTGTAACTCATGCCGCCAGGTGCTCTTAAGGCAATTAAACATCTTCTACCATCTTCTGAAAAGCCAAATATATAACCTCTGGTATTTCTCTCCTGACTATGAAAAAAAATTACGCTCTCATTAAAACTAACAGAGTCTAGGTTTTCTACAAACTCTACATGAGCAGCTTTTCTCTGTCTTTGAAGGCCTCGCCTGGTATGAGCACTATTATCATTGAATTGTGTACATCCCGCTCTTGGGATTGCCCTGATAGGTCTAAATGAATTATCTCTTCTCCCATTAGCATTGTACCTTATAATTGCACCTGCAGTTCGTCGTGAATATTGTGAAAATAGAATTCTATTTTGTGAGTCGTAAGCAACCCCTGCAACTGGGCCAATACCATCACCTCCTATCCACCTCCCCATACTGGCAGAACTATCGACTAAAAATAATATATTAGCAGCAACGTCACCACCGCCTGCACCGGGTGGTACAGGTTTTGCATTCACATTGCTACTAAACGATAACAAAAATAACAAAGATAAAATTTTAAAAAGTTTCATCATTTTCTATCCCATAACCTCAATTACTTCCTCACCTGTAGTATAATCCATCATTTGTGGATTAGTAATTTCAAGAATTTCAAAAATTTCATCTCTTATATTTATTTTGCTATACATTATTACTAGATTACCTAAGCTTAAATCTTTATAACCAACCCAATTTTCTTTCTCAGCTTCGCTACCAGGATCACTAATATTATTTTTTACAAAGTTATAAATTTCATTTTTTATTTCACTATCTGTTGAAATTAAATTTATACCCGCAACTTTAGAGTCGTAGATTATCACTTCCAAATCAGTATTTTCTAAATTTGAGTTTTCACAATAATCTGCTGCATAGGCTTGGTATTTTGCAGAATGACCTTTTTCAAAAAGCTCAGATTTGTATAGCATCAAAAATTCAAATGTATTTTGTGCATCTCGCACGGGTGTGCCTATATCGACCGATAATAAAGGACAAGCAATAGAGGAGCTTGAAAAAAATATTAAAAATGAAATTTTTAAAAAAAATTTTTTCACGACAAAACTATAAATTTATATAAATATTTTTTCAACATTCATACCTGCTCATTTTAAGCTTTAAATTCATTGTTAATGAGACAAAACTATAAGTGTTTCCAGAGGTACTATTATTTCTGGATTGTTTGGGTTACCCATCATGCCGCATCCATAAATTTTATAAGCTGTGCCTTTCCTTTGAGACGTACCTGATCCTTTTTTCAAACTTACACCAGTGCCCTTATACTCAGAGGTACCAGAGCTGACTGAGAAAAATTCATAAAAATACTTTCCAATATTTTCCTCTTCTTGACTGAGTGCAGTTGAATTATCAATTGAAGAGTTTATTGCTAATCCAGCATTGCCATCGTTAAAAATTGGGAATAATAAATCTAAAAAACTTTGTTCTCTTACATGCTCAACTGCTCTAAAATTACTATCTCTACTCAAGTTTCTAAAACTTTTATAGCAAGGGGTATCTTGATCTAAAAGATTGGGTTCGGTCGATAGCTGGTTTGTGGGATATATTCTTCCATCATAGTCTCTGCCTCCAGTATCAACTCTGATTGGACCTAGCATTTTATTGATTAAACTTTTCTGAGCTTGCAATAAAGCGGTTTCAGCAACATAGAAAGTTTGCTGATACTCATCACTACTATTATTACTTTGATGATCAGATGAAGCTATCACAATTAAAGCACCTCCCATTAACGACATGGCTAATAATAAAACTAAAGATAAAACCATCGCAAATCCTTTTTGTTTATTATTTTTCATTAAAAAGTTTCTCCAATATTTCTCGTATGAACTGTAACAACAACTGAGTCTCTTAATTTTTTATCTTTTCCATCAGCAATTAAATTATTTCTATCTTCACCACCCAATCCTAAAATTGTTCTAGGCTTATCTGTTGTAGCTGCTTCTCTGTAAAAATCCTCTTTTGATACCCAAGTAAGTCGTATATCCACACCTCTGATATCTAAAAGCCTATCTCTAATTCCACTATGTTCTGGAGCTGGAAATCTACCAGCAGAGTCTTGTATTATCTTTCCATCTTTATCAAAAGGTATAAACTCCATGTCATCGATATAATTTCTTACCATCACTCCAGGGGTACACTCATTGCAATTAGTAAGCCATAATCCTTTATTAATTGAATTTATATCTGCAGAGTCATCACTGACCCCACTCCCAACTATACCACCGGCACTTTGATCTCTATTAACTCCAAATTGATTTTCTAAATTAAACAGGTTACCAACCCCAAGAGAATCATTTCCACTGTCATCTTGTGGAGGTGGAGTTGCTTGTTCGAATAATTCACATCCACTTCTTGGTTGGAAATAATGTTCTACTCTTTTATAAGCGGCAAAACCACCTGAGTCGTTAGGCAATGCATAATAAGTTATTCTATATCTTTTATAAGCTTGTTCTCCGTCACCATGGTCATTTTGATTAAAATCTTCATATACAATTTGAATTTGATCACAACAGTTACTACTGGTGCTTGCAGTAGATCCAGTTACATTAGTATTGTTGGTCGATACTGAAGTAGTAGCGTCTGAGACAATTCCAAAACCCAAGGTATTTTTTCTTATCACTAACGGATTATGACTGTCTTGAGGATTGTTGAATCCATTATCAAAATATAAGTAACTATTTTTTGGTAAAACAATCCCAGTACCGTTATTACATGTTGATGTATTAGATGCATATTGAGCTATTTCATGTGATCCAGCATAATATTTAAATCCTGCCATACGCACATCTCTCATTAACATTGTAACTATATCTCTGCTTGCTCTACTAATTTTGGCTTTATCAGAGACTTGTGAATATGATTGATTAACAACAGAATATGATGTGTACACGGCAGCCATCATGATTGTAGTAATAACGATTCCAATCATGATTTCGATCAAAGTAAGACCCGCTATATACTTAATTCGATTTTTCATTGTTTTAACTCAAAATCACTTTGAAAATATAAAAATTTTCTTTTTTTTCCGTTATTCAAATTAAATTGTACTCTTCCGATATACATGACTTCATCCATGACATAAGGCTCATCTGGACTACCATTATTATCAATATCAGTCTGTTGTGGATTGATTAAACCATCTACCTGACTCCACCTACTGACTACTTTAAACACTCTGAAATTTCTTGTTTCGTTACGGCCTGCACAATTTAAATAATCTTTATTGTTTAATAGAGCGTTCCACTTATTGGTTTTTATTTCAACATTAGTTGTATTATTTGTTGTTCCAGAGTAAATTTCACCACTATTATTAGTTCCTCCGGAATTGCTTTGACAAAAATTTGAATTAAACTCTCTTTGAGATAGTAAATTCGAAAAATTATTATCACCAGTAGTATTTATATCTTGATTACCAATAACATCTTCTGCAATTACATTTGTTAAATAATTGGCTTTGGTTCTTTCACCTGAAATGTAAATAGACTGAATTGAATAATTTGTCATTTGTAATATGGCAACGAAACCAATTCCAACGATTGCAGTTGATATCAAAGCCTCTAAAAGAGATAATCCAGATATTTTTTTATTCATCTTTTTTTTAATCATAAACATATTTTGGTGCTTCATCATCACACGCCCATTTCTTATCACCAGTACCTGGGTCTATCTCGTATTCATTAACATATCTGCTCGTGACAACATTTCCAAATCTATTCCAATGAACTCTACTCACTGTTACTTCACCATCATCTATTACCTTACCTTCTGAATTTACAGGTTTTTCTGGACAAATATCACCGTCAACATCACTCGGCATAGCTATTCCACAAACTGGGTTAAAACTTTCTCGCCTACAAATATTTATAAAATTGAAAGGAACACCTGTAGATGCGTCAAAAGCAAGAGACGCAGATCCTTCATAAAATTTGCCATTTTTTGCAAAACAAACTGCTGCTGCTCTTTCCCCAAAAAAATTTGTAGACACATCCTTTAGTTCAATAGCATAAACAGCATTTTTTATCTCATTACTTGTGCTTTTATTATCAGTGTCCCAATAATTATTATCCTCTTCAAAATCTCCAGCATCCGTTTTACATCTTTTGTTTTTTTCTTTATTCCAGGGGCTCTCGCCATTATTCATTCGAGTTATTAAACTTGCCAAAGTCATGCCTCGTGATTCTATTTTTAAATGGTTCGCCGTATTTGAAAAAAGTACTTGGACATAAGCAAAAGTACCTCTTTCTGTTTGAACTATAGCGTTTCTTATCATCGCTTCAACCTCTTTAACTGCAGCTCTGGTTTTTCTTTCTTTATTCCACGAAGAAAAATTTGGATATGAAATTGCAGATATAAATCCAACAATTGCAATGACAACAATTAATTCTAAAAGATTAAATCCTTTATTGTTCTTTACCTGCCCCAGCATCTATCTTTCCAGCTTTAACTAATTCTTCTAATGATTTTGCCATTGTAATCATTCCATCTTTTACTGCTGTTTGCATGATGCTTGGGATTTGATGAATTTTCGCTTCTCGGATTAAGTTTTGAATTGGGGCTGTACACTTCATCACTTCGAAAGCACCACAACGGCCTTGACCATCTTTAGTTTTAAGAAGTCTTTGCGTAACTACCATTTTTAAAGATGTCGAAATTTGAGCTCTGATCTGTGCCTGTTGCTCAGGCGGGAATACATCGATAATTCTATTAATTGTATTTGGTGCGCCACTGGTATGTAGTGTGCCAAATACTAAGTGACCTGTTTCCGCTGCTGTTAATGCAAGAGAAACTGTTTCTAAATCTCTCATCTCTCCTACCAGAATAACATCAGGATCCTCTCGCAGTGCCGCTTTTAAAGCACTCGCAAAAGTTTGTGTTTGTTTTCCAACCTCTCGATGAGAGACAATGCTTTTTGCATCCTTGTGAATAAATTCAACTGGATCCTCTACAGTAATAATATTTGCAGTCCGGGTCTTATTAATTTCATTAACAATTGCAGCAAGCGTAGTTGATTTTCCTGATCCTGTTGGTCCTGTAACCAACACAAGTCCTTTGTGCATATCAATAATATCATAAAGAACTGGTGGTAAATCAAATTGTCCCATCTCTGGGATGACACTTTCAACTCTTCTGAGTACTGCTGCCGGTCCATTAATAGTTTTGTAAAAATTTGCCCTAAATCTTAAACCACTAAGTGTAACTGACGAGTCAAGTTCATGAGTGTCATTAAATCTTTTCATTTCAACTTCATTACAATTGGTCGATATTAAATCTTGGAGATCTTGTGCTTTAACCATGACCTCTGGAACTTTGTGAATTTCTCCTGTTTGTCTAAATGCTAACGGCCAACCACTTCTAATGTGGAAATCTGATATTTTTTTATTATTTTTTGCTAATTCTTCTAATTTTTCAAACATACTAAATTTTATCTATAATTTTTAAAAAAAACAATATTTACTTATCCGATAGCGACCAAAATAGGTAATTATCTAGTATATAAAGTAATATATTATCCACACAATTAAGGAATATTCAAAAAAGTTTTTAGAAAAAATTAATTGTTTGTCAGTAAATTTTGACTTTAAAAATTTACTAAGAAACATAAATCCTAGATGTACAATTACAACGGAAACCACAACACCAACTAAAGTCGATTGCAAGGAAAAATTTTTAAATCCAAAGTAAATTGCTACTAAAAAAGTCAGCCAAGAAACTTTGGAAATAAATATTTTAAAAATTAAGCCTGTTTTTTTACTAAAAATAGATTGTGTTTTAATTAAAGAATATGACCATGTAAGACCAATTAAAAAACTTATATACTTTAAAATCATTGGTTTTCTTTTTCATGAAAAACTAAACAAACACCATTGTTGCAATACCTTTTGCCTGTAGGTTGAGGACCATCATCAAAGATGTGACCATGGTGAGCATTACAATTTTTACAATGATACTCTGTTCTAGCATAACCAATTAAGTGATCGGTTTTAGTCTCAAACACATCTGGTAAGGATTGAAAAAATGAAGGCCAGCCTGATCCACTTTCATATTTTGCTTTTGATTCAAATAGCTTAATGCCACAATTGGCACAATGATAACTCCCCTCTCGTTTTTCATTGTTTAATTCACTACTGCCAGCACGTTCTGTACCATCCTCAAACATTATCAATTTTTGTTCAGCAGTAAGATTCGGGTTCTTTTTTGTCATTTAACTAATTTAGCACAAGATTGATGTAAAATAGAATGTAATTCCACAAGTTTTTTAAAATCTTTATTATAACCACCACCAAGTACACCACACAAAGGTACTCCTTGTGAAAAGAAATTTTGAGTGACCATTTCATCTCTTTTTTTTATTCCTTCATCTGAAATTTTTAATTTACCTAATCGGTCATTGTGGTGGATATCAACTCCAGCAATATAAAAAACAAAGTCAAAATTTTCCTCGTTAAATTGATTTAAATAGAAATCAAGTATCTTTATATACTGAGCATCTTCCATATTATCATCAAGCTCAACATCAAGATCACTGATTGACTTTTTGGCTGGATAGTTTGATTTTGAATGCATGCTAAAAGTAAATACATTTTGATTATTTGCGAAAATATCTGCATTGCCATTACCTTGGTGCACATCTAAATCAACTATTAAAATTCTTCCAGCTAACCCACGATCCAATAAGTATTGAGCTGCAACCGCAACATCATTGAACACACAATAACCAGCACCTCCATTATAATTTGCATGGTGACTACCACCTGCAGTATTGCATGCAACACCATTTTTTATTGCAAGTTTAGTGGCTAAAACTGTTCCGCCGGTTGCGACTAAAGACCTTTGAATAACACTATCCACTAATGGAAATCCAATTTTCTTAATTGTATTTTGGTCTAAGGTTTTATTTTTAACATCCTTAATATATTTTTCTGAATGAGCTCTTTTTAAAGTTTCTTCAGAGCATGCATAGGGTTGATGAAATTTTTTAACTATCTTTTTATCAATTAAATATTTTGCAAGTTCTCCAAATTTATTAATCGGAAACTTATGGTCATCACCAATTTTTGCAAAATAATCCTCGTGATTGACGACTGATAAATCCATAATTATTCAATTACACGAATTGGTTTTCCACTCGCACAAGCTTCAAGAGACTCAATCATTTGACTATAATAGACATTATAATTTTCTGCAGTTACATATCCTAAGTGAGGTGTTAATAAAGCATTAGGTAAAAATCTTAGTTTGTTATTCTCTGGCAAAGGTTCTTTTTCATAAACATCCAATCCAGCACCTGCAATTACATTTGTAGATAAAGCAATAATTAAATCATCTTCATTAATTATTGGACCTCTTGAGGTATTGATTAAAAAAGCAGTTTTTTTCATTTTATCTAGTTCTTTTAAAGTAATACAATCTTTATATCTTTCACCCCCTTGAACATGAATTGACAAGAAATCAGAATTCTTAATTAAATCCTCTTTAGAACAAGGTAAAACATCTAGCTCTTTGCATTTATCAAGACTAAGATTTTCACTCCAAGCCATTACTTGCATACCAAAAGCTTTACCTATCTTTGCAACTTGAGAACCTACTTTCCCAAGTCCAATTAATCCTAAAATTTTTCCTTTGAGCTCAACACCAACTGATGTCTGCCAATAACCCTGATACATATTATCTATTTCCTCTTTAATATTTCTGGCTAATCCAAGAATTAAAGTCCAAGTTAACTCTGGAGTTGGATTTAAATTACTTTCTGTTCCACTTACTATAATTTTTCTTTTTTTGGCAGCATCCAAGTCTATTGATTTGTTTCTTAATCCACTGGTAATTATAAATTTTAGCTTAGACAAATTTTCTATTATGTTTTTGGTTATGGGAGTTCGTTCTCTCATCACTAATAATGCCTCAAAATCAGCCAATTTATCTATGACATCAGCCTCATCCTCAAATGGCTCACTAAAAATTTTGATTTCATATTTTCCCCCAAGTTTTTCAAGATCAACAAATTGTTGAGAAACATTTTGATAGTCGTCTAATATTGCAACTTTAAGCATTTCTAATTTCTTTATTTGATAAAAATAAACCTAATATAATTAAAATTGCACCAATCAAGTGAAAAAATTGAAACTGCTCACTATAAAAAAATATCGCCATCAAAGTGCTAAATAATGGGATTAAAGATAAAAATATTCCAGCTCGATTTGCCCCAATGATTGAAACAGCGCCAGCCCAACAATAGTAAGAACCAATACTTGGAAATATTGCAACATAAGCTAAAATATAAAAAAAATTACTACTCATCTCAATAATTTTGCCTTGTGTCATATCTAAAATAAATAGAGGCAAAAGAAAAATTAATCCAAATGTGCAAATTATATGGACAAGAGCAAGTAAAGATACTTCAAAGGTTCTTTTTCTCAAAAATGCAGAATATATTCCCCAAGCAATAATTGCTCCGACCATAAATAAATCGCCTTTGTTAAAATTTAAGGTAAGTAAAATATTTAGATCAAGTTTAGTAATAATAGCTAAAATTCCCAAAACTGAAATGACTAATCCAGATATTTGAAAAATATTTGTTTTTTCAATTTTTAATAAAAAACAAACTAAAATTATTGTTACAGGTATTGCGGTATTAAAAAGTGATGCATTAATTACTTGAGTGTAATTTAAAGCGTTATAAGTAAAAGAAGTAAATATACATACACTAGTAGAACCTAGAATAAGAAATAATGATAAATTTCCTTTAATTTGATTTTTTAATTTTAATATCTCTTTATAGGTGAAGGGAAGTAATATTATCCATACTAGGCACCACCTTAAAAATGCGAGTGAGTTGGGAGGTATATTTTCTAAATAAGCAAGCTTTGCTAATGTAAAGTTTCCTGCCCAAAATAATGTTGCACATACTAGCATTATGTATGCCTTAGTATTTTGCATTTGATTAACTAAATCTTACTGAGCTATAAGGATCTAAATTTAGATTTGTGTTTTCTTTAGCTATCATTCCAGAGACAATCTTTCCAGAAATTGGACCTAATGTCCATCCTAAATGATGATGACCAAAACAATAAAATACATTTTTATAATTTTTTGAGGGTCCCATTACAGGTAAAAAATCTGGCAGTGTAGGTCTAAAACCTAACCATTCATCCTCATGTTCTGGAAGATCTCCTAACATATACTTGGCATTATTAATTAAATTTTTAATTCTTGATTTAGAGAGTGGATTATCTAATCCACCAAATTCAACTGTACCAACTACTCTCAATCCTTGTTCCATAGGGGTGATACCAAATCCTCTATTAGAAAAAATAACAGGTCTACTTAAAAGATGATCACAATCTTTGAAGTGAACATGGTAACCTCTTTCAGTATCAAGAGGAATTCGTTCACCTAAATTATCTGTTAATTTTTTTGAGAAAGCTCCACAGGCAATTACAATTTTATCAAAAGTATATCTTTCACCATCAGTTACAAAAACTGGTTTTTCTGTATCAAATTCTATATCGTTGATATTTTTCTTTTCAAACTTTCCACCTTTTTTTAAAAATAATTCAAATAATTTAAGTAAGATTTTTTTAGGGTTTCGGGCATGTCGTGCATATGGATAATAAACTCCTGCATGATAAAAAGGTTTTATATTAGGTTCTAGATCGTGAATTTCAGATTTACTGACCAGTTGTTGTTTTACACCTAGTTCATCTCTTACTTTAATTTCTAACTCTCTACTCTTTAAGTCTTTATCATTCCAAATGTAGAGTATTCCTTTATTTTCAACGAGACCATCTAAATTAATCTCAT
The DNA here is from genome assembly GCA_902612065.1 of uncultured Pelagibacteraceae bacterium. GTDB lineage: Bacteria > Pseudomonadota > Alphaproteobacteria > Pelagibacterales > Pelagibacteraceae > Pelagibacter. The sequence goes on along the minus strand of CACMBY010000006.1, from coordinate 57,538 downwards.
CAAAAAGTTCATCATAAGCTGGTAAAGCTAAATCTAAAATTTGATGCATATTTCTTGCGGTATGCATCATTTTGTTTTTCGTTGTATTTAAAATAAACTTGAAAAACCAAGGTAACATTTTTGGCACATAATTCCATTTTAGAGCTAATGGACCTGTTGAACTCATTAACATTGCTGGTACATCAGCAAGAACATCGGTTCTATTTAGTGATAATGATGCGTAGGGTGAAAAGTGACCTGCATTCCCATATGAAGCTGCTGGACTGCCGGGGTTATCTCTATCAAATATAGTTACCTGAAACCCTTTTTTTTGAAGAAACAATGCGTTTGAAACACCTTGAATACCCGAACCAACAATTCCTACATGTAAATTTTTACTCATAAAAAAAATATACAATCTATCTGTCAAATAAGTTAAGCGACAAATTATACTTAGGCAATCAATTGTTGATTATGAACTCTGGCACTCATGACTATTCCAAAACCAATCATGGTTGCTAGCATAGATGATCCACCATAGGACATAATTGGTAAAGGAGAACCTACTATAGGTAGTAAACCTAAAACCATACTCATATTAATAGTAATAAATACAAAAATGGCTGCACCAAAACTATAACAGAAAATCTTTGCAAAATAACTTCTGGAACTAGCTCCTATTGCAACAATTCTATAAATAATAATTGCATAAATTACTAAAAGTATTGCTGAACCCACAAAACCAAATTCTTCTGAAAAAAGTGTGAAAATAAAATCAGTATGTTTTTCTGGTAAAAACTCAAGATAACTTTGAGTACCTTTCAAAAAACCTTTACCAAATATACCACCAGATCCGACAGCTATTTTAGATTGGATAATTTGATAACCAGCACCTAGAGGATCTTTGTCAGGATTTAGAAATGTTAATACTCTTAATTTCTGATAGGGCTTCAAAAAAGCTATGACAAAAGGTAGAGATATTACAAATCCTAAAATAGTATAAATAAAATACTTATAATTAATACCTGCAAACCATAATACAGCTATTCCACTTATAGCAATAAGAACTGCAGTTCCAAGGTCTGGTTGTACAATTACTAACCCCATTGGTAAAAGTATAATTATTAAAGAAGTTAAAATTGTATAAATTGAATTGACGTTTTCTAACTTCATTCGATGAAAAAATTTAGCCAAACAAACAATAATAAATATTTTCATCAATTCAGACGGCTGTAAATTTATGAAATATAAATTTATCCATCTTTGAGAGCCAGATGAAGTAATTCCAAATAAATAGGTCCCTACTAACAAACCTACTACTGCTACATAAGCTAAATAACCTATTGAGAACCAATACTTGATATTGATAAATGACATTACTAGCATCATTAAAGTAAATACTGCTAATTTTGTAAAATGGCTTTTGGTATGAAATTTAATCTCACCACCATCAGTAGAATACATTGTTGCTAAACTAATAAAGCCAAGTAACAATATACAAATTAACAATATATAATCAAAGTTTCTAAATTTTTGAAAAAAACCAAGTCTATTTGTTGTTAATCTTGTATGTTGATACATCTATATCTCCAAATACTTTTTATTTCTCAATGACTCTCTGATCTTATGTCGGTCAATAATCAATTTAAATAATTTAGTTGCCATTGGAGCGGCAGTTGTACTTCCGTTTCCTCCATGTTCTACAATTACACTTAATGCGTATCTTGGATTTTTATAAGGTCCAAAGGCTACATATAAAGCATGATCTCTTTGCTCATATGGAATCTGGAATGTTTTAAGATCCAATTCTCTCTCTTCTTCAGTAATTTTTTTAACCTGCGCTGTACCAGTTTTACCAGCAAACTGATATTTTGGATTATCAATTCTTGAACGATAAGATGTACCCATTACTTCATTAGTTGAGCCAAAAATAGCATCTTGGACAATTTTAATATTTTTTGAATTTTTATAAAGTGGCGTAAATTTATCCATGGGCTGATCTTTAACTTTATCATCTATAACAAGATGAGGATAAATTTTATAACCACCATTTGCGATTTGAGCAGTCATTAAACACAATTGAATTGGTGTGGTTTGAATATAACCTTGTCCTATTCCTGTAATGATTGTTTCACCTAATAACCATCCTTTACCCAAGGCATTTTTTTTCCATTGAGTATTTGGAATTAATCCCTTTTTTTCAATATCAAATAAATCACCAAAAACTTTTTCTCCAAGACCAAATTTTTTTGCAGTTTCGCTCAATTTATCAACACCAAGTTTACGAGCAACTTCATAAAAATAAGTGTCACAAGATTGCTTCATTGCATTTCTTAAACTTACATAACCATGGCCTTTTTTCTTCCAGCAATGATAAGTCTGGCCATACATTTCAGTTTTACCAGTGCATCGAACAGTAAAATTGGTATTAACAATTCCATTCTCTAAAGCAGATAAAGCAACAATCGGTTTAATCGTAGAACCTGGTGAGTAATTCCCTTGTAAAGTTTTATTAACTAATGGTTTCATTGGATCATTACGAATTAATTGCCAATCATCCTGACTAATACCAAACACAAATAAGTTGGGATCAAATGATGGTGATGAATGCATTGCAACCACTGCACCTGTATAAATATCCATTACACAAATAGAGCCAGCTTTATCCTTAAGTAATTCGTTTGCTAACTTCTGAACCTCAGTATCAATAGTTAATCTTAAAGTTTTACCTTTTTCACCTTTTTGAAATTCTAATTGACTGATTCTTCTGCCATAAGCATTTACTTCATATCTCTCAATATCATTGGTTCCTATTAATTTTTCTTCAAATGTTTTTTCTAAGCCAACTTTTCCAACTTTTAAACCTGGTACAAAATTCTTTTTTATGGCTTGAGTAGATTCAATATCATCTTGATTAGCTTGACTAACGTAACCTATAAGGTGTGTGAAATTTTCTTTAAAAGGATAGTTTCTTGAGATAGATATAACTGGTTTTACACCATTTAAATCATATAAATGATTATTAATCTTTGAAAACTTTTGCCAACTCAAATTATCAGAAACAATTAAAGTTTCCCAAGGCTTTATTTCATTTTTCTTTTTTAATACTTTTTTAAATTCGTTATCTGATAATTCTAGTAAGTCTTTTAATCGATATATAACATACCTAAAGTCTTCAACTTGTTCTGGTATCACGTGGAGTTGATAAGCTTCAAAATTTCCTGCAATAACATTACCAAAATAATCATGAAATTCTCCCCTAACAGGGGCTAATTTCCATTCTCTTATTCTATTTTTATCTGAGAGAGTTAAATACTTTTTGTTCTCTTTAACTTGTAAAAAGAATAACCTACTGACTATTCCTATCATAATAAAAAATTTTAATGAACCTGTAATGAACATTCTTCTATTAATGGAATTCAGTTTCTTTACATTATCGCTGGAAGAGTTAATCATTTATTCCTTTCATATAGTATTTAAATAATGATAAGAAAATTATATAAAGTAAAAAAGTACAAGTCGTATTGACTATGTAACTTGTTAAAATTAAATCATAAGAAAAAAATAAAGTTAAAACTGAATAATTTAAGGAATTAATCAAACTTATAACAAATAAAAAATAGAACCAATCCTTAATAAGGCTTGGTCTAATTGTGATATTTCTTATATACGCTGTAGCAATACAAATTAAAGTATAAGACAAACTGCTTATTCCCAAAGGTAAACCTACAACAGTATCGTTGAGTAAACCGGCAAAAAAAACAAAAAGATAATCAAAATGTTTAAAATCTTTTAAGGTAAAAAAAAAGATTAAAATAAATGGAAAATTAAAAGAAAAAAACTCAAGTTTTAGATAATTAAAATCAAATTCATTAAGCACTGAAACAAATAATAATATTATTGGTAACCAGGTATATAATTTAGAAAATGTTCCTTTTGTCTTTAAATTAGCCACCTGTTTTACCTCCATTTAAAACACAACTCTTATATTCTTCAGTTCCAACATTAAAGCCGTCTGTATTAAAAAAAGATTTTCTACACTTATGACCATGATCTAAATTTAGCTTTAAAAATTCTAACTCTTGACTATCTATGTTGAATTGATTGATTTGTTGTTTTTGAGAAAAAATTTCATTATTTAAAACCGAAATTTGGTTGTTTAAATCATTAATTTTATTAGTTAAATTTTCATTTTCTTCCATAAATTTTGAATTAGTCTCCTCAATAATTTTAAGCTCATCTTCTAAAATCTTTAATTTTGACTCCTCAAGTTCTTCACTTTTATCTTCAGTTGGAGCTACTTCTGGTTCAACTTGAGGAATTTCAATTTGAGTGATTGTTTCTGCAAAAACATATTTTAATTGTGTAAAATCGCTGTAGAATTCAACGTTGTATCTATTGGAAGAACCACTTTTTTCAGATCTTAATTTGCCTATTGGTACTCCACTTTTAAATATTGCTCCAGTACCTGAAGTGTAAACTATACTTTCATCAACTAGCTCCTCTGATAATCCCGCTTTAATATATTTAATTTGTCCGAAATTGTCTCCACTCCCTGTGACTATTGCTTGAATATTTTGTGGTGCAATAGTTACTGGCACATTAGAATTTAAATCTGACAACAATAATACCCTTGACGTTTTATAATTGACCTCAATTACTCGACCAACTAAATAGGATTGATCATAAATATTTGTACCTATTTTGATATCATCTTTACTACCTTTGTTTATAATAATACTTTTTAAAAAAGGACTGTCATGATCGACAATAATTTTTGCTAAAATTTTATTTGAGCTTGAAATATAATCATCAATTAATACCTTCAGCTCTTGGTTTTCATATTGAATAATTTCGTTAGAAACAAAATCAGATTTAAGATTGTCCAATTCGTCTTTGTTTTTTTGATATTTATTAAAAAAAGTTGTGTATTCAATAATATTGATTATGGAATTCTTAGCAAAGTTTTCTGGTATAGAAACTATAAAAGATGATCTGTAGACCAACTCACCCAATCCAGCTTTCAAGTACCTTATCGCTTTAAAGTCTAGGCTAGATAAAAGGATAATAAATATAGAAATAAATACTAAAGTGAGTAAAGAAAATTTTTGCTGAGTGCTTTTTTTTAAAAAAGCAGATCTAATTGCTATTATAAAATCATCTCTGCTAGAGGCCATTGCTCTTAATATTCAGTCAACATAGTCGAGAATGTTTGTTCTTGATCAAGAGCTTTTCCAGTGCCAACTGCTACACAAGATAATGGATCATCAGCAATGTGGACTGGCAAACCTGTTTCCTTAGAAAACCTTCTGTCTATATTTTTTAATAAAGCTCCACCACCCGTTAAAGTTAGTCCCATATCAACTAAGTCGGCAGATAATTCTGGAGGAGTGCTTTCTAATGCATCCTTAATTCCATTAACCATCTCTTTTAAAATAATATTTAATGCTTCTGCTGTATCTTCCTCTGTAATATTAACTTCTTTAGGAGTTCCGGACCTTAGATCTCGTCCTTTAACTGCATAAGTATTATTGTTCGTTGGAATAGCAGTACCTATTTCTTTTTTAATTTTTTCAGCAGTACTATCACCAATCATCAAATTATATTCTTTTCTCATATAGTTGACCATTGCCCCATCCATTGCATCTCCTGCTACTCTTAAGGATTTAGAATAAACTAAACCTCCTAAGGACATGACTGCAATTTCAGTTGTCCCACCACCAATATCCACTACCATTGAACCAGTTGCTTCAGATATTGGAAGATTAGCCCCAATAGCAGCTGCGATTGGTTCCTCAATCAATTGAACCCTTCTCGCCCCTGCTGCTAAAGCACTGTCTTGAATAGCTTTTCTTTCAACAGGAGTTGAGCCTGTTGGAACACAAATTAAAATTCTTGGATTAGCAAACGTACTTCCTTTATGAACTTTTTTAATAAAGTGTTTTATCATTTCTTCTGTAACGATAAAATCAGCAATTACACCATCCCTTAAGGGTCTAATCGCTTGAATATTTCCGGGAGTTCTTCCCAGCATCGTTTTAGCTTCATCTCCTACAGCTAAAACTTGTTTTTTCCCTGATTGATCAACGATTGCAACAACTGAAGGTTCATTTAAAACAACCCCTTGTCCTTTCACAACTACTAAAGTATTTGCTGTTCCTAAGTCAATTGCCATATCTTGACTCCAGATTTTCTTCATTCTGTCAAATATACCCATTAAAACACTCCTTTTACTTTCTTAGGTTCTATATTTTTATAAAGAGATTTTTTTTCTCTTTTAATTAACATTTTATTTAATGCATTAAGGTAAGCATTAGCTGATGCTACTAAAGTATCTGTATCAGCTGATTGTCCAACAGTAGTTCTGTCATTTTCTTCAATTTTAACACTGACTGTAGCCTGGGCATCAGTTCCCTCCGTTACTGCGTGAACTTGATATAAAGACAACTTAACATCATGTGGATAAAGCTCCTTAATACATTTAAATATTGCATCAACAGGACCATCTCCGGTTTGAGTAGTATGTTTTATATCGCCAAAAACATCTAATGTCATTTCAGCTCTTTGTGGTTCACCGGTGCCAGCAAAAACTTTTAAAGACTTTAAATTTATTGCATTAATTTTATTGTCGATAATCAAGCTATCATCAACGAGAGCAACTATATCTTCATCATAGATATGTTTTTTTTTATCAGCTAAAATTTTAAACTTTCCAAATGCCGCTTGAACAACATCATCTGTTACATCAGCATAACCTAAATCACTTAATTTATCTTTAAAAGCATGTCTGCCAGAATGTTTGCCCATCACTAATGATGTTTTTTTAACTCCAACACTTTCTGGTGTCATAATTTCATATGTTTCTCTATTTTTTAGCATTCCGTCCTGGTGGATCCCTGATTCATGTGCGAAAGCATTCTTTCCAACAATCGCTTTATTAAATTGAACTGGAAATCCTGTTGCATTTGATACAATTTTTGAAGCTTTACTAATTAACTCTGTTTTTATACCTGTCTCATAGGGTAATAAATCATCTCGTGTTTTAATTGCCATAACTATTTCTTCTAAAGCAGCATTACCTGCTCTCTCACCAATTCCATTAATTGTACATTCAATTTGTCTTACTCCAGCTGACAATCCTGACAATGCATTTGCAACTGCTAAACCTAAATCATTATGACAATGGGCTGATATAATTGCTTTATCAATATTTGGCACATTATTTTTTATAAGTTTAATAGTTTTGGCAAATTCTTCTGGTATTGAATATCCAACTGTATCTGGAATATTTATAGTCGTAGCACCACATTTAATTGCAAGCTCGATTGTCTTGTACATAAAATCTAAGTCTGTTCTTGTGCCATCTTCACAAGACCATTCAACATCATCTGTGAATTTTTTTGCATAAGTAACACTCTCTTTAATAGCCCCCAAAACCTGTTCGTTAGTCATATTTAATTTATGCTTCATATGAACTGGACTTGTTGAAATAAAAGTATGTATTCTAAATCTTTTCGCAAATTTTAAAGATTCGTGACAAGCATCAATATCTTTTTTAGTTGCTCTTGCCAAACCACAAGGGATGGAATTTTTAACACTTTTGCTTATTGCGCTTACAGCCTCAAAATCACCAGGAGATGATATTGGAAAACCTGCTTCTATAATATCAATACCCATTTCATCAAAAACTCTTGAGATTTGAATTTTTTCCTCAACACTCATTGAAGCTCCAGGTGATTGCTCACCATCTCTCATCGTAGTATCGAAAATGAATACTTTATCTTTATCAGCCATATTAAATATTTTTGTTTTTGAAATATACAACCTCTCGTTTAGATTGCAAAAATAAAATACTGAATTTGTCCCAATTTGGAACTAAATTTTACTTCTTATCACTATCAACTAATTTCTTCTTACCAATCCATGGCATCATAGCTCTCAAATTAGCCCCAACTTTTTCAACTGGGTGTTCAGCTAATTTTGCCCTTGTGGCAAGAAAGTTTTTTTGGCCACTTTTGCATTCATCCATCCATTCTTTTGTAAATTTACCAGATTGAATATCAGCCAAAACTTCTTTCATTCTTTTTTTAGTTTCCTCTTTATTAATCACCCTAGGTCCAGATTGATATTCTCCATATTCTGCAGTGTTTGAAATAGAGTAATTCATATTAGCAATTCCACCTTCATAAATAAGATCAACAATTAGTTTTACTTCATGAACAGTTTCAAAATATGCCATCTCAGGTTCATATCCAGCTTCTACTAAAGTTTCATAACCATTCTTTATTAGTTCAACTAAACCACCACAAAGAACAGTCTGCTCGCCAAATAAATCTGTTTCAACTTCGTCTTTAAATGTTGTTTCAATAATCCCTGATCTACCACCGCCTACTGCTGAGGCATATGACATCGCTAAATCTCTTGCTTTACCAGAGCCGTTTTGATGTACTGCAAATAAACATGGCACTCCCCCGCCTTTTTCATACTCGCTTCTTACCAAATGACCAGGTCCTTTTGGAGCAACCATAAATACATCTAAATCTTTTCTAGCTTTAATTAGATCATAATGAACATTTAATCCATGAGCAAAGGCAATTGACTTTCCTTCTTTAACTCTTTGCTCTATATGATTCTTATAAATTGAAGCTTGTAATTCATCTGGTGTTAAAATCATTACAACATCTGCCCACTCAGCAGCATCAGATAAATTCATAACTTTCAATCCTTTTGACTCTGCTTTAGGTATGCTTGAAGAACCCTCTCTCAATGCAACTACAACTTCTTTAACACCACTATCTTTTAAATTTAAAGCGTGAGCATGTCCTTGACTACCATAACCGAATATTGCGATTTTTTTATCTTTGATTAAATTTACATCTGTATCTTTTTCATAAAACATTTTCATAATTTTCTCCTTAATAATTAATTAAAAACTTTATCACCTCTTGTCATGGCAACAGCTCCAGTTCTAGAAACACTTACTAGCCCAAATTTTCTTAAATTTTTTGCCATTTTGTCTATTTCTCTTCTTAATGCAGTAATTTGAATAACATTTGATTTTTTTGTTTTATCCAATATTACAGCATTATACTTTTTACAAGCATTAATAGCCTTTTTAATTTTAGTATTGTTACCAACAACTTTGAATAAAGCCATTTCTTTAAATATTACTCCTTTATCATTCCTTTTAAAATCTGCTACTTTATGAACCGGAACTAGTTTTTTTAATTGCAATTTAATTTGATCTATTACTTGAGGTGTTCCAGTTGTGACTATTGTTATTCTTGATATACTTTTTTTTGCGTCCACTTCTGCTACCGCAAGTGACTCAATGTTATAACCTCGTCCAGAAAACAAGCCTACCACTCTTGCTAAAACACCAGCTTCATTGTCCACCCAAACAACAATGATATGTGTATCTGATTTTTCTTTTTTTGAAGAAACACTATATGCAGATTTTGGATTTGCCATAACTAAACCAGAGCTTTACCTTTGCCAGTGATTTTATTTTCATCTTTCTCACTTGGTCCTAATATCATTTGGTTATGAGGTTTTCCTGATGGAATCATTGGAAAACAGTTTTCATTTGGGTCTACTCGACAATCAAAAATAACAGGACCATCAAACTCAACCATTTCTCTTATCTTTTCATCTAATTCCTGAGGTTTTTCAGCTTTTATACCTTTGCAACCATAAGCCTCAGCCATTTTTATAAAATCTGGCAAAGCCTCAGTGTAGCTTTCAGAATAATTTTTTTCATGTAATAATTCTTGCCATTGCCTTACCATTCCCATGTATTGATTATTCAAAATAAAAATCTTAATGGGTAGATTATATTGAACCGCTGTAGACATCTCTTGCATTGTCATTAAAACTGAAGCTTCACCTGCAATATCAATTACTAATTTTTTTGGATGAGCTATTTGGACACCTACAGCAGCAGGTAAACCATACCCCATTGTTCCAAGACCACCAGAGGTCATCCAACGATTTGGTTTATTAAATTTATAATGTTGAGCTGCCCACATTTGATGTTGACCTACCTCAGTCGTAATATAAGTATCTTTATGTTTGGTAAGTTCATATAATCTTTGAACTGCATGTTGAGGTTTGATGGTTTCGTCACTATTTTGAAAATGAAGAGAATTTTTTGTTCGCCATTTTTGTATTTGTTCCCACCATTTAGCAATTTGTTGCTTGTTAGATTTTTTCAAATCTAAGTTTTTTTTCTTAAGAGTTTTAGTAATTCCTTTTAAAACCTCTCTAACATCACCAACTAATGCTAAATCAACTTTAATGATTTTATTTATTGATGAAGGATCAATATCGATATGAACTTTTTTGGATTTTGGAGAGAACTCATCAATTTTACCAGTTATTCTATCATCAAATCTAGCACCAATATTTATTAATAAGTCACAATCATGCATTGCGTTATTAGCCTCATAAGTTCCGTGCATACCAAGCATGCCTAAAAATTGATTATCATCTCCTGGATAAGCACCTAAACCTTGTAGCGTGGAAGTGATTGGAAAACCTGTAAGCTCTACAAGTTCTCTCAAAACATTGCTCGCCTCTGGTCCAGAGTTTATAACACCACCACCAGAATAAATGATAGGTTTTTTGGATTTATTCATTAAACCAATTAAAGTATCAATATCCTTTTGTGAAAAATGATTTAAAGATTTTCCATTAAGTTTTTTTTCAACTTTAGGTTTTGAATAACTCATTTTAGCAAACTGGATATCTTTAGGTATATCAACTAGAACTGGCCCAGGTCTTCCCGTTGTTGCAACTCTAAAAGCCTCATGAAGAGTTCTTGATAAATCTTTAATATCTTTGACTAACCAATTATGTTTTGTACATGGTCTCGTAATTCCAGTTGTATCACATTCCTGAAATGCATCAGTGCCAATTAAATGTGTTGGCACTTGACCTGATATGCAAACTAGTGGAACAGAGTCCATATACGCATCTGTCAATGCGGTAACAACATTGGTGGCGCCAGGTCCAGAGGTTACAAGCACAACACCTGGTTTGCCTGATGATCTGGCATATCCTTCTGCAGCATGTCCTGCTCCTTGTTCATGTCTTACTAAAATATGTTTGATAGTATTATGATTTTTTAATTCATCATAAATTGGTAATACTGCACCACCTGGGTAACCAAAAATAAATTCAACATCTTGGTCCTCAAGACATTTAAATACAATTTCAGCACCTGTATATAATTTAGACATTCATGCAATCTAGCTGAAGTTGTGCTTATTGGTCAAGAATTACTACGTGATATCTAAATTTTTTTTAAAAATTTATTTAGGTCCTCTGACTTTATTTTGTTCCAATCCATCATATTACCTCTGCCCCAAGTAGATTGTCTCTTTGCATATTGCCTAGTCTTTATTGATATTTTCTCTATTACCTCTGATATCTCAATTTTTTTCTCAAGATATTCTCTAATTTCTGCAATTCCAATTGCCTTTGAGGCAGTTTTAACTCTTGGAACTTTTAATCTTATAAATTTTTTTACTTCTGAAATTGCTCCTTTTTTAATCATATCTGCTGTTCGATCACTTATTCTTCTTATTAGCTCAGTTCTTGGAAAATCAATATAAATTTTATAAAAATCACCATTTTCATAATTTGATCTTGTATTTTTGAACCAATCATAAATTGATCTTTTGGTAAATAATTTAACTTCGTAGGCTCGAATTACTCTTTGCGTGTCTGTAGGTTTAACAAAGTTTTTTGACATAGGATCTAACTTAACTAATTCTGCAAAAAACTTTTTTGCTCCAATTTTTTTATGTAACAACCTTATTTTTGATCTAAAACGAATTGGAATATTTGGAATATTTACTAAACCCTCTGTTATTGCTTTAAAGTACAATCCGGTACCACCCACAAGAATAGGTATTTTTTTTCTCTTTTTTATCTCTAGAATTTTTTTTTTTACTAATTTTAACCAATCTCCTGAAGAAAAGTTTTTTTTTACACTTTTAAATCCATATAAATGATGCTTTATATTTTTGTAATTTTTTGGAAAAGGTCTTGCAGATAAAATTTTTAATTCTTTATACACCTGCATGCTATCAGCATTAACAATCTCACCTCTAATTTTTTTGGCAAGTTTAATTGCAAAATTAGATTTTCCTGATGCAGTTGGACCATAAATTAAAATAATTTTGGATTTCAAATCCATTAATTAATCTAATTTAATACCAATATATCGTCTCTGATTTTGGCTATTATAAATAACTAATAAAATAGTTTTTTGACTACTATTTAAAACTTGTTCTACTATTTTGTTTAAATCATTTACATTTCTAATTTTTTTCTTTTGAGCTTCTAGAATGATACTATTTACTTCAACAGAGCTTATTAAAGGACTATTATTTGCTATTTTAGTAACAACTAATCCAGTAGTTTGATTAGGTAAGTTTCTTGATTTTATATCTTCTTTATTAATCTGCCTTACAGTTATTTTTAAATCTTTTATCTCTGTTTCTTTCGGACTTTCTGATTTTTCTGAAACTTTAAAATCCTCTGAAGTCTCTAATCTTCCAAGTGTAACAATTTTAACAATTTCTTTTTTATCTCTCCAAATTTTTACTTCCACTTTTTTCCCAACCGCAGTTCTTGCAACAATCATAGGAAGTTCCTTCATCTGATTAATTTTTTCTCCATTAAATTCTAAAATAATATCGCCAGCTTTTATTCCTGCCTTAGCAGATGGACTGTTCTCTGCAACACTTGCAACTAATGCCCCACGAGGTTTATCTAATTTCTCAACTTCAGCAATTTCTTTTGTCACATCTTGAATTCTTACACCTAACCAACCACGTTTTGTTTCTCCAAACTCTATTAACTGATCAATAACTATCTTTGCACTATTTGAAGGAATTGAAAAACCAATTCCAATTGATCCATTCCTTCCAAGAATAGCTGTATTAATTCCAATCACATTTCCGTTCATATCAAATAAAGGCCCGCCAGAGTTTCCTTGATTGATTGATGCATCAGTCTGAATATAATCTTCGTACCTACTTAAACCTATCGATCTATTTCTTGCAGAAATAATTCCTGAAGTTACAGTTCCCCCTAAACCAAAGGGATTACCAATTGCTATTACCCAGTCACCTATTCTTGCTTTATCAGAGTCACCAAATTTTACTGGTTTGAATTTTTCATTTGTTTCTAGTTGAAGTACCGCTATATCTGATAATGGGTCAGCACCCAAAACTTTGGCTTTAATTTCTTTGTCACCTACTCTTATAATGATATCATCTGCATCTTGAATGACGTGATTGTTTGTAACAACAATCCCTTTTTCATCTATAATAAATCCTGATCCTAAAGCTGCTGATGGTCTTTCTTGTGGTGTTCCAAATTCTTTAAACATATCCTCAAATGGTGAACCTGGAGGAAATTGAAAAGGGAAAGGATTGGTTTGTGTTTTGACCATTGTAGTTGTTGAGATATTAACCACAGATGGCATCAACTTTTCTGCTAAATCAGCAAAAGAACTAGGATGATTTTGAGCAAACGATTTTAATTGAGGACCTATAATCAAAATAATCGCTATAAATAATGTATTTAATCTAATCATTTTAGTTCTTCATATAATAAATAATTATAAAACCTAGTACTGCAAAGATTAATCCACCTGATCTGAGTTGACTATCTTTTATAAGCTCTAATTTTTTTAACATACTTTTCATTTTTGATGGAAATATGGCATATAATATTCCCTCAATAAATAAGAATAGACCAAAGGCAATGATCAATTCTTTCATGAATAGTTTATTGTGAATTTGGTTTTATATTTCCAAAAAATTTAAAGAACTCACTATCAGGAGATAATATTAATGAAGTCTCTCCACCAATCAAAGCTTTTTCGTAAGCCTGCATAGCTCTGTAAAAAGCAAAGAATTCTGGATCTTGGCCAAAAGCGTTAGCGAAAATATTATTTCTTTTTCCATCACCTTCTCCTTTCATGATCTCAGATTTTTTTTGTGCATCCGCTAAAATAACGGTTACTTCTTTATCAGCAGTCGATGTTATCGTGACCGCCATTTCAGCACCTTTTGCTCTAAACTCTTTTGCTTCTCTTTCCCTCTCTGTTTGCATTCTTCTAAATATCGCATCACTATTTGCTTGAGGAAGATCGGCACGTTTAATTCTTACATCTACAATTTCTATACCAAAGTTTTGGGCTTCATTGTTTACACCTTCTTGAATTAAAGCCATTTGTTTTGTTCTATCCTCTGATAAAAGTGTTTGTAGTTCTTGCTGACCTAATACGTTCCTTATTCTTGAATTGATAATTGTTGCCAATCTAGATCTTGCAACTCTTTCATTTCCGACTGAGATATAAAACTTAAGAGGATCTACAATTTGAAATCTTGCAAAAGCATCAACAATTAATCTTTTTTGATCTGATGCAATCACCTCCTCAGGTGGTGTGTCTAAATTTAAAATTCGTTTATCAAGAAATACGACGTTTTGAATAAATGGTAATTTAAAGTTCAAACCAGGTTTTAAAATTATTCTTTTTGGATCACCAAATTGGAGTACAATTGCTTGATTAACCTCTTTAACAATAAATATCGAAAAGAATAATGTTGCAGCAATAAAAACAGCTAATCCAGCTATAATTTTTCCTGCTTTCATTTTAATTAGTCACTTTCTTTTTTAATTCTGGTAATGGTAAATATGGAACAACACCTGAACCAGCATTTTTCTCAATGATTACTTTATCTATATCAGCTAATACTTTTTCCATTGTTTCTAAATACATTCTTTCTTGAGTAACAGATTTTGCTTTTTTATACTCATTATAAATAGCTAAGAACCTACTTGCTTCACCCTCTGCTTTAGCTACCACTTCTTTTTTATAAGCTTCTGCAGCTTGTAAAATCTTTGCTGCTTCCCCCCGTGCTCTTGGGATTACATCATTAGCGTATGCCTCAGCCTCGTTTTTTGATCTTTCCATGTCAGCCCTCGCAGCTTGCACATCACGAAACGCATCAATTACTTGATCAGGTGGATCAGCTTTTTGCGTTTGAACTTGTGTGATTTGAATTCCTGATGTGTATTCATCTAAAATCTTTTGAATTATTTCTTGCGTATCTGTTTCTATTAAAGATCTTCCCTCAGTAAGAATAGGCTGAATATCAGATCTTGCGATTACTTCTCTCATTGCTGTTTCGGCTGCAGCTTTAACTGTTCCTTCTGGATCTTGAATCTTAAATAAAAAATTACCAGCATCTTTAATTACCCAAAAAACTGAAAAATCAATATTTACAATATTTTCATCACCAGTAAGCATTAAACTTTCTTGAGGAACATCTGCTACACCCCCTGCTGCTGAAGAGAAACCACTATCTCTCTCTGACCTAAAACCAATATCGATCCTGTTAACTTTTGTTACTTTTGGAGTTAAAACAGACTCTACTGGGAAAGGAATATGATAATTTAAACCTGGTTGAGTTGTTTTAACAAATTTTCCGAATCTTAAAACAACACCTTGTTCATCAGGAAGCACTCTATATAGACCACTTGCTAACCAGACAAATCCTAAAATAATTAAAACTAAGATAGCTTGTTTTCCTCCAGATGAACTTCCACCTGGTAAAAATTTTTTAATTTTTTCTTGAAACTCTTTAATGATTTTATCTACATCAGGTGGTCTTGGGCCTCTTCCGGAACCATTGCCACTTCCGCCTCCACCTGGGGGTGATCCCCAAGGACTACCGCCTCTTTGTTGAAAATCATCTGACATAGACTATCTATATAGTGTCTAATTTGACAAAAACAAGCTAAGATCAAATAATGCCAGATAAAAAGCCAGAACTAAGTGCCGCAACGAGCAAAGATAGCGGGCGAAAGGTATTTACAAAAAATCCAATTATTGGAACAAAATTTACTATTGCTATTTCAAGTGCAAAAGGAGGGGTTGGAAAGTCAACTTTTGCAACTAACCTTGCAATAGCATTAAAACATATTGGATGCAAAGTTGGCTTGTTAGATGCAGATATTTATGGACCTTCGATTCCAAAAATGTTTGGGATAACTGAAAAACCAAAAAGTGATGGCCAAAAATTAGATCCTATAATTAAGTATGATATTCAATGTATGTCTATCGGTTTTCTTACTGATCAACAAACTCCAATGATTTGGAGAGGTCCGATGGTAACCAGTGCCATTAGAACTTTTACACAAAAAGTAAATTGGAAAGATTTAGACTTTATAATTGTAGATATGCCTCCTGGCACAGGAGATACACAATTAACTTTCTCACAAGAAATTAAAATGGATGGAGCAATCATAGTTTCCACACCTCAAGAGGTAGCTTTGTTAGATGTAAAAAGAGGAATTAAAATGTTTGATAAACTAGGGGTAAAAATTTTAGGACTTGTAGATAATATGAGTTACTTCATTGGAGATGATAATAAAAAATATAAAATTTTCGGTGAGGGTGGAGTTCGTAAAACCTCAGAAGAATTTAATAAAGAGTTTTTGGGTGAAATACCAATTAAAGCTGAAATAGGAAAGTCAAGTGATAATGGAAAACCAATAGTTGAAGAAGATCCAAATAATGAAATTTCAAAAATTTATATAGATTTTGCTAATAAAATTAAATCAACTTATCTTTAAGATTAAAAGCTTCCATTAACTCATTCCATTCTCTTTTTGACAAACCAGAATTTTCTAAAGAGACGTCTTCACCTTTAATTAATTTTTGAATCACAACGTTTCCTTTAGCAGAAACTTCTGTACCACCCACTCTGTAATCCATAAAAGCTTCGTGAGTAATTGGCACCCACCTTTTTAAGGTATCTAGCATAATGTCGGCATAAACTCTTATTTCATATTGAGCATGATGATCTGCTCTTAATCTTAAAAAATTCATTAAATTTAAAAGATCTGTTTTCCAATACCACTGAGTATAAGTATTTAACGTTAAATTCATTCTAGCAAGCTCCCTAGCTAAACCTTTTTTATTACTATCAATGGTTGATCCATCATATCTTTCATTAAGCATGGTTTCATAATTAGAATAAGTTCTTTCAGCATCATTTTTTAAAAGCTCTAAAACCTCTTTTGCTTGACTTCCCTCAAGGACATCTCCTCTACCTTGTCTATTACTTGTTGATTGAGCTGCTAAATTTTCAGAGGTTGGTAAGTAAAACTCTTTATCTAAAATAGAATATCTTGCAGAATATTCATTAACATTTGCAGTTCTATGTCTTATCCATTGACGTGCTATAAAAATCGGTAATTTGATATGATATTTAATTTCGCACATTTCAAATGGCGTGCTATGCCAATGACGCATCAAATATTTTATCAATCCAGCATCAGTTGATACCTGTTTAGTTCCCTTTCCATAAGAAACTCTTGCAGCTTGAACAATAGATGTATCATCACCCATATAATCAACTACCCTTACAAAACCATGATCTAAAGCTGGTATTGCCTCATAAAGAATATTTTCCAACTCTAATACTACAACCCTTTTTGTTTTATTATTTTGAGACTGCTGATTCTTAATTTCTGCAGATTGTTCTTTGGTTAATTTCATGATTGTTATTGAATCTCTTGCGATTCCTTTTATATTAATAAAGTTGGTTTTCCAACTATGACGATAAACGAATTTCGTAATAACCATTGCGGACGTGGGGGCAGTACCCACCACCTCCACCAATTACAACTTATGGGGGTGAACTAGATTCGACGGGTGACTAAAGGCTATTCTTTCGTTCGGAATTGTTCCTCCGTAAAGGGCTAATTTATAAATGCTAACGAAAGTTACGCAATTGCTGCTTAATTAATTTTTATTAATTAAGTAAACGGGGTTTGGGGCACCTGGCAACAGAACGCCCCTTTTAATTCAAATATTTATCTAAAGTTTTTTTATCTGAAACTACTATAAAATCATCATAATGAATTGATTGTCTTGGGTAACCATCACCATCAGGATCAGAATCTCTATATGGTCCTACTCTAATATGACTTCCAGTATAAGTACCTTTCCAGTCAAACGTTATTCCGGAATAATCTAGTACCTTTTCCTCATTAATAAAAACTTTCATAAAACCATCTTCTGACTTTGAATTTTTGATACCAATTTTAAATACATTCCATTCGCCAGGTTTAATACCTTTAAATGATTTTGGATAACTTGTATCGGTAGAAGATAAATTCCAACTTAATAAATAAGGTTGTTCTCTAACTTTAAATTTATAAAGTTCAAATTTTCCATTTTTTTCTCTGAATTTATTTGCAACTCTATGAATTATTGCTTCTGGTTTATTATATTTAGTTGTTGCCTTACCTCCAGTATCGCCTCCTACATCAATTACTTTGCCATTATCATAAAAATTAATATGTAATAGTGGACTTTTTTTCATATTTTTAAATTGATTTTTAAACTGACTAACTAAAAGTCTGTCGTTTACGAAGATAAAATTTTTTGGAAATCTCAATCTAAATCCATACCATATTTCTTTATTTAGAGTTCTTTTAGGTTTTACTTCAAATTCCGATCTTTCTGTCTTTACCCATTTTCCGCAACATTTATTCCAACCATGTTCTACTGATATCTCTATAAATTTATTTCCATTAGACTCCTGTTTAATCTTAAATGGTTTTCTGCCAGCGCCTTTGTCATTAATCTGGTATCTTTTTAAGTTTACTTTTCCAACTCTTTGGTCTTCAAAATCATCATAAAAATTCCATGGCGACTTTGTTTTTTTATTTACATAATCTGGAACAAGCACTTTTTCCCAACTATAAGCAGTTATTGGAAATGAGAAAATTAAAAAAACTAATAGTAAAACTATCCTCATAATTACAGAATATAAGAATATTTTTAAAACAAATAAATACATTTATTTGTTTTAAAAATTTAAAATCAACTTTAAAGGTAATTTCAGGTTCTAGGGTACGATAAGAGAGTAATTGCCCCCGATTTCAATGAAGTTTCAAAACAAGGTTTAGGGCAAAAGTTAAAACTCTCAATGAAGTCCTCAATGAAGTCTTTCAAAAAAGCGTTATTTTCTGTTATAAACTGGTTTAAGGGGTAGAACAGAACGCCCCCTTTTAACATAATGGTGCTGTAGGGTCTGTATATTTACTTAAATAAAATTAATAAATACTTATAACTAAACTAAATTATATTTTTTATTTCAGCTTGTGCTGCAGCCAGTCTTGCTATTGGAACTCTGTATGGAGAACATGAAACATAATTAAGACCAATTTTTGAGCAAAAATTAATGCTCTTTGGGTCACCACCATGTTCGCCGCAAATACCTAACTTAATTTTTTTGTTTTGTTTTTTTCCTTTGGTAACAGCTATCTTAACTAAATCTTCTACACCTTCATCTATTGAAATAAATGGATCTATTGAAAAAATCTTGTTTTCAATGTAATCATTTAGAAACTTTCCACTATCATCTCTACTAATACCAAAAGTGGTTTGTGTTAAATCATTGGTTCCAAAGCTAAAAAATTCAGCATGTTTTGCAATATCCTTTGCTTTGATTGCTGCTCTTGGTAGCTCAATCATTGTTCCAACTAAAAATTCTATTTTTACTTTATTTTCTTTTTGTACTTTTCTTGCAGTATTAATTACAAGGTCTTTCATTATTTTGATTTCTGCCTCAGTTGATACAAGTGGAATCATTATTTCAGGGAATGCAAATTTTTGTTTATTTTTTTTAAGCTCTGACAAAGCTTTAAAAATTGCCTCACATTGCATTTCATAAATTTCAGGGAATGAAATACCTAATCTACAACCTCTGTGTCCAAGCATTGGATTTTGCTCATGAAGTTCATCAATTCTAGATTTTACTTCTTTAACACTTGTACCAACCACTTTTGCAACCTCTGAAATTTCCTTTTCAGATTTTGGTAAAAACTCATGCAATGGGGGATCAAGTAAACGAACTGTCACTGGTAATCCATGCATAATCTTGAATATTTCAACAAAATCTTTTTTTTGATGTGGTAAAAGCTTCAAGAGTGCCTTTAATCTATCATCTTTAGTTTTAGAAAGTATCATCTCTCGAACAGAAATAATTCTTTCCTCATCAAAAAACATATGCTCCGTTCTACATAAGCCAATTCCCTCTGCTCCAAAATCTCTTGCAACTTTTGTATCTAATTGTGTTTCTGCATTTGTTCGAACTTTAAGTTTTCTAACATTGTCAGCCCAACTCATTAATTTTGAAAAGTCACCAGAAATTTCGGGTTTTACTGTTGGTACGCTTCCTAAGATAATTCTTCCAGAGGACCCATCAATTGTGATTACATCCCCTTCTTTAATTTCTACTGAAGCAGTTTTGAAAATTTTTTTTTCATAATCAATATCAATTTCACTTGAGCCTGAAACACATGGTCTACCCATCCCTCTTGCAACAACAGCTGCATGACTAGTCATTCCTCCCCTAGCAGTCAATATTCCTTTAGCAGCGTGCATACCCTGAATATCTTCTGGAGAAGTTTCTACTCTAACCAATATTACATCTTGCATCATATTATTTAGTCTTTCAGCTTCTTCAGATGTAAACACTACTTTTCCACTAGCAGCCCCTGGCGAAGCAGGTAAACCATTTGCAATTATTTCTATAGAACTTTTTTCATCCAAAGTTGGGTGCAATAATGTATCCAAAGAATTTGGATCAATTCTTAAAATAGCTTGTTTTTTTGAAATCAATTTTTCTTTAACCATATCTACAGCAATCTTAACTGCTGATTTCGCAGTCCTTTTACCTGACCTGGTTTGTAGTATCCATAATTTTTCATTCTCAACTGTAAATTCTACATCTTGCATATCTTTGTAATGCGCCTCTAACTTTTTTAAAATCTTATGAAGCTGTAAATAAACTTTTGGCATAGACTCTTCCATAGAAAGTGCCTTAACTTTTGCCTCTCGTTTAGCTTTTTTCGTAATATATTGCGGTGTCCTTGTTCCTGCTACAACATCTTCTCCTTGAGCATTAATTAAATACTCTCCATAAATATCATTTGATCCGTCTGATGGGTTTCTTGTAAAAACAACTCCAGTAGCACAATCATTTCCCATATTTCCAAATACCATAGATTGCACATTAACTGCTGTACCCCATTCAGATGGTATATGATTTAACTTTCTATAAATTTTAGCTCTATTACTTTCCCAAGATAAAAATACTGCACTTATTGCTCCAAATAATTGTTGATAAACATCTTGAGGAAATTCTTTTTTTGTTTTTTCTTTAACAATATTTTTAAAATCTTTTATCAAACCATCCCAATCATCTTCATCAAGCTCTGTATCCAGCAAAACTCCTTTGGTTAATTTATAATTTTCTATAAGTTCCTCAAAATTATAACTTTCTACTCCAAGAACAACATTTCCATACATTTGAATAAATCTTCTATAACTATCTTTGGCAAATCTTCCGTTAGAGGTTTTGTTAGCTAGTGCTTTAACAGTTTTGTCATTCAAACCAAGATTAAGTATTGTGTCCATCATACCGGGCATAGATACCCTAGCACCAGATCTCACAGATAATAAAAGTGGATTTTTTAGATCCCCAAATTTTTTTTTTACATCTTTTTCAATTATCTTTAACTCTTTTTTAATTTGATTTATCAATGAAGAATTCAATCTCTTTTTATTTTGGTAAAAAAGATCACAGACGTTTGTTGAAATTGTAAATCCAGGCGGAACTGGAAGACCCATTCTCCCCATTTCTGATAAATTAGCACCTTTGCCACCTAAAAAATTTTTGGGATTTTTAATTTTTTTAGAGTTTTTAGATTTAAAATTTACAATTAACTTATTCATTATTTGCTTTTAACAATTGAAAATTCATAAAATTTTGAAAGGTTTTACATAACATATTTATAAGTTCCAAACGATTTTTTCTTAAATCTTCATTATCTTCATTTACTTTGACATTATCAAAAAATTCAAAAACTTCTTTTTTTGCTCCAGCTAAAACCGATAAAGATTCTTCAAAATTTTCATTATTATCTATATCTGAATAATACTTCTTTATATCAGAAATCTTTTTAAACAAATTTTTTTCATAATCGCTTTTAAAAATACCAGGATCAGTTGAATTAGTTATTTCAATTTGTTTATTCTCCATTTCACTTTGAAGTATATTGGAAGCCCTTTTATAACTTGATGTAATATCTATACCAATTTGATTATTTATTATCTTATTTATACATCTTGCTTTTTCGAAAGATGAAAACAATTTATTAGTTGAAAAATTTGAAATCGATGCCTCAATGATATCAAATCGAATATCTTTTTCTTTAAGATAATATCTAAATCTTTCTTTTAAGAAATTACTTAAATCTTTTTTTAAATCATCATTACCAAGAGTAAAATTTTGTTCTTGATATAAACCAATAGAATAATTCAATAAATCGTTTAATTTTAAATCTTTTTTATTTTCAATTATTATTCTTATTATGCCGAGCGCCACTCTTCTAAGTGCAAACGGATCTTTTGAACTTGTAGGTTTTTCATCAATCCCAAAAAAACCAACAAGACTATCTATTTTGTCTGTCATCGATAAAGCAATACTGAAAGGCTTTTTTGGTACATTTGAATCTAATCCAATCGGTAGATATTGTTCAGTTATTGATAAACAAATATCTTTATCAAAACCTTGTTGTGCAGAAAAATAGCCTCCCATAATTCCCTGTAATTCAGGAAACTCACCAACTAAATCAGAAGTTAAATCTGTTTTACAAATAGATGCGGATAACTCTACTTTTTCTTTACTAATTAATAATTCATCAGATATCATTCCACCTAATTTTCTCATTCGCTGAACTTTATCAAAATAGTTTCCAAGTCCCTTGAAAAAATTAATTCTTTTTAGTTCAGATACCTTTTTCACTAAATTTTGTGTTTTATCTTTATTCCAAAAAAATTCTGCATCGCTCAATCTAGCATCAACAACTCTTTGATTTCCAAGTTTGATTAACCCTTTTTGGTCTTTTTTATTTGCAACGAGTAAAAATTGATTTGTAATTTGATTATTCTTATCAATCGTAGGAAAATATTTTTGATGTGACTGCATAGTCAAAATAAGTATTTCCCTCGGGATTGACAAAAATTTTTTATCAAAATCACATAGTAAAACGTTTGGACATTCAACTAAATCAACAACCTCATCAAATAATTTTATATTTTCTAAAATAAATAATTTTTTTTTACTTAATATCTTTGTGAATTCCTTTTGAATAATTTGTTTTCTTTTAGTTTGATCAACAACTGTTCCATGTATTTTCAAAAATCTTTCATAAGATTTGAAATTTTTAAATACTCCTGTTTTTTCTTCATAATCCTTATCAATAAAGGTCCTATTAGAAGAAGTTAGATGGTAAAATTTAAAATCTATTATTTTTTCATCAAACACTGATAAAATAGACTTTAATGGTCTTGCCCAATTAAGGTTAAATTCACCCCATTTCATTGATTTTTTCCATTGGTAGCTACCTAAAAGTTTTGGTATTAAATCTTTTAACAAATCTGAGGTGTTCAATGTTTTTGAGGGTGTTTTAAAAAAGTAGAATTCTCCTTTTTCTGTATCACGTTTAATAAGTTGTTTTTTGTCAATTTTATTTGATCTCAAAAAACCCTCAATTGCTTCTACAGGAGCACTAGTTTTGGGTCCTTTTATTTCCTCAGACCAAACTTTAATTTTTTTTTGTAAACCCTCAAACACGATAATTACTCTGTTTGGAGTTGATAATGAAAAACTTTTTTTTGACTTTATAGATTTATTGATAAAATATTTTCTAAATTCCTCTAAAAGTTTTTCACGAAAATTTTGTTGTAAATTAGCTGGAATTTCCTCACTAAATAATTCTAAAAAAAATTCTGCCATTTTATATTTGTGTATCAATCCAAATTGAAGCAACAGATTTTGTAATTTCTCTTATACGTCCAATATATTCTGCTCTTTGGGCAACACTGATAGCTCCTCTTGCATCAAGTATATTAAATACATGACTTGCTTTTAAGCATTGATCATAAGCAGGGAGCGATACTTTTTTATTTATTAATGATTTAGCCTCACTTTCTAACATATCAAATATTTTAAACAGACTCGAGGTATTAGCATGTTCAAAGTTATAAGCCGAAAATTCTTTCTCCGATTGATGAAAAACTTCTCTGTATTCAACATTTTCGTTATTCCAAATTAAATCATAGACATTATTTTTTTGTTGTGTGAACATACAAATTCTTTCTAAGCCATAAGTAATTTCTACTGAAACAGGTTTACATTCAAAGCCAGCCATTTGTTGAAAATATGTAAATTGAGTTATTTCCATTCCATCACACCAAACTTCCCAACCAAGACCTGCTGCGCCTAAAGTTGGACTTTCCCAATCATCCTCAACAAATCTAATATCATGATTTTTATGATCAATACCGATTGTAGACAAACTATTTAAATAAAGTTTTTTTATATTTGATGGAGAAGGTTTAATTATAACTTGAAATTGATAATAGTGCTGAAGTCTATTAGGGTTATCTCCATATCTTCCATCAGTCGGTCTTCTAGAAGGTTGTACATAAGCTGCTTTCCATGGTTTTGGTCCAAGTGACCTTAGAGTTGTGGCTGGATGAAAAGTTCCTGCTCCAACCTCCATATCATATGGTTGTAAAATTATACAACCATTTTTACTCCAATATTTTTGGAGGTTTAAAATTGTATCCTGAAAAGTTTGAAATTTTGGTTTTTTTTTACTTTTTTTAGAGGCCATATTTTTGCCAAATAGATTTTTCTTCTAATATATTTGCGACCTGATCGACGTGATCGTTAGATGATGATAATTTTTTACTTAACCAACTTTTAGATTTTTCAAATTTTTTGATTATTACATCTTCTCCAAATTTTTCTCTCAACACTTGATTGGCATCACCTATTTCGTCAATTAAACCAAGTTCTTTGGATTTAGTTCCAGACCAAAACTCTCCAGAAAATAACTCAACTTCTGATTTCTTTAGTTTTTCACCTCTGCTTTTTTCAACAACATTAATGAAATCTTTATGCAAATCTAATTGTATATTTTTTAATCTTTCTATATCTTCTTTTTTTTCTTCAAGAAACGGATCGAGAGTGCTTTTATTTTTACCAGCTGTATGAACTCTTCTTTCAACCCCAATTTTCTTAATTAACTCAGTAAAACCAAATGATGAATAAATTACACCTATAGATCCAATAATTGAACTAGAGTTTGCATAAATTTCATCACCAGCACATGCAATCAAGTAGCCTCCAGATGCAGCAATATCCTCAGCAAAAACCATTACCTTTTTTTTATTTTTTTTTGCCTGTTGTCTTATAAAATTAAAAATTAGGTGTGATTGAACAGGTGATCCACCAGGAGAATTAATTGTAATAGCAACACATGGTGCTTTTTTTACGGAAAAAGCCTTTAAAATTATCTCTTCTTGACCTGAGAAATCTATACCTTGTTTAAATTTACCTACGTTTCCGATAACACCAGTTAATTTGATATGAGGAATAATTTTCTTCTTTTTAAAAATTGATAGCATAAAGAGTGTTTATAGAATTTTTGTATTAATATAAAGACACCTTATAATTGAAGATTTAGGTGCGTCAATTGATAAGTATCAAATGAAACTTTTTACACTAGTTTGCTCACATTATGGGAAGCGTAGTACAACTAAAAAAACAAATTAATAACTCTTACTTTCAACTGAAAAACTCAGTTGAGAATAAGTTAATGCTAGTTGAAGAAAAAATTAAATCCAAACTAGATAGTAATGTTGAGTTGGTTCAAAAAATGACAGATTATCATTTAGATACTGGTGGCAAAAGGTTAAGAGCCTTATTAACTTTGGGATCATCAAAGTTATGTGGTTATACAAAAGGTACTAGAGATATAAATTTAGCAGCTTGCGTGGAACTAATCCATTCTGCAACTTTGATGCATGATGATGTTATAGATAATGGTTCAATTAGAAGGGGTAAAAAAACACCAAATAAAATTTGGGGTAACCACTCATCTGTTCTAGCTGGCGATTATCTTCTTAGTAGGTGTTTTGAAATGATGGTAGAAGATGGAAATATTGAAGTTTTAAAACTATTATCATCAACATCATCAATAATTGCTCAAGGTGAAATTTTGCAACTCCAGCATAAAGGTGAAGTTGATATGCTTGAAGAAACTTATTTGAAAATAATTTCTTCAAAGACGGCTGAGTTATTTGCTGCTGCAACTAAAGTAGGAGCAATTTTGTCAGAAATGAAAACTAAAGAGAAAGAAGCTTTAGAGTTTTACGGTAGGAATTTAGGTTTAACTTTTCAAATTGCTGACGACACTTTAGATTATAATTCAGAATTAAAACTATTTGGAAAAAATATCGGTCAAGACTTCTATGAGGGAAAAATTACACTACCAATAATTCTTCTGTTTCAAAAAGCTAATAAAGATGAAAAAGAAACTCTTAAGAAAACTTTTGCAAAAGAAGAGAGAAATCAAAATGATTTAAATTATACTTTATCTTTAATGAAGAAATACGATATTATCAATAGTTGTTATCAAAAGGCCAAGCACTATATTAATTTGTCATCAAATTCATTGTCAGTATTTAAAGACTCTGAAGAAAAAAATATCCTCGAAAATTTAACGTCTTTTAGTTTATCAAGAAATTTTTAGGGGCTTAAAAGACTTTTTGTCCAAACATTATTTGCTGTCAATTTATACTTTAGTCTTTCGTGTATTCTATTATCTCCATCTAACCAAAATTCTATGCTCGTAGGTTTTAAATTCCAGCCTGACCAATGATTTGGTCTTGGAACATTATTTTGATCTTGGTATTTATTTTTAAATTTTTCTAGTGATTTTATCAATTCTTCCCTATTGACTAATTCACTACTTTGTTTTGATGCCCAAGCCCCAATTCTACTTTCATAAGCTCTAGAATTAAAATAATTATCAGCTACCTCATCTTCTACTTGGCTCAAAGTACCTACAATTCTAATTTGCCTAAGCAAACTTTTCCAATGAAAACACATTGTTGCATTGGGGTTTTCTTTTATTTCGTTTCCTTTCTGACTATTAAGATTAGTATAAAAAACAAATCCATTTTTATCATAACCTTTAAGAAGCACCATCCTTACTGATGGAACGCCTTGTTTTGTTGCAGTTCCAAGAGCTAAAGCATTTGGATCATTAATTTCATTCTTTTTTGCCTCTTCGTACCAACTTTCAAATAATTTAAAAGGATCATCTAAATCTAGAAAGCATTTATTAAGCCCTAGTGAGTTTTTTTCATTCATAATTTTAACAAAATAATCTATACAATATAAATAATGTCATTTAATACTTTTGGAAAGGTTTTTCGTTTCACTACATGGGGAGAATCTCATGGTCCTGCAATTGGTTGTATAATAGATGGTTGTCCACCACTAATAAACCTCAATGAACGAGATATTCAGATAGAACTCAACAAAAGAAAACCTGGTCAATCTAAATTTACCACTCAAAGAAAAGAGAGTGATAAAGTAGAGATTCTTTCAGGAGTCTTTGAGGGTAAAACAACTGGAACTCCAATCTCTTTAATAATTTATAACGAGGATATGCGCTCAAAAGATTATAATGATATTAAGGATAAATTCAGACCAGGTCATGCTGATTTTACTTACTTTAAAAAGTATGGAATTAGAGATTATAGAGGTGGTGGAAGGTCTTCAGCGAGAGAGACTGCTTCTAGAGTTGCAGCAGGAGCGGTAGCAAAAAAAGTTTTGGAAAAAAAATTAGGTAAAAAATTTAAAATTTCTGGTGCAGTTACACAACTTGGAATTCTTGGATGCGATACAAACAAGTGGGATGATAAGATAATTTATAAAAATCCGTTTTTTTGTCCTGATAAATCAATGCTTAAAATATGGGAAAAATATCTTTTGAGTATTAGAAAGGCAGGTTCATCCTGTGGTGCTATAATTGAAATTAGAGCTAATGGTATTCCTGCAGGATTGGGGGCACCAATTTACTCAAAACTAGACTCTGATATCGCATCTGCAATGATGAGTATTAATGCTGTAAAAGGAGTTAATATTGGCTCTGGAATGAATTCTGCTCAATTGTCTGGAGAAGAAAATTCAGATGAAATTTCAAAATCAAAAAATAAATTAAAGTTTAACTCAAATAATGCAGGTGGAATTCTTGGTGGTATCTCTTCTGGTCAACAAATAATTGTTTCATTTGCTGTAAAACCTACATCATCAATTTTAAAGAGCAGAAAGACAATTAATAAATTTGGAAAAAATACTAGCATATCTGTTAAGGGAAGACATGATCCGTGTGTTGGAATTAGAGCAGTTCCAGTGGGTGAGGCTATGCTATCATGCGTTTTACTTGATCATTATTTATTGAATCAAGCTCAATGTGGATAATTACTTTATTTTTGTTTTTGTAAGATAATATTTGAATTTAATACATCTAAAATTTGTTCTTCAATAGAAATGCTATCTAAATTTGCGAGTTTATACATGTTTTCAGGTTTGTCTTGATCAATAAAAATATCTGGAAGTTTCATTGATCTAAATTTTAAATTTGAGTCCATTAGTCCCTTTTTTGTTAAAAAATCAATCACATGAGAACCGAATCCACCAATTGACCCCTCCTCAATAGTTACAATTGCCTCGTGTGTTGTTGCTAATTGCCATATCAAATTTTCATCCAACGGCTTGGCAAATCTTGCATCCACTATTGTAATATTAACACCTTTTTTTTTTAAATTTTCTGATGCCCTTAAACTTTCACTTAATCTTGCACCAAAGTTTATTAAAGCTAACTTTTTTCCATCTTGAATAATTCTTGATTTACCAATCTCTATCTTTTCATTAATTGATGGCAATATTGATCCAATACCACTCCCTCTTGGATATCTGAATGCACAGGGTCTATCATTAATTTCTGTAGAAGTATTAATCATTCTTACCAACTCGGCCTCATCACTTGCAGCCATTACAATAAAATTTGGTAGTGTTGATAAATAAGTTGTATCAAAACTACCTGCATGTGTAGGTCCATCAGCTCCTACTAACCCTGCTCTATCTATTGCAAATCTTACAGGCAAACTCTGTATTGCAACATCATGAACGACTTGATCATATGCTCTCTGAAGAAATGTTGAATAAATTGCTGCATAAGGTTTATAATTCTCAGTCGCTAAGCCGGCTGCAAACGTAACAGCGTGTTGTTCAGCAATACCAACGTCATAAGTTCTATCTGGAAATTCTTTTCTAAAATTGCTTAATCCAGTTCCATCTGGCATTGCTGCTGTTATAGCAACAATTTTACTATCTTTTTTTGCATGTTGTATCAGAGTATCAGCAAAAACTTTGGTGTATGACGGTATTTTACTAGAACTTTTTTCCTGTTCCCCAGTCTTTACATTAAATTTGGATACACCATGATAATGATCTTTTGCTTCTTCAGCAAAAGAATAGCCTTTTCCTTTTTTTGTTTTTATATGAATTAATATTGGACCTTGGTGTTTTGAATCCCTTGCATTTCTTAAAATTGGAATCAATGAAGAAAGATCATGGCCATCGATAGGACCAATATAATAGAAACCTAATGAGCTAAATAAAGTTCCACCAGTTACAGCTGATCTTAATAAATCTTCAGCTTTGCCGGCTTTTGCACTAAATCTTTTTGAAAATGCTGATGTAATCAATTTTATAGTTTCTCTTAAACTAAAATATATTTTACCAGAAAAAATTTTAGCTAAATATGTTCCCATTGCTCCAACAGGCCTTGCAATTGACATGTCGTTATCATTTAATATCACAATCATTTTAGTCTTTGAGGCACCCGCATTATTCATGGCTTCATAGGCCATACCTGCACTTATTGCACCATCACCAATCACTGCTATAACATTCTCTGATTTTTTTGATAATTTATTTGCTTCTGCAATTCCCAAAGCTGATGAAATTGAGGTAGAACTATGCGCAGCTCCGAAAGGATCATATTCACTTTCTAAACGCTTAGTAAATCCTGAGAGACCCCCTCCTTGCCGAAGTGTTCTTATTCTATCTTTTCTTCCAGTTAAAATTTTATGTGGATAACATTGGTGTCCTACATCCCAAATTAATTTATCACTTGGTGTCTTAAAAATATAATGTAATGCTACGCTTAATTCTACTACACCTAAACTAGCACCCAAATGTCCTCCAGTAACTGATACGGCATCGATCATTTCTTCTCTTAATTCATCAGCAACCTTTTGCAGTTTTGTTTCAGGAACTTTTTTTAAGTCTGATGGAAAATTAATCTGATCTAAAAATTCGTAATTTTTTTTCATTTATTTCTATTTAAAATATAATTTAGAGTTTCGGTTAAATTCTTAGATTTTGGTCCATACTTTTTTAACTTAGTATTTATTTTTAAAATTAGTTTATTCGCATATTTAATAGTATTTTTATCTCCCAGTAAACTAATAAGAGTTGCTTTACCTTTTTTCTTATCTTTTCCAGTTTTTTTTCCTGCAGTAAAAAGACTTCCATTATAATCAATTAAATCGTCAGCAACTTGAAATAGTAATCCTATATCAGCTCCAATATTTTCAAATTTTTGGATATCTTTTTTACTTTTGTTCTTTAAAATTAATGGAGCTACACAACAAAAACTAAACAGTTTTCCAGTTTTTTTTATTTCCATTTCAATTATTTTTTTTTCTGAAATCTTCTTATGTTCATAGCTAAGATCTAAATATTGACCTCCGGCAATCCCGAGATGTCCAGAACTTTCAGAAATTTTATTTATTAATCTAATTTTTGTTTTTTCATTAACATTCAAATCTTTGTGACTCAAAATTTCGAATGCCATAGTTAAGAGTGAGTTTCCAGCAAGAACAGCTGTAGACTCTCCAAATTTGATATGAGTAGAAGGCTTACCTCGTCTTATTAAATCATTATCCATACATGGTAAATCGTCATGAATAAGTGAATAAGCATGAATACATTCAACAGCAGCACCAATAATTAGTAAGGTTTTATAATTTAAGTTAAATATTGAACCAACATCAACTAGTATTTTTGATCTTATTTTTTTACCACCCGAAAATAATCCATATTGCATTGGAACAATCAGTTCTGATTTGTTTTGCTTTTTAATAAATCTTTTTAAAAAAATATTTGTGTCTTTAGCAATTTTATTTAGTTTTTTTTGCATTATTTTTTGAA
Source organism: uncultured Pelagibacteraceae bacterium (assembly GCA_902612065.1). Classification (GTDB taxonomy): domain Bacteria; phylum Pseudomonadota; class Alphaproteobacteria; order Pelagibacterales; family Pelagibacteraceae; genus Pelagibacter. The sequence continues at coordinate 26,312 of CACMBY010000006.1, read as the reverse complement.
GTTATCTTAGATATATTATCTTTGGTTGTTGTATTAATATCAGTAACTTTTTTTTTAAATTTTTTTTCGATGATATTGTTAAGTTTTATCAAATTTTGATATTTTTCAATTGAATTTTGTAAATCTTTTCGACTTTCTAAATCCTCAATTATCTTATTAGCCTCGAGAGTTAATTCCTCCAGAGACGAAGATTCATAATCATTTGGTAAATCTTTATCTTTCATATAATACTCTCAGATAATACATGAAAATTAATCTTGCAAATATTAAAAAAGCAAAAAAACTTCTATATAAAAGGGAGTGTATTGCTATACCTACAGAAACAGTTTATGGTTTGGCGGGTAATGCCTACTCAGACCAAGCCTGTCAAAAAATATATAAACTTAAAAAAAGACCAAAAAATAACCCTCTAATAGTTCATTATCTGAATATTCAAAGGTTGAAAAAAGATTGTCATTTAAACAATGACTTTATTAAACTATATAAAAAATTTTGTCCTGGTCCTTTAACTTTTATACTTAATCTTAAAAAATCATCAAAAATTTCAAAAATAATCACTAATAAAAAAAATACATTGGCAGTAAGATTTCCACGGCACTCAGTCACGAGAAGATTACTAAAAATTTTAGAATTTCCTTTAGCGGCTCCAAGTGCTAATCCCTCATCTAGGGTTAGTGCTGTTACATCTAATCATGTAAAAGAAGATTTTGGAAAAAAAATTAAATACATACTTGAGGGCGGAAAATCATCTATCGGTGTAGAATCAACAATTATTGACCTTAGAGAGAAACCTAAAATCTTAAGATTGGGAGGCTTAAATGTTTCGACTATTCAAAAAATACTAGGAAAAAAAATAATAATAAACAACAAACCTTCAAAAATTGTTTCACCAGGTCAACTTAAGGTTCATTATTCACCAGGTTTGCCCATCAGACTTAATGCAAAAAATATTCGTAAAGATGAAGCATACTTATTGATTAGAAAGAAAAAAGTAAGTAAACCGAATTATTATTTTTTGTCACAAAAAGGAAATCTAAAAGAAGCTGCAAAAAATTTATATTCTACTTTAAGAAAAATTAAAAAAAAGAAATACAGCTCGATTGCAGTATGTAAAATTCCTGAAAGAGGATATGGTAAAACAATTAATGATAGGTTATTAAGAGCATCAAGATTCAATGAAAAAACCACTTGAAGTTATAGGATTATCAAAAACTTATAATACAAAAGAGGCAGTAAAAGACGTTTCTTTTAAAATAAATCAAAATGAAGTTATTGGTATACTTGGTCCTAATGGTTGTGGAAAAACTACTACAATCGGAATGATTTTAGGTTTATTAAAACCATCAAAAGGAAAAGTTTTAATAAATGATATCGAAATTGAAAACCAACGTGTAGATTTACTAAATCAATTAAATTTTATATCACCTTATATAGAGTTGCCTAAAAAATTGACAGTTAGACAAAATTTAGAAGTTTATGGGAGGCTTTATGATGTGAAAAAACATAAGGCAAAAATTGAATATCTGTGTGAAAAATTAAGACTCTACGAATTTATAGATAAATTAACTGGGGAGTTGTCATCTGGTCAAAAAAATAGGGTTAGTCTTGCAAAATCAATAATTAATAATCCAAAAGTTTTACTTCTTGACGAACCTACAGCATCACTTGATCCTGAAACAGGTGATTTCGTTAGAAGTTTTTTAGAGGAATATCAACAGGAAAACAAAACATCTATTCTATTAGCATCACACAATATGGCAGAGGTAGAGAGACTATGTTCTTCAGTTTTAATGATGAATAAAGGATCGATTATTGATGAGGGAAGTCCAGAGGAATTAATTAAAAAACATGGAAGAAAAAATATGGAAGAAGTTTTTTTAAAACTTACAAGGGAAAAAGTATGAATTTTAATAAAATGTATGGTCTTTTCCTTAGACATTTTTATTTAATTAAAAGTTCTTTACCAAGAATTTTAGATTTAATTTATTGGCCAACAATTCAAATAATTTTGTGGGGTTTTATCTCAAAGTTCTTTTCAATACATAGTGACTACTATAGCAATACTTTGGGAGTAATTTTAACGTGTGCAATACTTTATGATATTCTTTTTAGATCAAGCATTAGTTTTAACATGCTTTTTTTAGAAGAAATCTGGAGTAGAAATTTCACAAATTTGTTTATTGCTCCCCTCAAGCTTAAAGAAATTATTGTTTCATTAATTTTTACTGCTTTGATAAGGACTTTAATAGGATTGGTTCCTGCAATAATGCTAACCTCTCCTCTATTTGGTGTATCAATTTTAAAATTGGGATTACCACTTTTATTCCTATTTCTAAGTTTATATCTTTTTGGAATAACACTTGGGTTATTTGTGAGTTCAGGGCTAATTAGATTTGGTCCATCTTTTGAAAATATTGCATGGTCATCCTTATTTTTGCTAGCTCCTTTAGGATGCATATATTATCCAATAGAAATTCTACCAGAATTATTTCAATTCATAGCAAAAGGTTTACCGCTTGTTTATATTTTCGATGAGACTAGAAACATACTTTTAAATGGGTCGATTGATTATACAAATTTGAAACAAGCATATTTATTAAATCTAATTTATTTAATCATCGGAATAATTCTATTTTATTTATCTTTTTTGAGAGCTCGAATCAAAGGGACATTAATTAACATGGGTGAATAACTGGTGCGCCTGCTAGGAGTCGAACCCAGAACCTCCTGATCCGAAGTCAGGCGCTCTATCCAGTTGAGCTACAAGCGCATATAATATTAATATATCATTTTATGAAAAAAAAAATAAATTTGATTGCAAAAGAAAGTAATAAAAATATGCGCGTAGATGTTTTTATTAATAGTAAGGAAAAGGAGATAAGTAGAACTAGAATTAAAAACTTAATTTTAGGCAAAAAACTTAAAATTAATAATAAAGTTATTTCAGATCCTGCTAAAAAGGTTTTCAAAGACGATGTTATAGAATTAATAATTCCAGAGCCAAAAAAAGCTTCTCTTAAACCATTTAAATTCAAATTAGATATTGTTCATGAGGACAAAGATATAATAGTGCTTAATAAACCAGCGGGTATTGTTATGCATCCAGGAGCTGGAAATTTTGACAATACAATCGTAAATGCATTAGTAAATTATGATAAAGACTCTCTTTCAAATATTGGTGATGAACTTAGACCAGGAATAGTACATAGGATAGATAAAAATACATCAGGTTTAGTAGTCATAGCAAAAAATAATCTATCTCATGAAAACTTATCTAATCAGTTTAATAAGCACTCTATAACAAGAATTTATCAATTACTAATATGGGGAAAAGTCAGACCATCAAAGGGGAAAATTGAAACTTTAATAACACGAAGTTCAAAGAATAGACAGATGATGGAAGTTAGTCGGACTAAAGGAAAAAAAGCAATTACCAATTATAGAACAATTGAAATTTTTGAAAATAAACACACACCAACTTTAAGTTTATTAGAATGCAAACTAGAAACGGGTAGAACCCATCAAATTAGAGTTCACATGAATTTTTTAGGAAATAGTATTGTTGGTGATGACAAATATAAAAAAAAGTTTAAGAAAATTAAAAATATTAATCCATTGATAGAACAAAATTTAAATAATCTTAATAGACAATTTCTTCATGCTAAAACTCTTGGCTTCATTCACCCCACTAAAAGTAAAGAAATAACTTTTAACTCAAATTTACCTTTAGAACTTGAGAATATTTTAAAAATACTGAGAAATACTAATAAATAAATCATTGAAAAATATAAATAATTAATTAGATAAACTCATTATGAATACTTCAATAAATAATAACTTGCCCATTTTAAGTAATGAAGGTGGTCTATCTGCATATTTGGAACAGATTAAAAAATTCCCTATGCTTGATGCAGAAGAAGAATATATGTTGGCAAAAAATTGGAAAACAACCGGTAACATCAAAGCAGCAGAAAAATTAGTAACAAGTCATTTGAGATTGGTTGCAAAAATTGCAATGGGATATAAGGGATACGGATTACCAGTAAATGAAATGATCTCTGAAGGGAATATTGGTTTAATGCAAGCGGTAAAAAAATTTGAACCTGAAAAAGGTTTTAGATTAGCCACATACGCGATGTGGTGGATAAAAGCTTCAATACAAGAATATATTTTAAGATCGTGGAGTTTAGTCAAGATTGGTACAACAACTGCACAAAAAAAATTATTTTTTAATCTTAAGAAATTGAAAAACCAAATAGCTCCTCAAACAGAAGGGGATTTAAAAAATGAGCATGTTGATGAAATAGCTAACAAGCTTGATGTTAGTAAAGATGAGGTGATTTCGATGAATCGAAGGTTGTCGGGAAAAGAATTCTCACTTAATGCACAAGTTGGTGAAGATGGTGATGAATGGCAAGACTGGTTGGTTGATAAAGAATTAGATCATGACTTAAAATTTGCTCATCAAGAGGAAATGGAACAAAGAAAAGATTTATTAAAAAACTCAATTCAAGTCCTAAATGAAAGAGAGAGAGAAATTTTATATTCTAGAAGATTAAATGATAATCCAACTACATTGGAAGACCTAAGTAAAAAATATAAAATTAGTAGAGAAAGAGTAAGACAAATTGAAAATAAAGCTTTTGAAAAATTACAAAAGCATATGCTTTTACTCGCAAAGTCAAAAAACTTATTACCTGTAAATTAAATATCAAAAGGATTTTCGATTAATATCGTATCATCTCGTTCTGGGCTGGTTGAAATACTTGATATTTTTGTCTCAATAAAATTCTCAACCTCTTTAATATAATTTTTGGCATTTTCTGGAAGATCATCTATATTCTTAATACCACTTGTTGATTTTTTCCAGCCATCAAAAGTTTTATAAATAGGTTTTATTTTGAGCTGATCCTCTACTGCTGCTGGTAAATAATTAATTTTTTTTCCATCTAATTCATATTCAACGCACATCTTTATTTCATCTAATTCGTCTAAAACATCCAGTTTTGTAAGTGCTATACCATCAATCCCTGAGACTTTAATAGTTTGTCTTACTAAAACACCATCAAACCAACCACATCTTCTTTTTCGACTTGTAACTGTTCCAAATTCTTTTCCTCTTGTTCCTAAAAGTTCGCCAATATCATCTTTTAATTCTGTCGGAAACGGACCTTCCCCAACCCTAGTCGTATATGCTTTAGTAATTCCTAAAACATAATTAATTGTGTTTATTCCACACCCAGTACCAGTAGCGGCACTTGACGCTACAGTATTTGAGGATGTCACAAATGGATATGTACCATGATCAACATCTAGTAATATCCCTTGAGCTCCCTCAAATAATATTCTTTTTTTCTGTTTTTTGAATTCGTCAATTTTCAACCAAACTGGTTTTGAGTATTTCAAGATCTTAGGAGCAATTTTTAATAAATCTTTTTTTAATTGATCTTTCTCATAGATTTTTTTACCTAAGCCTTTTCTAATTGCATTATGATGTAAAAGAACAGACTCTAACCTTTGATCTAGATTTTTTTCAGATCTCAAGTCCATTACTCTTATTGATCGTCTACCAACTTTATCTTCATATGCTGGTCCGATACCTCTTCTGGTTGTTCCAATTTTTCCTTTACCCGCACTATCCTCACGGATTTCATCCATTTCTCTATGAAAAGGTAAAATTAAATTTGCAGACTCTGAAATTATAAAATTATCAGTGTCAACCTTAACTCCTTTTGATTTAATTTCCTCAATTTCGTCTAATAATGCCCAGGGGTCAACGACAACTCCATTTCCAATTATTGATATTTTATTTTTTCTTACAATTCCAGATGGAAGTAGTCGAAGCTTATAAGTTACACCATTTATTACAAGAGTATGGCCCGCGTTGTGACCACCTTGAAATCTAACTACAACATCAGCTTGTTCAGATAACCAATCAACTATCTTGCCTTTTCCCTCGTCTCCCCATTGGGAACCAACAACAACAATATTTTTCATTAATTAAATTTTTGTTTTATTTTCATTGAATTAACATGATTTATGGGACCATGCCCTTTTCCATAGTTTGGATTTGTCAGTATAGCAGAATTTACATATTTAATTCCCAACGCACAAGCGCTCTTAATACTTTTTCCACATGAAAGAAAAGTTGCTATCGCACTAGATAATGTACATCCGGTACCATGGGTATTTTTAGTTCTATGCCTAAAACTTGTAAAGACTTTAAAATCAGATTTGCTTAGATATAAATCTATTACTTTTTTTGATTTTAAATGGCCACCCTTTAACAATACATTTTTAGCTCCTAAATCTATCAATTTATTTGCTGCAAAAATCATATCCTCTTTGTTTTTAATACTAGTCTCTGCTAAAATTTCTGCTTCTGGAATGTTTGGTGTGATCAAAAGAACATTTTTTAAAAGCTTTTTTTTTAAAGTTTGTATTGCTTTACTATCAATTAATTTAGCACCACCCTTTGCAACCATTACAGGGTCTAAAACAATTTTTTTTACTTTTAAAATCTTCAAAGCTTGAGCTACTTTTTCGACAACTTCAGTAGAGTGAAGCATACCTATTTTAATGGCATCAGGCCTTATATCTCTTGATGAATAAATAATTTGATTTTTTACTTCATTAGTTGGTATTGAAATAACTGATTTTACACCCATTGTATTTTGAACAGTCACTGCTGTAATAGCGGTCATTGCATAAGAACCAAGACTAGTGACGGTTTTGATATCTGCCTGTATACCAGCGCCACCAGATGAGTCTGATCCAGCAATTATCAAAATTTTAGACTTTAATCTCAATTTATTTAAATTCTTTTGAAATCATTTTTATACATTTTTTAAGCAAAATTTTATTTTCACTCTCACCCATTATTCTTATCTTTGGTTCAGTGCCTGATTTTCTTACAAGAATTCGACCTTGATTTTTAATTAATTTTTTTGCAGTTTTAATGGATCTTTTAACAGAATGATTTTTAAGTATTTTATCATCTTTTATTTTTATATTTTCTAAAATTTGTGGAATTTTTTTAAAGACATTAAAAAAATCACTAGCTTTAGTTTTTCTATTCATTGATTTAATAATCTCTAAAGCGACAAGCACACCATCGCCAGTTGTTGCAAATTTTCCTAAAATAATATGACCCGATTGTTCTCCTCCTAAATTAAATTTTTTCTTTTGCATCAATTCCTTAACATATCTGTCCCCAACATTAGCTCTTAAAAATTTAATACCTTTTTCTTTAAAAAATTTTTCTAAACCATAATTTGACATTAAGGTCCCGACAACGCCTCCTTTGAGAATTTTTCTCTTTTTCCATTGTAAAGCTAATGCAGCGATAATTTGATCACCATCAATTATAGATCCTTTTTCATCACACATTATTATTCTGTCAGCATCTCCATCTAAAGATATACCCAAATCCGCTTTAAATTTTTTAACATTTCTTTGCAGTTTCTCTGGAAAAGTTGAACCACAATTTTTATTAATATTAAACCCATTTGGTTTATTGCCTATAACTTTTAATTTTGCTCCAAGTGATCTGATTAATTTTGGTGCAGATTTATATCCAGCTCCATTTGCACAATCTAGAACTACTTTCAAATAATTTAATTTAAAGTTTCTTGATAATTTTTTTTTACAAATTTTAATATATTCATCAGTTCCAGTCTCCAACCTTTTAACCCTTCCTAATTTTTTTGGATTTGATAAGTGTTTTTGAACTTTGCTATCTATTAAATTTTCAATTTTTTTTTGAATTTTATCAGATAGTTTTAACCCATCAGGACCAAATAACTTTAGACCATTATCATAAAATAAATTGTGCGAAGCAGTGATCATAATACCAAGATTTGCGTTCATTGATTTTGTCAACATTGCAAGGCCATTCGTAGGCAATGGACCCAGTGTATAAACGTGCATTCCTGCAGAAGCTAAACCAGAGACTAGTGCAGGTTCTAATGCGTATCCTGAGAGTCTAGTATCTTTAGCAATAATTGCTGTTTGTTTTCTTTTTTTTAAATTTGTGAAATATTTTCCTGCTGCTAGTCCAAACTTAAAGAACATATCTCCATTAATGTTCCCACTATTTACCTGCCCTCTAATTCCATCAGTACCAAAATACTTCATTATTTATTTATAAGTGCTTTGAAAACTTTTATAGCTTGATTAACTTCGTTGACATCATGAACTCTCAACATTTGTACACCCTGTGACATTGCAAAAATACTGCTACTTATTGTTCCTCCAATTCTTAAAGTGCTATCATTATTTCCTGATAAATCTTTTATAAATCTTTTTCTGGAAATACCAAGCAGTATAGGCAAACCCAAAGAATGGTAAATTGATATATTTTTAATTATCGTCATATTATGTTTCAAATTTTTTCCAAAACCTATACCAGGGTCTAAGATTATATTATTATGATTAATTCCAATTTGACGTAAATTATTTAATTTTTCTTCAAAAAAATCGTAAATATCTAATAATACATTTTTATATTTTGGATTTTTTTGCATTACGTCAGGATTACCAAGTGAGTGTTGGAGTACGAAAGGTATATTATATTTTTTTAAAATCTTGATTGAATTTTTATCAAAATTAAGACCAGAAACATCATTAATTAATTTTACTCCTAGTTTAATTCCCTTTTCCATGATTTCTGATTTTCTTGTATCTAGAGATATAAAATTTTTTTTATCGATTAATTTTAAAATATTTTTGAGTCTATTCCATTCTATTTTTGATTTAATAGCTTTAGATCCAGGTTTAGTGGACTCTGCTCCAATATCAACAAGGTTTGCGCCAGAATTTAATAGAAAATTTAATCGTTTTTTGGCTGATGCAAAATTAAAAAATTTTCCACCATCTGAGAAACTATCTGGAGTAATATTTAAAATACCCATTATTTGAGGAATAGTTTGAAAATTTAAATTTTTAATATTTCTTTTTTTTTTTGTAATTAACCTTAGATCTTTTTTTACTTTTGTCTTTAAATTTACATGTAATTTGTTCACTTCATTTAAAGAAATTAAATTTTTTGAATTTCTTGTTACTATTTCTATTTTATCGAAAGAAATTTCAGGGTTATTATGAAGTGGTAATGACTTTTTTTTTTTAACTAATAATTTAGATTTTGCACCATAATAGAAATTACACACTCTAGTGTAATATCTAGACATTCAGTCTAATGAACAATTTTTGGTTTTAGGCCTAGAGCACCCATTGCTGACCCTTTATCATCTTCTACTTTTAAGTCCTGTTTGTCTGCTGGGTATATATTTTTATTGATTATATTTTCAATTTCTTCACCAGTTAATGTCTCATAAGTCATAAGAGCTTTAGCAATTTTGTGTAAATCTTCAACTTTTTCAGTCAAAATTTTCTTTGCAGTATTATAACCTTCATCTATGAGCTTTCTGATTTCTTTGTCTATTTTTTTTGCTACTTCCTCAGAGACTGACTGTGTTTGTGTTACTGATCTTCCTAAAAAAACCTCTTCTTGATTTTCCCCATATTCAACGGGTCCCATTTCTTCACTCATTCCATACTTAGTTACCATGGCTCTAGCAAGTTGCGTAGCTTGATTTATATCTGATCCACTACCTCCACCTGCTCCTGTTGATATATTATCTTTTCCAAAAATTACTTCTTCAGCAACTCTTCCACCAAAACAAACTGCCAACCTTGCTTTTAAATATTTTATAGAATGACCATGTTTATCTCTTTCTGGCAAATTCATAACCATACCTAATGCTCTACCTCTAGGAATTATAGTTGCTTTATGTATAGGATCATAACTTGGCATGTTAAAAGATACCAACGCATGACCCCCTTCATGATAAGCTGTTAATTTTTTTTCATCCTCTGTCATTACCATCGAACGTCTCTCAGCTCCCATCATTACTTTATCTTTTGCTTCCTCAAATTCATTTAGTGTAACAATTCTCTTATTTTTTCTAGCAGCCAATAAAGCGGACTCATTTACTAAATTAGCTAGATCTGCACCAGAAAAACCAGGTGTACCTCTTGCAATTGTTCTTAAATTAACATCCGGTGCCATTTTTATTTTTTTAACATGAACCTTTAAAATTTTTTCTCGTCCAATTATGTCAGGATTGGATACAACTACTTGTCTATCAAACCTACCTGGTCTTAATAAAGCGGGATCTAATACATCTGGTCTGTTTGTTGCAGCAATAATTATTACTCCTTCATTGGTATCAAAACCATCCATCTCAACTAAAAGCTGGTTAAGAGTTTGTTCTCGCTCATCATTTCCACCACCTAAACCAGCACCTCTACTTCTTCCAACTGCATCAATTTCATCTATGAAAATTATACAAGGGGAATTTTTTTTTCCTTGTTCAAACATATCTCTCACTCTAGAAGCACCAACTCCTACAAACATTTCAACGAAATCTGAACCTGAGATCGTAAAAAATGGCACTCCAGCTTCACCCGCTATCGCTCTAGCTAATAAAGTTTTTCCAGTGCCTGGTGGACCGACCAATAAAGCACCTCTAGGTATTTTTCCTCCAAGTCTACTAAATTTTCTTGGATCTTTTAAAAATTCTACAATTTCTTCAACTTCTTCTTTAGCTTCTTCTACACCTGCAACGTCATTAAATGTAACTTTACCCTTAAGTTCATTCATCATTTTTGCTTTTGATCTTCCAAATCCCATAGCTCCACCTTTGCCACCTTGCATTTGTCTCATGAAAAAAATCCAAACAGCGATTAATAACAACATAGGAAACCAAGAAAGCAGGACACCAAATAATGATGGCATTTTTTCTTCAATAGGTGCAGCTGAAATACTCACACCTTTTTCAGAAAGTTTTTCAATTAAATTTGGATCGTTAGGAGAATAAGTTGTAAATGAGTTTCCATTTGAATACACACCTTTAATGTTGTTACCTTGGATTTCTACTTTTAATACTTCTCCATTTTCAACAGATGTCAAGAATTCAGAGAATATAACCTTGTCCCCACCTCTAATATTTGTTTGGGGATTTTTAAACATATTATAAAGACCAATAGTTAAAAAAACTATGATAGCCCACATTGCAATGTTTTTCATATTCATATGCTTAAAATAAGAATTATTATCAATTTAACAAGTGGCATTTTGTGTAAAGTGGCTTTATTTTAGGGCTCTTTAGAGATAATTATTGATTGATTGACCTTTTCAATAATACAACCACCTAATGTAGCTCTATTCAATCGATTATTTTCAACTTCCCGGATAATTTTTTCTAATTTTTTTCCTCTTACAGAATAATATTTTTCACCAATTAACTTTAATGATTCTGAAAAGGCTCTAAAAGTAACCTCTTGGGGTTGGAGAAAAAAATCACTATTGATAACTAATCTTTTTTTATTATTTAAAAAAGAGGTATTTTCTCGTAAATTTTTGTCAACATAAAACTCAATTACTTTGCTTGCATATTTTAAATTTTTAATCGTTTTTTTTAATTTATTTTTATCTAAACCATCTCTTTCAAGATTTTTCATTAATTTTCTTACTCTAACTCTTTGATATTTTTCATCATAGTTTGTTGGATCTTCTACATAAAAATTAAAAACTTTTTTTGAAATAAAAATTAAATCCTCTTTTTTTATATCAATTAAAGGTCTTAATATGTTCTTTTTTTTTATTGTTGTCTTTATATCTAGAGATGTGAGACCTTTTATTCCACTACCCCTCAGAAGTCTTATAAAAAAATTTTCAATTAAATCATTCTCGTGATGCCCCATTAAAATATCTTTGATTTTTAATTGATTACATTTCTTGAAAAGTATTTCATATCTTTTTGTCCTAGCAATTGACTGAATGCTTTTCTTTGGTTTCTTTCCTTTCCAAGTTAATATTTCTGATTTTATAAAGTTTTTTTTAAGCAAATTTAAAACGAGTTTAGCCTCTTTTGTAGACTCAGGTCTAAGTTTATGGTCGATAATATAAAACTTTGACTTTAAATTTTTTTTAATTGCATAAATTTTAGATAAAAAAGCTAAAGCAAGACTATCTGGACCACCTGAGACTGCAACTGCAAAACTTTCATATAAATTTAAAGAGATCTCAAATTTTTTATAAATCTTATTTATTCTTTTATTATTTAAGTTATCTCTAAAAAATTTAGGAATTTTGGTTGTTACATTCGAATTTCTGAGACTCATATTTAGCTTTTTGTATCACAGATTGGTTTGCCTCTGGATATTGTTCTTCAACACCATTGATCATTTTGCAACCTTGATCTTTTTCTCCAATTTGTACCATTGATACACCAAGCTTTAATAAGTTTATAGGTGCTTTTTCACCTTTAGGGTATCTCTGATAACCTTCTAAATATGCTGAGGCTGCATCCGTATACAATTGTCGTATCCTAAAAGTTTCTGCATACCAATATTGAGCATTCCCAGCTAGATTATGTTCAGGATTTGTGTCAACGAACTCTCTGAATGCTCTTTCAGCAGTTGAATAATCACCAACTTTTAAAAAGCTTGTAGCAAACTGATATTGTTTATCTGGAGACTCATTTGGAAGAATTTTTTCTTCAGCTTGAAAAGTTTCAGTTACTACTAAAGCTGTTGAGTCTACAGAATTTGTTTTTTGTGATGTTTCATTTGTAGCTGTATCTTTATATGATATCGATCCCAAATCTTGAGGTTGAGAACTTCCGGGTAAAACTTCCATTTGCTCATTATTTGTTTTTTTTGTTAATTTATTTGTAGTTACATCAGAAGACACAACATTTTCTAAATCCTGAAATCTTATTTGATTATCTGCTTGCACTTTTGACATCCTGTTGGATAATTTGTCTAACTTAAAATTTATTTCCTCAAACTTATTTGTAAGTTCCTGAAATTGATTTTCAATTTCTGAAAGTTTTAATAAATGTCTTGTAAGAACATCTTCTGAATTATTATCTAAATTTGAATTTAAATTTACAAAGCTATCACTATTTAATTCTATTGATTCTGAGTATACTGCTTTTTCTAGAGTCTTTATATCTTTTTGAAGTTGATCTAATATTTCATAAATATTATGATTATCAGCATAAGAATAAGTAATTAAAAAAAAATTACTTAAACAAAGTGTAATAACTTTAAATTTTCTTAGAATGTGTCGCATCAAATTAATCTTATGATTAAAATAATGGCAAAAAAAAGACCCTTAACTAATTGAATTAATTAAGGGTCTTAAATTTTTTAAAATTAATTTGCTTTTACTGTAACAGATCTTCTGTTTTTTGACCAAGCCAAAGGATTAGAACCAGAGTCAACTGGTCTTTCTTTTCCATAACTTAGAACTGAAATTCTGTTAGAGGAAATCCCATAAGTCATTAAATAATCTTTAGCAGCATTAGCTCTTCTTTCACCTAACGCTAAGTTATATTCTCTTGTTCCTCTTTCGTCAGCATGTCCTTCAAGCACGATTGTAATGTCAGAATTTTTTCTTAACCATGCCGCTTGTTTTCTTAAAGTTTCTCTTGATGCAGTAGTCAAAACTGACTCATTAGTTGCAAAGAAAACTCTGTCAGGAACACCTGAAGCTAAATATTCAACTGTATCAGTTCCAGTGTAAACATCACCTTGCATTTGTCCTGTAGTTTTTTTTGATGTTGCGCAAGCGGACAACACTAAACATGCAAATAATACTAAAAAAGTGTTCTTCAAAATTTTGTTTAATTTCATTAATGCTCCTTGGTCAATATTTCGTATAACTAACTTTTTCACAACTAATTAAATGTTTCAAGGTAAAAAATCAACATATTTTCAGTTAATTACTTAATAAAGATGACCATGATGGGTCTGATGCATCAGTTGGGGTATCTACAAGCCTTTCATTATAGCCTGTTAAATCAATTGACCACAATTTAGCAGAAAAACCCTCTCCTTTATCATCAGTTTTAGTCTCTCTATAAAAAATTAAAACTCGTCCATTAGGTGACCAGGAAGGAGCTTCTTGATAAAAATTTTCTGTCAACAATCTCTCACCAGATCCATCAGTTCGCATCACACCGATGTAGAATTTACCTTTATGTAATTTTGTAAAAGCAATTAAATCACCTCTTGGAGACCAAACTGGGGTACCATATAAACCATTTCCAAAAGAAATTCTTTTAACATTACTGCCATCACTTTTCATAACATAAATTTGTTGGTACCCACTTCTGTCAGAATTAAAACAAATAAATTTTCCATCTGGGGAATAAGACGGTGAAGTATCTATAGAGGGATGATTGGTAATTTTCTCTACAATTCTATTTTCTAAATCCATTGTATAAATATCTGAATTTCCATCCTTAGCAAAACTCATTATAATTTTTTTTCCATCTGGAGAAAATCTAGGAGCAAAAGTCATTCCTGGAAAATCACCTACCACTTCTTGAATACCTGTTTCTATATCAAGAAGATAAACTCTAGGTAAATTTCTAAAATAAGATAAATATGTAACCATTTGACTTGTGGGATTAAATCTTGGTGTCAAAACAAGTTCATTTCCTAAAGTTAAAAATTTATTATTTGCACCATCTTGATCCATGATAGCTAATTTTTTAATTCTCTTTGTTTTTGGCCCTTCTTCAGCGACATAGATTATCCTCGTATCAAAATAACCTTTTTCTCCAGTTAATCTCTCATAAACTTTATCTGTAATTATATGGCCAACACGTCTCCAGTTGTTTGGAACTGTCGTAAATGCAAGAGCCATCATTTCTTTTCCAGCTAGCACATCCCACAATCTAAACTCAACTCTAAGTTTATCATCAACATTTTTTACTTTACCTGTGATTAAAGCTTGAGCTTTAATTAAATTCCAATCCTCAAAACGTGGTTTTAGGTGAGCAATATCAGGCGCTTGTAGAAAAGCATTTTTATCTAATGGATTAAAAAGACCTGAAGTTTTTAAATTTTTTTCGATAACTTTAGAAATTTCTGATCCAATATCTTTTTTTTTTAAAGTTTTCTCGAAATTCTTTTTTGATTCATCGTCAATTGATAATGGTGATACTGCAATAGGGAGTGGATTCAAATTTCCTCGTGTAATATCAACCTCAATTAAACCTAATGCATTAGTGGGTACTATAAATATTAAAAATAAAATAATTAGATTTCTCATAAAAATATTCTATCCCTCTAACATTTCTCTTGCATCAAAATTTAATTGTAATTCTTTCCATCTCTCATAACCAGTTGTAGGAACTCTTAAGGGCTGGCATAATTTTATTGCTCTTAAAGCACTTTCCGCTAAAACCTTATAAAAACCTTGTCCAGGTTTATTCATTCTTGCATGATCCAAAATCTCTGAATCTTGAATTGTTCCATCTGGATTCAATTGAAGTTTAATTCTCACTAATAAATTTTCATTGTAAGGCAGACCCAAAGGAATACTCCAACAACCAAATATTTGGGCTTTTAAAGCATCCTCTTCGCTTAAAGATAAACCTGCGTTCTCAACATTCTTTTTTTGATCTTGTGTAATTTTGTTATTTTTTTTTATCGCTTCAGCACTTTCAACTTTAGATTTATCGATTAAGGCTGCAATATTATTTGGATCGAATAACTCTTTTTTTTCAAATTCAGAAACTTGCTTAACCTCGTTGTCAATTTTTTCTGGATTTTGTTTATCTTCTTTTATTTTCTCAACCTTTTTAGGCTTATCATCTGGTAATGGAACCGCATCTGGTTTAATTTTTTTTACTTTTTTTGGGGGAGCTTGCTCAGATACCAACTTTTTTTCTTTCTCTTTAATTTTTTCTATAATTTTTTTTGCCTTAGGTGCGTATGGAATATTGGTTTTATCTGTGATCTGTATTAATTCTACTGACACTATCGGGGGAAGATCAATTGGTTTTTTAGCTAAGAAAGGTAAACTAAAAGCTGTAATCATTATTAAAAATAGATGTGATACAGAAGATATAATTATACTTCTATTCACTTCTTACCTTTCTTTATATGGTTCAGATATAAGTGCTACTTTGGTAAAACCAGACCCAGATAGTAAGCCCATAATTTCCAATACTCTTCCATAATTAATTGTTTTATCACCCCTTACATAAATTCTTGTATCAGTTCTATTCTTTGAAACCGCTAAGACTTTTGCTATTATTTTTTCATATTCAACTTTTGACTCTTGAATATAAATTTCACCTTTAGAGTTTATTGTCAAAGTCAGTGGTTCAGCTTCCTCAGGAAGAGAGTCGGCAGAACTTTCTGGTAAATCAACCTGAACTCCTACTGTTAACAAAGGGGCGGTAACCATAAAAATAATTAAAAGCACCAACATTACATCCACAAATGGTGTTACATTTATTTCGCTCATTGGTTCTTTTGATGAACGATTTAATTTAAAAGCCATTTTAGATAATCGTTAAAAATCTTTTTGAGAAATTTTCTAATTTTTGGGAATACTTAATTGAGTCATTATTAAATTTATTATATGCGACAACCGCAGGTATTGCTGCTAGTAGACCTAACGCAGTTGCGAATAGTGCTTCAGCTATTCCAGGTGCAACAATTGCCAAACTGGTATTTCTTGAAATTGCTATAGATTGAAAAGAGTTCATAATTCCCCAAACTGTTCCGAATAAGCCTATGAATGGAGCAGTTGATCCAACTGTTGCTAAAAAAGTAAAACCTTTAGTGATTTTTGATATTTGTTTTTCAATACCCGTCTCTAACATTGTGGTCATTCTATTGTTTAAGTCTGTTCTAGATCTTCTCTTCAATAAGTTTTGCATCGCATCTTTAAATATTAAAGCCATTGGGTCTTGAACATTTGCTGGTAGATTATTATAAAAAGTTTCTGCAGATTTAGAATTCCAAAACTTTGCTTCAAACTCTTCGGTAGATTGATTTATTTTTTTAAACAATCTATATTTTTCAATTATTACTGCCCATGAATATATAGAACAAGCAATTAACATTATGATAACTGACTTAACAATTATGTCAGCTCTAATAAATAAATTTATTAGAGAAAAATCAGCACTTGAGGCTAGCCCAACTGCTTGAGACGTGATATCAGCTTCCATATCGTCTTCTCACACTTAAATGTGTCATGATTTTGTCTGAATATTTAAAGCTATTCGTCAATTTTGTAAGTTTCATGATAAAAACTTGCTATCAAAATCGCATCAGCTTTGTTTGAATCTTTCTTTCTTGATAATTGAGAGGAAAAATAAGGAAATATTTCTATTGCTCTTGTCCTGCTGGCATCTTTCTCAGAATTTAAAAGATTAAAATATTTTTTCCATTTTGCGGGCCTTACAAAGTACATGGGCAATTGCATCGCGGTGCAAATACCCTTTAAAATTCCAAACGATTGTCCAAAATTAAACATACTAGTAACACCTTGGCCAGGCATTGCAGTAACGTGTTCAATAACAACTCTAATTTGATTTTTTTCAAATTGTTTAAGTCTTTTGCTAATTTCATTATAAACTTGCGAGCCATTTACTTGTTTTTTATTTTTTTTCCCATCTGTCATTATAGGCATTTCAATTACGTCAAGGATTTTTCCATTATCTAAAAAACAAATTGAACCAGAAATTCCAGGATCTATACCTATTATTAACATAATTTAATTTACAAATTCAGCATTAGAATAAACATTTTGTACATCATCATTGTCTTCAAGTAATTCAAAGAAATTTATTAAATCTTCATTTTTTTCTTTAGAAATTTTTACACTATTAAGTGGCACCCATTCAATTTCTGTTGAGATGAAATTAGTAATTTCTTTTTCCAATTCTTTCTTAACATTATAAATTTCACTAACAGGACATTGTATTTCGTGAAAATCATTTTCCGATTTACATTCATCAGCTCCAGCATTGGTAGCTAGCTCAAAAATTTGATCATCAGAAACCTCTTTTTTATCGATCTTTATTATTCCCAATTGATTAAAATTATGAGAAGCAGAACCTTGGGTTCCTAAATTGCCACCAGATTTTTGAAAAATTGTTCTAATACTGGACGCTGTTCTATTTTTATTATCTGTTAATGCTTCTATTATTACTGCTACTTTTTCTGGTCCAAAGCCTTCATATCTTAAATTTTCAAAATTTGATTCGGTGCTAACTGAAGATTTATCAATCGCTCTTTCTATATTTTCTTTGGGCATATTTGCTGATCTTGCAGCCTGAACCGCAGATCTTAATCTCGGATTCATTGCTGGATCTTTATCCCCAAGTTTTGCTGCAACAGTAATTTCTTTCGACAACTTTGAAAAAATTCTAGATCTTTGCTTATCGGCTTTACCTTTTTTATGTTTTATTCCTGCCCAATGAGAATGTCCTGCCATAAACCAATTAAGTATTCTTTAACTGACCTCCAAAAACATAGCTTTCAATTTTATTTGCTAAACCAGTTTTTATATCACAATCAACAATTACTCCACTTAAAGTAGCATCACCAGTTGCTGGAAAATGTTTGGTAGACTCTTTTTTCATAAATCTGTTCAAAGAGTTATCTTTATTCATACCAATAACTGAGTCATAATCACCACACATACCTGCATCTGTTTGATAAGCTGTTCCATTTTTCAAAATTCTTGCATCATTTGTTGGAATGTGTGTGTGTGTTCCAACTACTAGAGTAGCTTTACCATCAAAAAAATATCCTATAGCATTTTTTTCACTAGTAATTTCTCCATGAAAATCGACAACTAGAACATCATAATCCTCTTTTAGTTTGTGCTCTTTTAAAAATTTTTCTGAAATCTCAAATACGTCATCACATTTTTTCATAAAAACATTTCCCATTAAATTTAAAACACCGATTTTTACATTTTTTTCATTTTGAAAAACTTCAAATCCTTTACCTGGTGCTGGCTCAAATAAATTTTTTGGGCGAAGTAACCTATTTTCATTATCGATATATTTCATAATATCTTTTTGATCCCAAACATGATTACCAGTAGTAATGACATCAACACCACATTTAAAAAAATCCTCACAGATTTCTTTTGTTAATCCAACTCCTGCCTCAGCTGCATTTTCTCCATTGACGATTACAAAATCAATTTTATTCAATTTTTTTTGGCTTAAAAGATTATTTAATATTTTCGAACAACCTGAGTTCCCTACCACATCTCCTAAAAATAAAATTCTCATATAAAATTTTTATCTGTTACAATAAAATCCAGTTTCATATCATGTTTGTTAGCTGGTATTTTTTTTACCTTTTGAAAAGAATAAGCCAACCCAATTAATATAATTTTTTTGTTTTTTTTTACCTTCTTAATATACCTATCGTAATAACCACCTCCATAACCTATTCTATTTAAATGATTATCAAAAGCTACAAGTGGTACTAAAAGAATACTCGGGTAGACAATTTGATCTGATGAAGGTTCAGGTATTCCATATTTATTTATTGATAGAGGCTCTTTTGTTGACCAGTATAAAAAATCCATTTGATTATTTTTTTTTATTTTTGGCAATGATATTTGATAACCAAGTTTTTCAAGTTTATTTAGAATTTGAATTGAATCAACTTCATGATTATATGGATAATAACCACCAATTATTTTTCTATTTACTTTTTCTTTTTTTAAAATTTTTACAATATTACTAAATTTTATGACTAAGTTTTTATTGTTATTTAGTTTTCTTGCTTTTAATAATTTTTTTCTAATTTCAGATTTATTCACTAGAATTTTACTTAGAAATATTTTCTAAATTTGCTTTTTCAACAAAACTTGAAATTTCATCAGCAGCTTCGTCAATTAACTTCTCATAACTTTTTTGATTTATTTCAATTTCATTTTTTAATTTAAGGTGATCTTTATTAAGTGAGTTTATTTCCAGCTCTTTCTTATCTCTATACTCATAAATTAAAGTTTTAAGCTCTTTAAATTTATTTGAGAGATCTCTCAACTCATTCTTTTTTTGATCTACTTTTTTTTTAGTTTCATAATATTCATCCATTACTTTAACAGCTGTGATTAACAGAAGTTTATTCTCTCCAAGATTTCCAAGCTCATTTTTAAGATTATTAAATTTCTGATTGATTTGAATTAATAATTCTTCAAGATGCTCTTCCTGGCCGTCCTCACAAGACAACAAAAATTCTTTCCCGTTAAACTTAATACTTACGTTTGCCATTTATCTATCTCATCTAACAAAATATCTGTTTCTTGATTTAATTCATCAATTTTTTCAGAAAACTCAATCTGTTTTTTTTGTTCAGCTTTTTCTTGATTTTGTAATTCGTCTAATTTTTTACATAAACTATTATAATCATTAATTAAACTTTTATATTTTTCTTCTATTTCTTGCTTTTCAATTTCTAATTGATTTTTTTGACTACTTAAATTCTCTATATTTTTTTTAACGTCAGGGTTTTTTAAGTTTAAATTTTTTAATTTTGCTAAAGCTAAATTTAATTTTTTTTCTTTTTCGATCACAGAATTCATATATATATAATTATATTATTAAATAGAATCTTCTTAGTCTAGGCAGGATAATTACTTGAGTAAACTTTATAAAGAATTAGCGAATTGTATCAGATTTTTGTCTATAGATGCTGTCCAAAAAGCTAATTCTGGACATCCAGGTATGCCAATGGGAATGGCTGATGTTGCAACTGTTCTTTTTAAGGATTTCTTAAACTTTAATCCAAAAAATCCGAATTGGATTAATAGAGATAGATTTGTTCTGTCAGCAGGACATGGTTCTATGCTGCTTTACTCGCTCCTCTATCTGACAGGTTATAAAAGTATTTCTTTAAGAGAAATCAAAAAATTTAGACAACTTAATTCAATTTGTGCAGGTCACCCCGAATATCATCCAAGCACTGGCATAGAAACTACAACAGGGCCTTTAGGACAGGGAATATCTAATGCAGTTGGTTTTGCAATCTCGGAAGAAATTTTAAAAAAAAGATTGGGAAAAAAAATTATCAATCATAAAACTTACGTTTTAGCAGGTGATGGCTGCTTGATGGAGGGAATAAGCCATGAAGCTTTAAGTCTTGCTGGACACCTAAAACTTAAAAACCTGATATTACTTTTTGATGACAATTCAATTTCAATAGATGGTCCAACTAGCTTAGCAGTCTCTGATGATCATGAAAAAAGGTTAAAAAGCTATGGGTGGAACTATTTAAAAATTAATGGACATAATTTTAAAGAAATAACAAAGGCTCTAGAAAAAGCACAAAAATCAAAAAAACCTATAGCAATCTCTTGTAAAACTACGATTGGATACGGATCCCCAAATAAGGGTGGTAAAGCCTCATCTCATGGCAGTCCATTAGGTGAAGATGAAATAAGATTGGTCAGAAAAAAATTGAATTGGCCACACAATGCTTTTGAAATTCCACAAAACTTAATGGATCAATGGAGATCAATCGGTAAAAAAGCATCAATAAAAGCTAATAAGAATAAAAAAAAATTTTCACTAAAATTTAATATAAATACTATCAATGCAGAAATAGAAAAAGCAAAATCAGACTACTTAAAAAAATTACAACCAATAGCTACTAGAAAATGTTCAGAAAAATTTTTGGAAATTGCATCCAGACTTCCAAACTTAATTGGTGGATCAGCAGATTTAGCAGGATCCAATAATACCAAAACCAAAAATCATAAAATTATTCAATCAAATGATTTTTCTGGAAATTATATCCATTATGGAGTTAGAGAACATGCGATGTGTGGTATTATGAATGGTATCTCACTTCATAGTGAGCTTGTTCCTTATGGTGGAACTTTTTTAATATTTAGCGACTACTGTAAACCATCAATAAGACTAGCTGCTATGATGAAACAAAAAATTATTTATGTTTTTACACATGATTCGATTGGTCTTGGAGAAGATGGACCAACCCATCAACCAATAGAACAATTGACAAGTTTAAGATCAATACCAAATTTGAATATTTTTAGACCCTCTGACTTAATAGAAACTTTTGAGTGTTGGCAATTGGCATTAAATAGCAAAAGTTCTCCAAGCGTGATAGCCCTAACAAGACAAAGCTTAAATCCAGTTCGTACAAAAAAATCATCAAAAAATTTGTCTTTAGCTGGCGCTTATGAAGTTTTAAGAACGGGTAACAAAATATCTGCAACTATTATAGCAACAGGATCTGAAACTAGTCTTGCATTAGACGTTAGTCATAAATTAGCCACAGATGGCATTTACTCAAAAGTAATATCAATGCCTTGCCAGGAATTATTTGATCAACAAAGTGAAATCTACAAAAATAAAATTTTAAATGAAACTAAGTTTGTAGTTTCTATAGAGGCCTCTGAAACTGGTTATTGGAAAAAATATACTGGCAGCAAAGGACTTAATTTTGGAATTGATGATTTTGGAAAAAGTGCGCCTTATAAAGATATATATAATCACTTTGGATTAAGCTCAGAGATAATAGTAAAAAAAATTAAAAAAAGATTATGACAGTCAAAATTGGAATAAATGGAATGGGTAGAATTGGAAGAATGATTGTTCGATCAATTATTGAGAATAAAAATAAAAATATAGAAATTAAATACATCAATAATAGAACTAATTCTGAAACATGTTCATCTTTATTAAAATATGACTCTATTCACGGAAAATTTAATGCAGAAATAGATTTTAATGAAAATCATATAATTATCAACAAAGATAAAATTTTATTTGGCCAAGAAACAGATCTGAATAATATTAATTGGAACAAATATGGAGTGGATTATGTTTTAGAGTGTACAGGTAAATTTAACTCTAAAGAAAAATTACTAGCGCATATTAATAATGGTGCGAAAAAAGTTATTGTCTCTGCTCCGTGTAAAGATGCTGACAAAACTATTGTATATGGAGTAAATGAGACTGAATTAAAAAAAGAGGATAAGATTATATCTGCTGCTTCTTGCACAACAAATTGTCTTGCCCCTGTGGCCCATGTTTTAAACGAAAATTTCGAAATTGAAAAAGGGTTCATGACCACAATTCACTCCTTTACAAGTGACCAAAGAATATTAGATAATTCTCATAAAGACCCAAGAAGAGCTAGATCGGCAAGCCAGTCTATTGTACCAACCTCAACAGGTGCATCAAAAGCAATTGGTGAGATTATACCTTCCCTTAAAGGTAAATTAGAAGGTGTGGCTATGAGAGTCCCTACGCCTAATGTTTCATTGATTGAACTAGTCTTTTGCACAAAAAAAGACATTACAATTGATAAAATTAATTTAGCATTTCAAAATTTTAGCAAAAAAAATAAAATTCTTGAAACTACAAAAGAAAAACTTGTTTCAATCGACTTTAATCATAATCCTGCTTCTTCAATAGTAGACGAAAGCTTGACAAAAGTGGTGAGTAAAAATATGGGTAAAATTTCAGCCTGGTATGATAACGAATGGGGTTTCTCAAATAGAATGTGTGATATTGTAGAATATCTTCTTAATGAACAATATTAAAGATTATGAAAATCTTAGTAGTAAGAGAGTTTTATTAAGATTAGACCTAAACGTCCCTTTGAAAAATGGTGACATTGTCGATGAAACCAGAATCATTAAAATTATACCTGTTATCGAATTTTTAATTAAAAGAAATGCAAAAGTTTTAATAATTTCTCATGTCGGACGTCCTAAAGGCAAATTTAATAAAGATCTCTCCCTTAAACCAATTTGTAATTACGTAGAAAAAAAAATAAAAACTAGAATCAATTTTATAAGTGAAGACATTTTAAAAATCAAAAGAGATAATTTATTTAAAGATCCTGAGGAGAAAGTTATTTTTTTTGAAAACATAAGATTTTATGCAGAAGAAGAAAAGAATGAGTCAAATTTTTCAAAACACCTAGCTAGTTTTGCAGATTTGTACGTAAACGATGCTTTTTCTTGCTCACATAGAACACATGCTTCAGTGTGCAAAATAACAGAATTTCTGCCATCATTTGCTGGATTACAATTTGAGACTGAAGTAAATGCTTTAAAAAAAGTTACTATTGAAATCAAGAAACCAATTACTTGTATTATTGGTGGATCAAAAATTTCTACAAAAATAAATATAATTAAAAATTTAATACCTAAATTTAACAATATAATCTTTGTGGGAGGAATGGCTAACAATATTCTAAATTTTAAAGGTAATAAAATTGGAAAATCAATTTGTGAGGAAAATTTTGAAAGTATAATAAAAGAAATTTTTGAAATTTCAAAAAATACACTCTGTGAAGTTACTTATCCAGAAGATGTCATAATAGGCAAAAGTGTAGATGACGATGCTCAAGTAAAAGATCTTAAGGACATAACAGATGGTGATTTAATCTTAGACGTGGGACCTAAAACACTTAAAAGAATAAAAAATATAATTGAAGAAAGTAAAACAGTTCTTTGGAATGGTCCTGCTGGTTATTTTGAAAATCCAAACTTTGCCAAAGGTAGTATTGAGATTGCGAAAACAATTATTAAAAAAAATAAAGATAATTCGATTTATTCTGTAATTGGTGGAGGAGATACTGTGGCAGTTGTTAATCAACTAAATGCAATTAATGATTTTAATTTTGTTTCAACTGCTGGTGGTGCCTTTTTAGAATATCTTGAAGGAAAAGAACTTCCTGGTATAAAAGCCCTAAACTAAAATGTCAGAACTAAATAATACAGCATTAAAAATTTTAGAGAACGGTAAAGGAATTTTAGCTGCAGATGAAAGTACTGTAACAATGACTAAAAGATTAGACAGTGTAAATGTCCCCTCAACCCCAGAAAACAGATTGTTATTCAGAGAAACACTTTTCAGCTCATCCTCAATGAAAGATTGTATTGGAGGTGTAATTCTTTACGATGAAACAATTAAACAAACATCATCAAAAAAAAATACAATCCCAGAATTAATATCAAATACTGGCTCATTGCCAGGTATCAAAGTAGACACAGGAGCAAAAATTTTAGCTGGTTCTCCAGATGAAAAAATTACTGAGGGTCTTGATGGATTAAGGGAAAGATTAAAAGAATATTTCAAATTAGGTGCAAAATTTACTAAATGGAGAGGTGTTTATAATATTACTAAAAATTTTCCAAGCAAACTCTCAATACAATCTAACGCACATGCATTAGCAAGATACTCTGCATTAGTTCAAGAATGCAATATGGTTCCAATAGTTGAGCCTGAGGTCTTAATGGATGGTGATCATTCCGCTAAAGAGTGTTTAGAAAAAACATCTGAAGTTATCAAAAAATGCTTTGAAGAACTAATAATTCACAAAGTAGATTTGAAGGGAATTATACTAAAACCTAATATGATTTTAGCTGGAGATAAATCTAAAGAAAAAATTACTAACGAGGAAGTGGCAAAATTAACTTTAGAATGTTTAAAATCCTCAGTACCTTCAGAAGTTCCAGGTATAGCCTTTCTATCTGGAGGTCAGTCTGAAGTAGAGGCGACAGAAAATTTGAATTTAATTAATAAACACAATAATACGAACTTTGTAATGAGCTATTCTTACGGGAGGGCTCTTCAGCAAGGTGCCTTAAAGTATTGGTCAAAAGATATTAAGAATATTGAAGGTACTCAGCAGATTTTTAACCACCGAGCCAAAATGAATACATTGGCTGCTCAAGGGAAATGGTCAAAAGATCTTGAGATATAATAAAAAAAGATTTATTTACCTAATATCCCCACCCAAAATTGAAAGTAATTTTTATAAAGATTTAAATGAAGTACTAAAACAAAAAAAAACAAGTTTTTTTCAACTACGACTTAAAAAAAATAGTTTCAAAAAAAAATTAATAATAGGACGTAAAATCCAAAAGACATGTAAAAAATTTAAGGTGAAATTTATAATTAACGATGACGTGTATCTTGCAAAAAAATTAAACGCCGATGGATGTCATCTTGGTCAAAGTGATATGAAAATTAAAGAGGCGAGAAAATTAATTGGAAAAAAAATAATTGGAATTACATGTCATAATTCTATAAAACTTGCAA
Source organism: uncultured Pelagibacteraceae bacterium (assembly GCA_902612065.1). GTDB lineage: Bacteria > Pseudomonadota > Alphaproteobacteria > Pelagibacterales > Pelagibacteraceae > Pelagibacter. The sequence goes on along the minus strand of CACMBY010000006.1, from coordinate 381 downwards.
AAAATGCTATAAAAAATAAAGCTGACTATTTAGCTTTTGGGGCTTTTAATTCATCTAAAACAAAAAAAGTAAAATATAAAACATCAATAAGTTTTCTTAAAAAAGCTCGAAAAATCACAAATATCCCAATTGTTGCAATTGGTGGTATTGATTCAAAGAATTACAAAAATCTTTTGTTGAATAAAGCGAACTTATTAGCTATCTCAGGCTACATTTGGAAAAATAAAAAACTTAAACCTGAAAATGCTATAAAAAAATTAATATGAAAATTAATGCAGGTGAAATTAGAGTGGGCATGTTGCTAGAATATAAAAATGATTTGTGGCAGGTTCTGAAAACACAGCATGTAAAACCTGGAAAAGGTGGAGCATTCGCACAAGT
>CACMBY010000005.1:0-103577 GCA_902612065.1 uncultured Pelagibacteraceae bacterium | reverse complement strand
TTTTTATTAATTAAATTATTTAAATTAGTAGTTGGATAGTTGCTAATTATAGGGTTTTTTATCAAATTAATTCCAATTCCAAGTATTAAAAATTTTTGATTTTGTTTATTTATTATTTCTTGGAGAATTCCACAAATTTTTTTTCCCTTAATTAATAAATCATTTGGTTTTTTATATACAATCCTCTTTTTGTAATATTTTGAAATTAGTTTTTTTACTAATATACAATTTAATTTTGTAATTTTAGTTATAGTTAAATTCATATTTTCTAAATTATAAAAAAAACTTACAAATAAATTTCCTTTAAATGAAATCCATTTTCTTCCGTATTGCCCACGTCCATTACTTTGGCTCTCAGCAATTATCATTCCACAGTTTAAATTAGAACTTTTAACCATTCTTATGGCTGTATCATTCGTGCTTCTTAATTTTTTAAATCTTAAAATTCTGAATTTCATTAAATTATGTTAATTCTGGAAACTACCTCTATTAATTGACTTGGAAATATGAAGTATATCAGAATTAACAATGTAGATGCTGTTAAAGAAAATTTTAACCAAAAACCATGGTCGGTGTCATATTTTTCTTTTTGCTCATCAAAATACATAATTTTAATTAACCTTAAGTAATAAAAAGCTGCAACGACTGTTGATAATAAACCTACGATTGCTAAAAAATACATTGATTGTTCAATAACCGCTTTAAAAACATAAAACTTAGCAAAAAAACCAGCTAAAGGAGGAATTCCAGCTAACGAGAATAAAATTATAAGTAATGATAACGCTAGCATTGGATGATTTTTAGACAAACCTGACAAATCATCTATTTTTTCATAATAGTTATTATTTCGTTTCAACATTAACAAGCACGAAAATAATCCTAAGTTCATGAGTATATATATAGTTATATAAATTACTGAACTTTGAATGCCATCATTCGTACCTGCTGCTACACCAGCTAGTGCGTAACCCACATGACCTATGGAGCTATAGGCAACAAGTCTTTTCAAATTTGTTTGTCCTATGGCTGCAATGGCACCAAATAGCATTGATGCGATCGATAAAAAAATTAAAATCATTTGCCACTGATCAATCAGATTTAAAAATGGTACATATAAAAATCTTATAAATACTGTCAGTGCTGCTATTTTTGGAACCATTGTAAAAAATAATGTCACTGAAGTAGGTGAACCTTCATAAACATCTGGAGCCCACATATGAAAAGGAACAGCAGAAATCTTAAAGGCTAGCCCCACTAAAATAAATACGATACCAAATGTCAAAGCATATTCATTTGAATTTAATTGATCAGCTATTACATTAAAATTGGTAGAGCCAGTAAATCCATATATTAAAGAGCAACCATAGAGCAATAAACCAGAGGATAGAGCACTTAAAACAAAATATTTTAGCCCCGCTTCAGAAGATTTTATTTGATCTCTATTGAATGTAGCTAAAACATATAAGGCCAGCGACTGAAGCTCAAGACCCATGTAAAATACAATTAAGTCATTAGAATTAATCATAACCATCATTCCTAATACAGAACTTAAAATTAATATTGGATACTCAATCTTAAAAATTTGAAAAGTTTTAAGATAGTTTGACGAAATGATTAAGACTAAGAAGGCAGCTAATAAAGTGATTATCTTCATCAAAGAGGATAGATAATCGATAATAATACTATTATTAAATAATTTTGTTTCGTTAATGCCAATTGTTTCATTAAAAGTAATAACAGCGGTTACAATCAAAACAGCTAAAGAAAGACTCTGCACAAGTCTTGAGCTATTTTTTTTAAAAACACCTAATATTAATAAAAACATTATCGATAATGATAAAAATATTTCAGGTAATACTAATTGTAAATTTTCCATTATATTTTACTTGCTAGTTTAAAATTATATTGATCAATTAAATCCGAGATAGATACCTCAATTGTGTTAATTAGAGGATCTGGATAAAATCCAAAAAATAGAGTTGGCACAGCTAAACAAGATAAAATAAATAACTCAGATCTATTTAAATCAAACATCTGTTTTAAATCTGTATTTATTAATTTTCCAAAAACTACTCTTTTGTATAACCAAAGCATATATGCAGCACCAATAATTACCCCTAAGCTAGCAATCACAGCTACTAAAAAATTATCCTTAAATGCACCCATCAAAATTAAAAACTCCCCAACAAAACCACTTGTTCCAGGTAGTCCTAGAGCTGCTAAAGTAAATAACATAAATAAAATAGAATATTTTGGAATAATACTTACTATTCCACCATAAGCATTTATAAGTCTTGAATGCATTCTGTCATAAACAACACCTACACATAAGAAAAGTGCTGCAGAAACTAGCCCATGACTGATCATTTGAATAATACTTCCCTCAATACCTTGTTGCTGAATTGTAAAAATTCCTAAAGTAACGTAACCCATATGCGCAACTGATGAATAAGCAATTAGCTTTTTCATATCTTCCTGCATTAAAGCTATGAAAGAGGTAAAAATAATCGCAATCACACTGAGTGTATAGACTAGTGGAGTGAAGATTTCTGATGCTGCTGGAAATAATCCAAGAGAAAATCTTATAAAACCATAGCCTGCCATTTTTAATAATATAGCTGCTAATAAAACAGATCCTGCCGTTGGTGCTTCAACATGAGCATCTGGTAACCATGTATGAACTGGCCACATGGGAGTTTTAACTGCAAAAGAACTAAAAAAAGCTAGCCATAAAAGATTTTGATACTTTATATCAATTCCAGAATTATAAAGTTCAACTACATCTGTAGTTCCATTTAACCAATAAATTGTAATTATAGCTACTAGCATTAGGACTGAACCAAGCAAGGTGTACAAAAAAAATTTAAATGCTGAATAAACTCTTCTAGCACCACCCCAGATACCAATAATCAAAAACATGGGAATTAAACCTGCTTCAAAAAATAAATAAAAAATAACAAGGTCTAAAGAGCAGAATACACCAATCATAAAAGACTCCATGATAAGTACGGCTATTAAAAATTCACTTAGTCTCTCTTTGATTGAATTATTTACAGATATAACGCAAAGGGGTGTTATAAAAGTCGTAAGTAAAATAAATAAAATTGAAATACCATCAACACCTACCTTGTAATTTATTAAATCTTTAATCCAAATTCTTTCCTCAACAAATTGAAACTGTGAAGTTGTTGGATCAAATAATATCCATAGATAAATTGATAAAAAAAAATTTACTGATGAAGTAAATAAAGCAACATATTTTCCAGTAAAATTATTTTTTTTATCACTTTTGGTAAAAAATAAAAATAAAGCTCCAATCGATGGTAATAAAATCAAAGAGGAAAGAATAGGAAAGTCCATTATTTTACAATTAAAAATGTTAATAAAGCAGAAAAACCAAGTAACATTACAAAAGCATATTGATATATGTATCCACTTTGAAATTTATTAGCTTTTACTGAAAATTTTTTGATCATCGACGAAATACCATCTGGACCAAACCCATCGATAATTTTCAAATCAAAGAACTTCCATAAAAATAAACCTAATTTTTTTGATGGTGTAACAAATAAAACATCATAAAGTTCATCAAAATACCATTTATTTAATAAAAATTGATAAAGCGGTTTATTTATACTAGCTAATCGTTCAGGTAAATTTCTATTTTTAACGAATAAATAATATGCTAGTGGAATAGATAATATTACCAAAGTTGGAGTAAGTAATAAAAACCATAGTGGTGGGTGATCAGTGCTTAATGGTTTTAGAAAAAATATTGAGTCACGCCAAAAATTATTTAGACCTTCATAACCGATAAATAATTCTTTAAATAAAAATCCTGCAAATATTGCACCAATTGATAATAAAACTAAAGGTATCAACATCACGATAGGAGACTCGTGCGTCTCATCTATCTTAATCTCTTTATTATTATACTCACCATGAAAAGTTTTAAAAATTAATCTCCAAGAATAAATTGATGTAAAAAATGCTGTAAAAATACCTATACCAGCAGCATAATAACCTGTTGTATTTCCTCTCAAATAAGCAAATTCAATTATTGCATCTTTAGAATAAAAACCTGACAAAAATGGAAACCCCGTTAAAGCTAGCGTTCCTATAATCATTAGTGAATAGGTGTATGGAAGTTTTTTCCACACTCCACCCATATTATTTATATTTTGTTCATCTTTAAAAGCATGAATAACTGAACCAGATCCTAAAAATAATAGTGCTTTAAAAAACGCGTGAGTGAATAAATGAAACATTGCAACATTATATGCTCCCACGCCAGTGGCAAAAAACATGTAACCTAATTGGCTACAAGTAGAATATGCAATTATTTTTTTAATATCATTTTGTACCAGAGCTACAGTTGCAGCAAAGAATGCAGTACTCATACCAACAATTGTAATGATATTTAAAGCTAAATCAGAGTATTCATAAATTGGTGAACACCTTACAACTAGAAAAACTCCTGCTGTTACCATAGTGGCGGCATGAATTAAAGCAGAAACAGGTGTTGGCCCTTCCATAGCGTCTGGTAACCAAGTATGAAGTAAAATTTGTGCTGATTTACCCATTGCACCAATAAATAAAAGTAAGCAAATCAAATCTACAGCATTAAATGTGATACCTAAAAATACCAAATTTTTATCTGTAATGTTTGGAATTTCAGCAAAAACCTCAGTATAATTTACAGTACCAAATAAATAAAAAATTAAAAATATTCCTAGAGCAAATCCAAAATCACCCACTCTATTCACTACAAATGCTTTAATAGCAGCTTTGTTAGCTGATTCTTTTTTAAACCAAAATCCTATTAAAAAATACGAACATAAGCCTACACCTTCCCAACCAAAAAATAATTGAATGAAATTATCTGCAGTAACTAACATCAGCATTGCAAAAGTAAATAAAGATAAGTAAGCCATAAATCTTGGCTTGTGCGGGTCGTGAGACATGTAACCGATTGAATAAATATGAACTAAGGCAGAAACTGATGTAACAACAACTAACATCACAGCAGATAATGAATCAATTTTCATTGACCAATTTACTTCAAGCGATCCAGAGCTAATCCATGTCGCTATGATGATGTTCTCTTGATATTGATTAACAACAACCTCATACAAAACGAGGACAGAAAAAATTGCTGAAATAGATACCAATAGGCTGGTAATTATTTCTGAACTTCTATCTCCTATCAATTTTCCAAAAAATCCTGAAATAATTGAGGCAATTAATGGTAATGCTATAATTGAAATTTCCATTTTAACCTTTTAGTTTATCTATCTCCTCTACTCGAATAGTTCCAGAGTTTCTAAAATAAACAACTATGATCGCAAGACCAATTGCAGCCTCAGCTGCAGCAACAGTTAGTATAAAGAGGGTAAACACTTGACCGGAAAGATCTCCTAAATAAATTGAAAAAGATACTAAATTAATATTTACAGCTAATAAGATAAGTTCAATACTCATCAAAATTACAATAATATTTTTTCTATTAAGAAATATACCAATTATTCCAATACTAAAAATAACAGCACCTAAAGTTAAATAGTGACCTAAACCTATATCAATCATCTATTTTTACTCCTTTATTAGATGCAACTTCAAGTACTTCCACACCTTCAGTCCTTTCTCTAGATATTTGTTTTAAATAACTTTGTTTTTTAACACCCTCTCTTTGTCTAAAAGTAAGTACTATTGCTCCTATCATAGCAATCAAAAGTATCATCCCACTAATTTGAAACACATGTATATAATCAGTGTATAAAATCTGACCCAGTGAATGAGTATTACTAACCCCATTTTCTAGTGATGATTTTGTAGAATTAAATAAATCAGGTTTATATTTCCAGCCACCTATTACAATTATCAATTCAAAAAATATTATTACACTGATTAATAATCCTATAGGGATATGTCTTGAGCTATCTTTTGAAACAAACCACTGATTTTTTTGTTGAGCAACATTAAGCATCATTACAACAAACAAAAATAGCACTGCAACTGCACCAACATAAACTATCAACATAATCATCCCCAAAAATTCGGCACCAATCATTATGAAGAGGCAAGATATACTTATAAAATCAAGAATTAAAAAAAAAACTGAATGAACTGTGTTTTTAGAAACAGTTACCATTATGGCAGAAACAACTGCAATGACAGAAAAGACATAAAAAAATATTGCATGTGCAATCATAAATTATCTGTATGGATTGTCTGATTTAATATTTGCCGCTAAAACATTTTCCCATCTATCTCCGTTATCTAGGAGTTTTTCTTTTGTATAATAGAGTTCTTCTCGAGTTTCAGTTGAAAATTCAAAATTTGGTCCTTGTACAATTGCATCTACAGGACAAGACTCTTCACATAATCCACAATAAATACATTTCATCATATCAATATCATAGCGTGTAGTTTTTCTGCTTCCATCATCTCTTTCGGCAGATTCAATTGTAATTGCTTGAGCAGGGCAGACAGCTTCACACAATTTACAAGCTATACATCTTTCTTCTCCATTAGGATATCTTCTCAATGCGTGTTCACCTCTATATCTTGGACTAATTTTGCCTTTTTCAAATGGATAATTTATTGTTTTTTTTGATTTGAAAAGTTCCTTTATAGCAATAAAAAGTCCACTAATAAAATCGGTCATTAATATTGTTTTAAAAAATCTTGATATTTTCATTTATATTGTAGGTAAAAGATTAAAGTAAAAAAGATAACTTGCTGTCAAAACAACATAAGTTAAAGATAATGGTAAAAATATTTTCCAACCTAGTCTCATTAGTTGATCATATCTATATCTTGGAACAATCGCTTTGACCAATGCAAAAAGAATAAATAAAAATAAAATTTTGAAAATTAACCAAAGAGCACCTGGTATTAAATTAAAAGGATAAAGATCGATTGGAGATAACCAGCCTCCTAAAAATAAAATTGACCCTAGTGCACACATTAATAAAATATTTGCATACTCTCCTAACCAAAACATTGCATACATCATCCCAGAATATTCTGTTTGGTAACCCGCAACTAATTCAGCTTCTGCTTCAGGTAAATCAAAAGGTGGTCTATTCGTTTCAGCTAAAGCTGATATAAAAAAAATTACAAACATTGGAAATAATGGTATTACAAACCACATTTCTTTTTGAGCAACTACAATATCATTCAAGTTTAGAGATCCAACGCACAATAAGACATTAATTATAATGATACCAATCGATACTTCATAAGATACCATTTGTGCAGCAGATCTAATTGCTCCTAAAAAAGGATATTTTGAATTCGATGCCCATCCACCCATTATTATCCCATACACACCTAATGATGAGACAGCAAAAATATATAAAATTCCGACATTTATATCTGCTAACACTTGTTCAACTCCAAAAGGAATTACAGCCCATGCTATTAAAGCTAGAGTCATTGTTATTATTGGAGCAAGAATAAAAATTACTTTGTTTGAACTAGCAGGTATTATAATTTCCTTGAAAATATATTTTAAGGCATCTGCTAGGGATTGTAATAAGCCAAATGGACCAACAACATTTGGACCTTGTCTTTTTTGAACAAAAGCCCAAACTCTTCGATCCAACCATACGATCATAGCAACTGAAACTAAAACGGGCACTAATAAAAATAAAATTTTGTAACTCTCTTGAAAAATAATATTTAAGTATTCCATGGATTAACCCTCTGTGCCTGTTTTTTTTAATTCAACTTTTGCGTTATTACATTCAAGCATAGTTTTTGATGAACGTGCAATTACATTAGAAAAATAGTAGTCTTTATAATCAACTTTTAAAAATTCATCAGCAAAATCATTTTCATTTAATTTATCTTCTAATTCTGTATTTTGCTGGTCTTTGTTCATCTTCAAATAGTTAAACATACTACTTTCGAGTTCATCTTTATCATTAAAAAGTTTTCTATTATTCATAACCTCAGCGAGATCATTAATAATTTGCCAGTCCTCTTTTGCGTCACCTGGGGGGTAAGATGCTTTATAAGCTTTTTGTAATTTACCTTCCAAGTTAGTGTAATGTCCAGATTGTTCAGTATACGCAGCACCTGGTAAAATTATATCTGCAATTTCTGCACCTCTATCTCCATGACTTCCTTGATAAATAATAAATTCATCTTTCTTTTTAAAATCTAAATTATCTTGGCCAAGTAAAAAAATAATTTCAAATTTATTTTCATGAAGTTCATCTAGAATTTTATTACTTTTATCAATGATGTCTAAATCTAGATTTCCAACCGTAGATGCATCCACTGATAATATGTTTATTGGATTCCAATCATTATTCAATTTATTATTCTTGAATAAAAATTTTTTGGATAAATTAAATAAATAACTTGCCGATTTAATCTTAAAAAAAGACTCGCCAAATACAATCATTGGTTTTTTTGACTCAATAATTTCTTTTGACAATTCATTATTATTTTCAAATATATCTTTGATGGTTTTTACCCTCCCATCTAAACTTTGATAGTTGTAAGTTAGGTCTCCAAGATCATTTAAGGAAATAACTCTGGTATTATTACTTAAATATGCTTTTCGAATTCTCGCATTAATCATTGTTGCTTCAAATCTAGGGTTTGTGCCTATCAACAAAATCAAATCTGCTTCTTCAATTCCATTTATTGATGAATTGAATAAATAATTTTCTCTTTTGGAATTGTTGATAAATCTTTTTTTAGATCTAAAATCATATTTTTTCGTGTCAATTGTTCTTTCTAAAAATTCTTTGAAAATAAAACCTGTCTCCATATTTGTTAGATCACCAACAAATCCACAAATTTTATCTTTGTTTGCATTTTCTATTTTTGATTTGATGATTTTGCAAACCTCATCCCAAGAGGCTTTTTCAAATTTATTATTGTACTTTATATACGGAGTGTCTAATCTTTGATTTAATAATCCATCACAAGCATATCTTGTTTTATCTGAAATCCACTCTTCATTTATGTCCTCATTTATAATAGGCAAAACTCTTTTCACTTCCCAGTCATAGGTATCAACTCGAATATTTGAACCAACTGCATCCATTACATCAATTGTCTGCGTTTTCTTTAATTCCCATGGTCTTGCCTCAAAAACATAAGGCTTAGATGTTAGAGCTCCTACAGGACAAAGATCGATTACGTTTCCTGATAATTCTGATTGAACTGATTGCTCTAGATATGTAGTAATTTGCATATCCTCACCCCTTCCAATTGCACCTAACTCAGGAACTCCTGCTATCTCGGTTGCAAATCTCACACACCTTGTACAATGAATACATCTTGTCATTTGAGTCTTGATCAGCGGACCCATATTTTTCTCAGGCACTGCTCTTTTGTTTTCTTTAAATCTTGACTTGTCTATTCCATAAAACATCGATTGATCTTGAAGATCACATTCCCCACCCTGATCACACACTGGACAATCCAACGGATGATTTGCTAATAAAAACTCCATCACACCTTTTCTTGATTTCTCAATTTTTGGTGTATTAGTTTTTATAACCATTCCATCTGCTGCGGGCATTGCACATGAAGCTATTGGTTTTGGAGATTTTTCCATTTCAACTAAACACATTCTACAGTTACCAGCTATTGATAATTTTTCGTGATAACAAAATCTTGGTATTTCTGCGCCTGCTTTTTCACAAGCTTGCAGAACAGTCAACCCTTCCTCAACCTCTACTTCAATATCATTAACTTTTAATTTAAGCATTTTTATCCAATAAGTGTTGATCTACTAAATAAGGAATATTCTTATTTTCTTTGACAATTGGATCAAATTTATTTCTTTTTTTAACTTCATCTTTGAAATGTCTTAATAAACCTTGAACTGGCCAAGAAGAACCCTCGCCAAATGCACAAATCGTATGACCTTCTATTTGTTTTGTAACATCACCCAACATGTCTATCTCATCTTTAGATGCTTCTCCTTTTGCCATTCTTTCAAGCATTCTCCACATCCAGCCTGAACCTTCTCTGCAAGGTGTACATTGACCACAACTTTCATGTTTATAAAATCTCGCTATTCGAGCCATACATTTTATAATGTCTTGATCTTTATTAATCACAACTACACCAGCTGTACCTAATCCACTTTTTTCAGCCATTAATGAGTCGAAGTCCATAGTCAAAGTCTCACATTTATCTTTTGGTATTAATGGCATTGATGATCCACCAGGTATGACAGCTTGTAAATTATCCCAGCCACCTATTACACCACCAGCATGTACTTCAATTAGTTCTTTTAATGGAATGTTCATTTCCTCCTCAACATTACAAGGATTATTTACGTTTCCAGATATACAAAAAATTTTGGTACCCGTATTTTTTTCTCTTCCTAAAGATGCAAACCATTTTCCACCTCTTCTTAATATAGTTGGTACAACAGCTATAGTTTCCACATTATTAATTATTGTTGGGCAACCATAAAGTCCAATTAATGCTGGAAAAGGAGGTTTTAATCTTGGTTGACCTTTTTTTCCCTCAATACTTTCGAGTAATGCAGTTTCTTCTCCACAAATATATGCTCCAGCTCCATAATGAATATAAATATCTAGATCCCACCCAGTGCCTGCAGCGTTTTTACCTAATAGTTTTTTTTCATAAGCCTCGTCAATTGCCGCTTGTAGCTTTTGTCCGTCTACAAAATATTCACCTCTAATATAAATATAACAAACATGTGCTTGAATTGCATAAGATGTAATCAAACAACCCTCGATTAATTTATGAGGTTCAAATCTTAAAATATCCCTATCTTTACAAGTTCCTGGCTCAGACTCATCTCCGTTAATCACTAGATAATGTGGTCTTGAGCCAACTTCTTTAGGTGCAAAGGACCATTTTAAACCTGTTGGAAAACCGGCACCACCTCTTCCTCTAAGTTGAGAATCTTTAATTTCATTTATAATCCAGTCTCTACCCTTATCTGTTATTTCTTTAGTATTTGCCCAGTCACCTCTTTTTTGGGATGAAGTTAGGTCAGGTCCCAAATCATTGTATAAGTTTTGAAAAATTCTGTCTTGATCCTTAAGCATTTTTTAGATCCATTAATGTTTTTCTATTATTTTCTGGTTCATTATTTATTCTTCCTCTATAGGAGCCGGGTGTTGGTTTTTCTCCATTTAGAATTTTATCTAAAATTTTTAAAGTTTTTTCTTTATCAAGATCTTCATAGTAATCATCATTTATTTGCATCATCGGGGCATTGACACATGCTCCAAGACACTCAACTTCCATCCATGAACAACTTTTATCATTTGAAAGGACTGACTCATCTTCTGAAATTTTTTCTTTACATGCCTCGACTAATTTATTTGCACCTCTTATCATGCATGGAGTTGTGGTACACACTTGAACAAAATATTTACCTACAGGCGATAAATTATACATGCTATAGAAAGTAGCAACTTCATATACTTTTATATATGGCATATCTAAAAATTTTGCGATGTATTTCATTGCAGCTAAAGGTATCCAGTTATCATTTTGTTTTTGAGCAATGTATAATAATGCCATGACAGCACTTTGTTGTTTACCTTCTGGATATTTGGCAATAATACTTTTTGCTTCCTTTAATGAAGAAGGGTTAAATTCAAAATTTTCAGGTTGATTTTTTGCAGGTCTTCTTAAACTCATCTATCAACCTCCCCAAAAACAATATCAAGTGAGCCAAGAACAGCAGGCACATCCGCTAACATGTGACCCTTAATTAAATAATCCATTGATTGTAAATGTGAAAATCCTGGTGCTCTAATCTTGCACTTGTAAGGTTTACTTGATCCATCCGATATTAGATAAACACCAAATTCGCCCTTTGGTGCTTCGACAGCAGTATAAATTTCATCTTTTGGGACACGGTATCCCTCGGTAAATAGTTTAAAGTGATGTATCAATGCCTCCATGGATTGTTTTATTTCTGCTTTAGATGGAGGAGATATTTTACCATCAAAGGTTTTAATTGGACCTTTCTCCATTCTTGCTAAACATTGTTTTATAATTGATACACTTTCTTTCATTTCCTCAATTCTACATAAATATCGATCATAACAATCACCATTTTTTCCAACTGGAATTCTAAACTCTAACTGATCATAGCAATCGTAGGGTTGAGATTTTCTTAAATCCCATGGAATTCCTGATCCTCTAATCATGACACCACTAAAAGAGTAGTCTAGCGCATCATCTTTAGTTACCACTCCAATATCCACATTTCTTTGCTTAAATATTCTATTATCAGTTAAAAGGTTCTCAAGATCATTTATTATTTTTGGAAAAGTTTCACAAAATTTTGCTATATCATTTTCTAAACCAGCTGGTAAATCTTGATGGACACCACCAGCTCTGAAATAATTTGCGTGCAATCTTGATCCAGACGCTCGCTCATAAAAAGTCATTAATGTCTCTCTTTCCTCAAATCCCCATAATGATGGTGTTAGAGCACCTACGTCCAGAGCTTGAGTAGTAACATTTAGTATATGACTTAATATTCTTCCAATTTCACAAAACATTACTCTTATATATTGAGCTCTTATTGGAACATCGATTTCTAGAATTTTTTCAATAGCTAAAGCAAAAGCATGTTCTTGGTTCATGGGAGCAACATAATCAAGTCGATCAAAATATGGAACTGCTTGCATATATGTTTTATTTTCAATTAATTTTTCTGTTCCTCGATGCAATAAACCGATATGTGGGTCTGCTTTTTCTACAACCTCACCATCTAGCTCAAGAATTAGTCTTAACACACCATGGGCAGCTGGATGTTGTGGACCAAAATTCAAATTAAGATTTTTAATTTTTTTTGTCATTATTTTCTGATATTTCTTTAATATATTTTGTTCCTTCCCAAGGACTTTCGTAATCAAAATTTCTATAATTTTGCTCTAATTTTACAGGCTCACTGATAACTTTTTTTTTCTCCTCGCTATATCTAACTTCCGAATGACCAGTTAAAGGAAAATCTTTTCTTAATGGGTGACCTTCAAAACCATAGTCGGTTAAAATTCTTCTTAAATCAGGATGATTTTTAAAATTTACACCATACATATCAAAAACTTCTCTTTCCATCCAATTAGCAGATGGAAATACAGATGTTAAAGATGAGATCAGTTCATTTTCGTTTATGAAATAACTTAAGATCATTCTGTGATTAAACTCATGGCTTAAGAATAAATATACAATCTTAAATCTTTGAGTTTCCTCAGGATAATCTACAACTGTAATATCAATAAGCTGTCTAAACTTAGTATCTTTGTTTGTTTTTATAAATAAGACAACGTCAATTAAATCATCTTTATCAATTTCGACATAAATTTGATTATGTTTAGTTGAAGTCTTATTGATTTTTGTCGTAAGTTCTGAATTTATCTTTTTCTCTAAATCAATTAAATTATTCATTTTACCTCGTAAAAGATCCTTTATTTCTAATTTTTTTTTGTAATTGCATTATTCCATATAACAATGCTTCAGCAGAAGGTGGACAACCTGGTACATAAACATCAACGGGCACAATACGATCACAACCTCTTACAACAGAATATGAATAATGATAGTAACCTCCACCATTGGCGCAACTTCCCATTGATATAACATATCTTGGTTCTGGCATTTGATCATAAACTTTTCTTAATGCTGGTGCCATCTTATTTGTTAAAGTGCCTGCAACAATCATAACATCAGATTGTCTAGGTGATCCCCTTGGAGCAGCACCAAACCTTTCAAGATCATATCTAGGCATGGCTGTTTGCATCATTTCAACAGCACAGCAAGCAAGACCAAAAGTCATCCAATGTAAAGACCCAGATCTTGACCAATTTACTAAATTTTCTAATGAAGTAGTTATAAAGCCATTCTTGCCAAAATCTTCTGCAAGTTGTTTAAATTCATCAGGTACTTGATCTAATTTATTATTCATTTAAAAAAATTTTATTCCCAGTCTAATGCGCCTTTTTTCCATTCATAAATAAATCCAATTGTAAGTATGAATAAAAAAATCATCATTGACGTAAAACCCAAGATTCCAATATTTCCCAAAGAAATTGCCCACGGAAATAAAAATGCAATTTCAAGATCAAAAATAATAAAAAGAATTGCAACTAAATAAAATCTTACATCAAATTCCATTCTTGAATCTTGGAATGGTTCAAATCCGCATTCATAAGCTGATAATTTTTCTGGATCTGGATTTTTTGGAGATAAAATAAAATTAATTACTATAAAAGCACAACTAAGTCCTAATGCTATAATCAGGAATAATATTATAGGTAAATAATCTTTTAAAAATTCCGCTGTCATGGTGGAATATATATCATTTTTTAAAGCCAGATGAAGTGGTGTTAGGTCACATTATTCAAAATATACAGCTCATTTGATAACGATTATCAGCTTTAAATTAAATAAGTGGCGGGAGTGAAGGGACTCGAACCCTCGACCTATCGCGTGACAGGCGATCGCTCTAACCAACTGAGCTACACCCCCACTTTTGATTCTTTTGGTGGGCAGTAAAGGACTCGAACCTTTGACCCCCTCGGTGTAAACGAGATGCTCTACCAACTGAGCTAACCGCCCAAAACCAAAATGTTGGTTATATCTTTTAGTAAAATAAGGTCAAGATTAATTAGTTGTTATAAATAGAAGATAATTTTTTAAAATCCACCTCTCCAATTATTTTTGGAGTTAAAATTATCTTTCTCTGTTTTCGATGTTGGTCTTGTTAAATAATAGGTGATGAAAACTACAATTAATAAAATTATATATAATTCCATAAAAAGAATTTTTTATTGAATACTTGCTTGAGACTTGTCGTCTTTTTTAGAAATATCAACTTCAACCCACTCTGTTTTTTTGAGCTCCTTTGTTAAAGCAATTTTTAAAACTTCATCTGCATACTCAACAGGGGTTATTTTAATTTCATCAATTATTTTTTTAGGCATATCAACTAAATCTTTCTCATTTTCTTTTGGTATTAAGACTTCTTTGATTCCTGCTCTATGCGCTGCAATAAGTTTTTCTTTTAAGCCACCAATTGGCAATACTTGACCTGTTAAAGTAACCTCACCTGTCATTGCAACATCCCTTTTAACTGGAATGTTTGTAATTGAAGATACTATGGAAGTAACCATCCCAATACCAGCTGAAGGACCATCTTTTGGTGTTGCTCCCTCTGGAACATGAATATGAAAATCCTTTTTCTCAAACAATGGAGGTATTATTCCATACTCTAAACATTTGGATCTAACAAAAGATTTTGCAGCTTTCACCGACTCTTGCATTACATCTCCAAGCTTACCTGTTATTTGCATTCTTCCTTTGCCTGGCATTGTAGCAGTTTCAATTTTCAAAATTTCTCCACCATATTCTGTCCATGCTAATCCTGTAACTATTCCAACTCTATTTTCGGTTTCTAATTCACCTGATTTAAACTTGGGAACACCTAAAAAATCTGGCAAATTCTCTTTACTAATCTTGACTTCTTTTTCTTCTCCAGAAACAACTTTCTTAACTACTTTTCTAGCAACTTTAGAAATTTCTCTTTCTAAATTTCTAACACCAGACTCTTTAGTGTAACCTCTAATAATTTCTTGGATAATGTCACTTTGTAAATTCATCTCTTTTTCTCTAACACCATTATCTTTAATTTGTTTTGGTAATAAATATTTATTTGCAATATTTATTTTTTCGTCTTCTGTATAACCCGCGAGTCTTATAACTTCCATTCTATCTAATAGAGGTGGAAGTATATTTAAAGTATTAGCTGTTGTTACAAACATTACATCAGATAAATCATAATCTACTTCAAGGTAATGATCATTAAAAGTTGTGTTTTGCTCAGGATCTAATGCTTCAAGTAATGCAGATGATGGGTCACCTCGATAGTCATTACCAATTTTATCAATCTCGTCTAAGAGAATTAATGGATTTTTTGTACCAGCTTTTTTCATCATTTGTATTATTTTACCAGGCAGAGAACCTATGTATGTTCTTCTATGTCCTCTTATTTCTGCTTCATCTCTCATACCACCAACTGACATTCTTACAAACTCTCTATTAGTAGCCTTTGCTATTGATTTTCCAAGAGATGTTTTACCAACACCAGGAGGACCAACCAAACATAAAATAGGTCCTTTTATTTTTTCCATTCTTTTTTGGACAGCTAAAAATTCAATAATTCTCTCTTTTACTTTTTCTAGACCAAAGTGATCTTTATCTAATATTTCTAAAGCTTTTTTAAGATCAATATCTACGGCACTTTTTTTATGCCATGGAAGTTCTGTCATCCAATCTAAATAATTTCTTACAACCGTTGCCTCAGCTGACATTGGACTCATATTTTTTAATTTTTTTAATTCCTGCAAACATTTTTTTTCAACCTCTTTAGGCATTCTCGCTTTAATTATTGCTTTATTAAGGCTAGTATTTTCATCTTTTCCATCTTCAATTTCACCTAACTCTTTTTGAATAGCTTTTAGTTGTTCGTTTAAATAATATTCTCTTTGAGTTTTTTCCATTTGCGTTTTAACTCTGCCACGAATTCTTTTTTCAACACCAATTATGCTTGTTTCGTTCTCCATTATCTTAATTATTGCATTTAATCTTTTCTTAACATCAATGGTCTCAAAAATTTGTTGCTTTTCTGAAATCGTTGCAGTTATGTGAGATGCAATATTATCAGCAATCTGAGAAGGGTCTTTTAATAGTTTAACAGAATTAATAGTTTCATTAGAAATCTTTTTATTAATTGATGTTAACTTTTCTAATCTTCTCAAAGCCGTCGCTGCTAGCGGATATAGGTCTTCATCTTTAGTTATTATATCGTTGTAGTGAGTAAATTCACAAGTAATAAATTTTTCATTGTCTTTAAAATCTAAAATTTTAACTCTTTTTATTCCTTCCACCAAAACTTTGACAGTTCCATCCGGTAATTTTAAAAGTTGAAGAATACTACCTTCACAACCATACATAAAAATGTCTGTTTTTTTTGGGTCATCTATTTCTGAGTTCTTTTGAGTTACTAAAATAATTTTTTTATCTTTTTTCATTACTTCATTTAAAGCAGAGATAGATTTATCTCTCCCTACGAAAAGAGGTATCACCATACTTGGGAACACCACTATGTCTCTAAGTGGTAGTAAAGGTAATGAAATTTTAACGTCCATGAGTAAGAATATGGATATTATAAACTATATTGCAATACCTTTTTCTTATTTATTAAGGATATTACGCCGCTGAGGTCTTGCTAGGCTTTGATTTATCGTCCGATTCTGAATGAACTATTATTGGTTGCGATTGCCCTTTAACAGATGCAGCATCAACTATTACTTCTTTAATATTTTCTTGACTCGGTAAATCATACATCGTCTTAAGTAAAATATTTTCCAATATTGATCTTAAACCCCTTGCTCCTGTTTTTTTTCTTATTGCTTTAAGGGCAATTTCTTTTAATGCACTTTCTTTAAAACTTAGTTTTGCACCATCTAATTTAAATAATTCTTGATATTGTTTTGTTAAAGAATTCTTTGGCTCTTGTAATATCTTAATTAAAGATTTTTCGTCTAAATCGTCTAAAGTAGCAATCATTGGTAATCGACCAATAAATTCTGGGATAAGCCCATATCTTAATAAATCTTCAGGTTCTAAACCTTTCATCCATTCACCAGTCTTTTTATCTTGTGTATTTTTTACATCAGCACCAAAACCAATTGAGGTTCCCTTGTCCCTTTGTGATATTATTTTATCTAATCCTGCAAATGCACCACCACAAATAAATAAAATATTTGTTGTATCAACTTGTAAAAATTCTTGCTGAGGATGTTTTCTTCCACCTTGTGGTGGAACACTTGCTATTGTTCCCTCCATAATTTTTAAAAGCGCTTGTTGTACACCTTCACCTGAAACATCTCTAGTTATTGACGGGTTCTCAGACTTTCTGCTAATTTTATCAACCTCATCTATATAAACAATTCCACGTTGTGCTTTTTCAACATTATAGTCTGCAGCTTGTAGTAACTTTAGAATAATATTTTCAACATCTTCACCAACATAACCTGCTTCAGTTAAGGTTGTTGCATCAGCCATTGTGAACGGAACATCTAAAATTCTAGCAAGCGTTTGTGCTAATAATGTTTTTCCACATCCAGTCGGTCCAACTAATAGAATATTTGATTTAGCAAGTTCTACATTTTTACTTGTCTTATTTTCGTAATTTAATCTTTTGTAATGATTATGAACTGCAACAGATAAAACTTTTTTTGCGTGAGATTGTCCAATTACATAGTCGTCTAAAACAGAACAAATCTCTTTAGGTGAAGGTAGCCCATCTTGATGTTTTACAAAAGTATCTTTGCTTTCCTCTTTTATAATATCCATACAAAGTTCTACACACTCATCACAGATAAAAACAGTTGGGCCTGCAATAAGTTTTCTAACTTCGTGCTGACTCTTTCCGCAGAAAGAGCAATATAAAATATTTTTATTATTTGTGTTCATAATTTCTATAACGAATCAATTAAATTACTTTATTATAAGAGACTTATATTAATCAAGTTTCTAATAATTTGATTTCAATATCTTGTGTATTAAGATCTTTTTTCTACCACTTCATCTATCAAACCGAATGACTTGGCAGCATCTGCTGTCATAAAATTATCTCTTTCTAAAGCAGATTTGATTTCTTCAACTGATTTACCTGTGTGTTTAGAATAAATTTCATTTAATCTTTTTTTTAAAGATAAAACTTCATTAGCATGAATCTCAATATCAGTTGCTTGACCTTGAAAACCAGCAGATGGTTGATGAACCATTATTCTAGAATTTGGTAATGAAAATCTTTTACCTTTTTTCCCAGCTGAAAGTAAAAATGATCCCATTGATGCTGCTTGACCGATGCATAATGTAGAAATATCTGGCTTTACATATTGCATAGTATCATAAATACCAAGACCCGCAGTTACTAACCCTCCAGGGCTATTTATATATAAATAAATTTCTTTTTTTGGATCTTCTGCCTCCAAAAATAAAAGTTGAGCAGTAACTAGAGAAGCAACGTTATCGTTAATTTGTCCTGTTAAGAAAATTATTCTCTCTTTTAATAACCTCGAGTAAATATCATAAGCTCTTTCCCCTTTACTAGATTGTTCAACAACCATGGGTACTAACGTGCTCATATGTTCTGATAATTTATTTGTCATAAGTTGATTCGTTTTACTTATACAACTTGAGATTACTTTTTACTAACTTTTTTTGTTTTTTTAATTGGAGACTTTGTTTTTGCGGTTTTTGTTTTAGTTTTGTTCGTTGAGGGTTTTTTAGTCTCAACCTTTTTTTCAGTCTTTTCTTTGCCCTCATTAGCATGACTATATTCCTGCATTTGAGATTGTTTTAAAATTTTTTCTGCCTCTTCTTTTGAAACTTCTTTTTTGTTCGGTTTTGCTTTTTCTTTAATCAATTTTAAAATTTTTTCCTCATAAACTGTGCCTCTCAAGCTAGTTAATGCTGAAGGATTTTTTTGATAAAAATCCATTACCATTTTCTCTTGTCCAGGCATCATTCTTATTTGTTTTTGAACTTCAGCTTGTAATTCTTGTTCTGTCACTTTAATTTGATTTTGTTCACCGAATTCATTTAAAACTAATCCAACTTTAATTCTTTTTTTTGCAATTTCTTCAAAATTTTTCCTACTTTTTTTTGCATCTTCTTCTGACATTCCTTGAGAAAGAATCTTTACTTCTTCATCAATCAGATTTTCAGGAATTTCTGTAATCTTAAATTTTTCAATCTCTTTTAAGATTTGATTTTTAGAGAGTCGCTCAAGAGAATTTTTATATTCATCATTTATTTGTTTTGAAATTAAAGATTTAAGGTCTTTCAAATCTTTAGCACCAAAATTTTTTGCAAATTCATCATCGATTTTTACAGGTTCGGGATTTTTTAATACAGTTATTTTGCATTTAAATTTAGCTTTTTTATTTACCAATTCTTTTTCAGGAAAGTTTTCAGGTAAAGTAGCTTCAACAATTTTTTCATCACCTGCTTTGACACCCATTAGTTGTTTATCAAAACCTTTTAAAAATAAATCTTTACCCAAAGTTAATTGTGTATTTTTACCTTCACCACCTTTAAATGGCTTTTCATCAATAGTAGCATTATAATCAAAAGCTACTAGATCACCTTCTTTTGCAATTGTATCTTTAGGAGCTTCTTTAAAGTTTGGTTGATTTTTTGCTATTTCTTTTATTCTTTTATCTGCTTCAGAATCATCTATTTTTACTGAATACTCATCAAACTTAATATTCTCTATTGGTTTTACCTCAACCTTTGGAAGCTCTGTTACAGAAATAATGTATTCAAGTTCTTTATCTTCTCCATAAGTTTTTAGATCTAGTTTTGGTTGACCCGCTGGTTTGATATTGTTTTCTTGTAATGCTTTAGTTGAACTATCTTTTATAACCTTATCTAAGACTTCACCAAAAACTGCTTTTCCAAATTGTCTTTTTAAAATTTCTTTTGGTACTTTTCCAGGTCTAAAACCTTTGAGGTTTACAGTTCCTTTGATTTCCTCATACCTTTGGTCCATATGAGTACTCATAGTTTTTTTATCAATGAATACTTTTAAATCTTTATTTAAACCTTTTTTATTTTCTATTGTTACTTTCATAATATACTGATGGTAGGGCGAAAAGGACTCGAACCTTCACAGATTGCTCTATCGGTTCCTAAGACCGACGCGTCTACCAATTCCGCCATCGCCCCACAATTCTTGAAGTTTTATATATTATTGAAATTATTTGTCCAACGACATTTGTTGTAAAATTTATAATTTTTCCTCTATAATGATTATTATGATTGTTTCGCCATGTATAAGTATTTGTAAAACTGATCCTAAAACTGGATATTGTTATGGCTGTGGCAGAAATAATGATGAAAAAAAAATTTGGAAACAAGAGGATACTTCAGATCAATGGAAAATAGAAAATCTTAAAATAATTAAAGCTAGATTGTCTGGATGGCAATTAGAAAGTTTTGAAGAGTCCTATACATATAAAATTGAAAATGGTATTTCTCTTTTTAAAAAAAATTTAAAAAATGAGTAGAACTACAATAGTATCAATTATTTACATAATAGGCCTTATCTTTGGAGCTATATTTCTTAAAATATGGAGTGCAGACACCAATGTATATAAAGGTCTTTTAGGACTTGGCTGGACAGCTATATTTTTAATAAGTTTATTTTTAGCTGACAAACATGAAAAAAGTTAAATATTTTATCATCTTTTTATTGCTCATTTTACCAATACAAAGTTTAAAATCTGAGATCATAGTAATGAGTGCTTGTGACGACAAACAAGATGAGTTTTTAAAAAATGAATACATACTTAATTTGAATGAATTAATCATGGTCAGAAACTATGTGTACAAAGAAAAAACTTATCAAAAATACAGATTAACTGATCTTAGTGTAAAGAAATCTAACTCATATGTAAGAAATATTTACGAGGAAAATGGAAAAATTTTAACTCACAAACATGGATATCCACAATTTTATACTCAAATACTTTTTGAAAAAGGCAAACAAGAAGTTTATATGAAAACTGTTTTAAATGATGAAGAGGGAATTTCTAAAATTTCTACATGTAAAAAAGTGGAAAAATTTGATAGTGAAAGTTAATTTTTTTTACCTTTTTTTGTAAAGTTTCTTTTTTTTTGACCAAATCGACTTTGAGTAATGTTGCTTCTGTGTCTCGCATAAGCTTGTTTTTGTGCTTGTTTCATTGCTCTCTTTGAGGACATAATCTTTAATAATCAATTTCTATACTATTCAACTTTTTAAAATTTTTATCAGCAATAACAATTTCTCCTGAACTTGGTGCATAATTAAGAGCTTCTGATATTACTACATAATGAGTGACTAACACTAAATTTTTATCACCATTCCAACTTTTTACATAATCTTTGAGCTTTTTCATTTGTATTTTTCTATTTTTTGCAAACTTTGCGCTGTAAAAAGAATTGAGAA
This sequence comes from uncultured Pelagibacteraceae bacterium, assembly GCA_902612065.1. Taxonomy (GTDB): domain Bacteria; phylum Pseudomonadota; class Alphaproteobacteria; order Pelagibacterales; family Pelagibacteraceae; genus Pelagibacter. The sequence goes on along the minus strand of CACMBY010000005.1, from coordinate 81,544 downwards.
AATTTTCTGTTTCATAATTTTTAAAAGCAATCAAAGCTGTTTCTTTACATCTACACCATTCACTTGAAATTACTAATTTAATAGGAATATCATTTTCTTTAAAAAAATTTCCAATTTTTTTTGATTGCAATCTTCCTGATTCACTCAAATTTCTTTGCGTCTCACAATTATTGATATCAAAGTTTTCTGGATCACCATTGCCTGGGGCATAAGCATGTCTGATAAAAATTAAATTACCGCCTTTTTCAAGATTGTTTATAATTTCTTTTTCGGTATCTGCATTTATTTCAATTGTTAAAGTGAGAAATATTATTATTATAATCTTAATTAATTTCATCAATGAGCATTAAATTCAAAAAATTAAATAACACAATAATTAAATGTAAAAAATGCCCACGTTTATTTAATTTCATAAAAAAAATTTCATTAGAAAAACGGAAACAAAACATAAATGAAAAGTATTGGGGAAAGCCTGTTACTGGTTTTGGTGACGTCAATGCAAAATTAATGATTATAGGTTTAGCTCCCGCAGCCCATGGTGGAACTAGAACGGGAAGAGCTTTTACTGGAGATAAATCAGGAGATTTTCTGTTTAAAAGTCTCCATAAGGTAAATATATCAAATCAAAATTTTTCAGAAAATAAAAATGATGGTTTAAGATTAAAATCTACTTACATTACTAATATACTCAAATGTGTTCCTCCAGGAGATAAACCTAAAAATAATGAATTAATCAAATGTTCAAATTATTTTACTAGTGAATTAGAACAATTAAAAAAACTTAGAGTAATTGTTGCATTAGGTAAAGTTGCTTTTGATAATTGTCTTAAAATCTACAAAAAGAAATTTAATATGAATAAAAAATATGAATTTAAACACGGAAAAAAATATTTATTACCTGATAAAAGAATATTAATTGCTTGTTATCATCCAAGTCCTAGAAATGTTAATACAAAAGTTATAACACCTTTAATGATTAACAGTTTGTTTAAAAAAGCAAAAAAATTTTCTACACTCTAATTGTGTCACAAAAGTAGGGTTTAAATTTTGAGTATATATCTTCAGGAATTTTAACTGGCTTACCATCTTTATTTATGAAAACTAAATGAACTTGTGCTTCAACTATAATATCCTCCCCTTTTGTAATAACTTGGTTCATAAAAAAAGAGGTTTTAGTTATAGATTTGACAAAAGATCTAATTGTTAATTCATCCTCTAAAAAGGCTGGTTTTTTATACTCGATGTTACAAGACTTGACGATTATTAATGAACCAAATTGTTCTTGAACTTTCTTATTACTAAAACCTATTGAAAATAGAGCCTCTGTTCTTGCTCTTTCTAAATACTTTAAATAATTTGCATAATAAACCACTCCACCAGAATCTGTATCTTCATAATAGACTTTTAATTTGTGAAAAAAATTTTCATGCATAATAAAATTATATCAAATAATTATCTAATTTGCCGAAAAATAGATATTTTGAAAATAAGCTATAGCTTTCATTTGAGAATTATCAGTATCAGACATTATAGCTAAACCATCTAATTCATTAACATCTAAATCGTGGAATTTTTTAAAATCTTCTTTGACATTTGCTTTAACAGTAACCCACTGATTGAGATTATTTTTGGTTGTAGATAAAACATTATCTATGGATTTTTTGGTATAAGGGCTTGGTGAACTAAATCCAATTTCGTTGTTGCTTGAAAAGACATAATTTATTGCCCTATTAGAAAGTGGTGTTGCACCCGTCTTTTTTACTGCAAATACTCTAGCTGCAAAATCATGTCCTTTTTTAGTATTTTCTTTTATCCCAGATAAATCTTTTTCAACTTTCCATGTAATATTAATAAAAGGTGTCTTATTAAGGTCAATTTTCACCTCTTTTCCTAAACCAGAAGCAGCATTATCAGCAACAGATTTTAAAAAATTGCCATTTTCATTAGATCCAACCGAATAATTTGTCTTATTGTCCGCACCCCTCACCTTTCTGACCTCAAGCCGTAAAAGTTCAGCTTCGGTAAATTCAAATATTTTTATTTCATTAGCTGCACCTATCTCAGTAAATAAAAAGAGGCTGATTAAAAGTTTTAAAATTATTTTCATAAGTTTTTAAAAAAAATTGTTAATACATTATTTTGACAAAATTTAAACAATCAAAAATCAATTTCTATTCGTATATATTAATTATGAAGACAATTTCCATTTTTATTTTATTAATTTACTGGTCAATAATGATTTTTGCTCCAGTGATGTCAAAAGATGTAAAATTTGGTAGGGCCAAACTTAATCAAACAAAGATAGTAGAAATAAAACCAAGAAGTTAATAGGTCGATCGACCCCCACTGATATCAAAAACTGCTGCAGTTGAGAATGTATTCTCCTCTGAAGATAACCAACAGACTAAAGAGGTAAATTCTTCGACCTCAAGAAATCTTCCTCTTGGCACTTTTGATAACATTCTTTGGACGTGTTCTTTGGTCATTTGGTCCAAAATTCTGGTTTTAGCACCTGCGGGAGTAACAGCATTTACTGATATATTCTTATCCGCAAGCTCTTTACCTAATGATTTTGTTAGTCCAATTGCTCCAGCTTTTCCAACGCTATAAGCACTAGCGTTTGCATTGCCATCTTTACCTGCTACTGAGGCAACATTAACTATCCTGCCATAATTATTTTTGATCATATTCGGGACAATTGTTCGACAACAATTAAAAGTGCCCATTAGATTTATATCAACAACCTTTTTCCACATCTCAATATCATATTCCCACAAAGTTGCTGTTGGACCAGTAATACCAGCGTTATTAATCAATATATCAATATTTTTTTGCTTAGTGATTTCTTGCACACATTCTTCAACCTTTGAGTAATTTGAAATATCAACAATATAGGAACTTAGATTGGGACTTTTAATATCTTCAATTGCTTTTTCTACCATTTTCTGATCATTGTCCCAGATAATCACAATCGCACCCGACCTTATTAATCTTTTTGTAATATCAAAACCAAAACCTTGTGCACCACCAGTAACAATTGCAGTTCTCCCTTTAAAATCAAAAGAAATTTTATCCATAAAACTACTCTCTAGCTAAGAGGTAATAAACAAAAGCTGTAACAAAAGCACCAATAATCCATGAGTAAGATTGTAAAAACATAAAATTTGTGTTCCAAATTGTTGAGGCAGAAAAAATAAATCCTAATATTAAAGAATGAACTCCTTTAAGGTGCCATCCTCCCGAATAATAATAAGTGCCATTAGTTTCAAGTGAGTAAATATCTTTGTTTTCTAATTTTCCTTTTTTAATCATATAAAAATCAGTAATCATTAATCCAAATAGGGGGCCAAAAAAAGCGCCGATTGTATCTATATAAGATAATACTCCGACTTGGCTTAAAAAAGTTAACCAAAAAACTCCTATAATAAATCCAAAAATAGCAATTACATAACTAGCACTTTTTAATGAAAAAGATGAAGGTTCAAAATTAATTAATGTATATTGAGAGGGAATAAAGTTTGCTATCAAATTTGTTGATGCAGAAGCAATAATAATAAAAATCAAGGCTAAAGAAACCAAAAGAATATTATCTAATTTTCCAATTATATCTGTTGGGTTAGTCAAAATCATCTCTACATTTTGCTCATTTAAATTTTGAAATGCATCAGCACCTGTAACAATAAATAACGCAAAAAATGAAAAAATTATTAGATTTAAAATTAAGCTTAAATTACCTTTTTTAAGCTCTTGTTCATTTTTAACGTATCTAGAAAAATCACCAAATGATAAAATTATAATTGAAAAAAAAGTAAATGTAGTCCCTGCAACTGTAATTATTGGACCAACGTTATTTGGATTAAAGATATTTTGAAAATCTAAAACATTTATGAAAGATTGAGCAGTCAATTTTACATCAGATAATAAAACAATAAAGAAAAACATTATCATTGCAGCATAAATTGTTAATGCAGAAAACTTGATTAATTTTTTGTTATAATTCATGCCAACACTAAATAAGTAAGTTTGCATCATAATTGAAATCAATATAGCGGCCCAATCAATAATATTTAATCCTATGAAAAAAACTAATAAAATTTCTTTTTGTAAAATTGAATTATCTACTGAGTACATTAAAACCCGAATTAAGAAACCAATCGCCTTTGATAAAAAGTATGTTTGGATACCAAACATAAATATTCCAACAATACTTCTCAACAACCCAAAAAATTGGGCGCCTCTAAATCCTAATGACGATCTTAATAAGACAACAAATGGTAATCCAAATTTCTGGGATGGTTTTCCAATTAAGTTACAAAATATATAAACAAAAAAAGTTCCTAAAATTGTTCCAAAAAGAACTACTGCAGTATTTAAATTATAAATTAAGTACAAAGATGCAATTAGTGAAAATCCAATAACACTTTGAATATTAACCCCCCAAAAACAAAACAAATCCTTCCAATCCCAAGTTTTATTGTTTGGGTTAACAGTTACTAAATCCCAGTTAATGAGAGTTTTTTTTGTTTTTTGCTGACTCACTTAGACAATATAAAACTTTAATATTCTACTGTCCATATAAGAGAGTTGGTAACCAAAGTGCAATTTTCGGAAATATAATGATCAAAACTAATCCTATTACTTGAAGGACCATAAACTGCATCATTCCATAGTAAATATCTTTTAAATCCCATTCAGGGACAACTCCTTTTAAAAAATACGCTGAGAGTGCTACTGGAGGTGAGAGCCAAGCGGTCTGTAAATTAACGGCAACTAAAATTGCAAACCAAGTTAAATTAAATCCTAATGCCTCTACCAATGGTAAAATTATTGGAATAATAATCATTACAATCGGTACCCATTCTAGTGGCCAACCTAATAAAAAGATCATCACCATTATCATTGCTAGAATTAAATATTTATTCATCTCTAAACCTAATAAAAATTCAGTTAATAAAGTTGGAGTTCCTAATCTTGCAAAAACTGCACCAAAAAAATTTGATGCTGCAACCAATACCATTATTAAAGCAGTAATCTCTAATGTTTTCACTAATGCCTCTTGAAGTTTTGAAAGAGTTAATTTTTTATAAGCTAATGAAAGTAATAAAGCACCCATAGCTCCACAACCTGCTGCTTCAGTTGGAGTTGCAAACCCAAATAAAATACTACCTAATGCAGCAAATACTAAAGCTGCTGGAGGAACTAAACCTAAGAAAAATTCTATCCATACTTCTTTCATGCTAGCAGCTCTCATGTCATCAGGTAATACAGGTCCAAGTTTTGGATTAATCATGCATCTGATTGTTGTGTAAGCTGCATACAAACTTGCAAGAAGAATTCCTGGTAAAATTGCAGCTGCAAATAAATCTATAACTGGAATTTCCATAATAGGTCCCATTACAACAAGCATAATGCTTGGTGGAATTAAAATTCCTAAAGTACCACCAGCAGTAATAGTACCAGCAGCAAGTTTTACATCATAACCTGATCTGTTCATTGACTTAGCAGCCATAATTCCCAGAATTGTCACTGATGCACCAACAATTCCTGTTGCTGCCGCGAATATAACTGAAACGAATAAAACTGCATAATATAAAGAACCCTTAACTTTCGCTAGCATCATTTGAAATGCTGAAAACAATCTCTCCATTAATCCAGCTTGTTCCATCATAATACCCATAAAAACAAAGAGCGGGACGGCGGCGAGCGTTTGTTCGGTCATGACCATTGAAAATTGAAGGGTCATTAAATAAAAAACTAATTTTCCAAACCCAAGATAACCAAATACAAATCCTAGAAATATTAAAGTGAATGAAATGGGAAAACCTATAAATATTGCAAATAGCATCACGCCAACTAAAATGAAACCTAAAATAGCCGGATCAATGAATTCTGCTATCATTTTTTCTCTCCTGGCCACTCACCTTTTTTAGCTGCCCAATAACTTTTTAGTAATTCTGAAAAGCCTTGAATTAATAAAAAAATAATTCCAAGTAACAAACATGTTTTGATAGGCCACATATAGGGCATCCAAGTAGTATCCATCCCTCGCTCACCCCTTCTTATTGACTCTTCAACAAAACCTATAGTCATATAAAGAAAAACAATTAGTCCTGGAAAATAAAATAAAAGATACAACCAGAAATCAATAAGACCTTGTGTTTTAGTTTTAAAATTTCTGTATAAAAAATCTGCTCTTATATGCACTCCTCTAGAAAGAGCATATCCTGCACCAAGCATAAATAATGCGCCATAAAGAAAACGGCTTATGTCGTAAGCCCAAATTGTTGGTGCTAAAAATAATTTTCTTGCAAGAACTTCGTAAGTCATTGCAAAAATGAGTGGCATCAATATCCAACAAACAATACTGCCAATCCACTTACTGAATTTATCAATATTAATAATAGATTTAGCCATCCATGATGGCATATCGGTTGGCATTTTACCTGATCCGCCTCGCCTTTCGGCAATCATTTCATCAGAGATATCTAGTTTACCAGGTTCGTCTGCCATAAAATTTTAGTTAAAAAAATTAGAGCGGACTTTAAAAGTCCGCTCTAAAAAATCAAGATTGATTACTGATTTACTTTAATGTTGCTGCGTGAGCCATTCCTAGCTTCGCATTAGACATTTGAGCACCACTCCAGAAAGGAACAGCAACATCAGCAAAATTTTTCATTGAAGTGTAAACTTCGTTAAAAAATTTATTATCTTTAGCATTCTTATTTAAAGATGCTTTTGCTGCAGCCATATATTCTGTGAAATAATCTGAAGGTGTATCTTCTAGAATTACTCCATGTTTAGTAGTTAGCTCTCTTAAAGCTTTACCATTCTCATAGATTCTGTAACTTAAAGATTTTGCTAATGAAGCATTAGCAGCTACTTCAAGTGACTTCTTCTCATGAGCACTCATAGCATTGTATGTTTTTCCAGTAATATAAAAGTCAGCATTTACGACTACTTGGTGTAAACCTTGTAAGTAATAGTGCTTTAAAACTTTTTGAAAACCAAATGTTAAGTCTGGTTTTGGACAACACCACTCAGCAGCATCGATAGTTCCTGCTTCAAGAGCTGGAAGAATATCTCCACCACCCATTGCAACAGACGCTATACCAATGTCTTTATAAGTTTGTCCTGGAATTCCTGGAGGAGTTCTGAACTTATATTTTCTAAAGTCAGCCATATCTTTAATTGGTTTTGGAAACCAACCTAAAGCTTCTGGACCAACTGGTTGAATCATAAATCCTTTAATATCTCTTCCCATTTCTTTCCAAAGTTGGTCGTATAACTCTTTACCACCACCATATTGGAACCATGATAGGAATGCGATATTGTCGATACCTACTCCACCACCAGCTACTGGCGAACCAAATAACATAGCCGCAGGGTGATCACCTGACCAATAGTGAGTCCATGCGAAACCACAATCAATCAAACCTTTATCAACAGCATCTAGAGTCTCTTTAACTCCTACAACTGCGCCAGCTGGCAATATTTCAAATTTTAACGATCCACTCGTTAATTCAGTTACTGTGTCAGTAAAGTCCTTTAACATTTTTACCTCATCAGCTTTAGTGTTAAGAACAGTTTGACACTTTAATGTTTTTGCAGCATTGGCACTTGAAGTAAATCCAAGAACTAAAATTGTTGCAAATAACATTGAAATGATTTTTTTCATTATTTATCCTCTTGTTAGTTAAATTTAACTTGTTTAATTCAATCAGAAAAACAAACCTGACACAAGTGACAATCGATAAATATAAGTGTAAAAGCATTAAAAAGCTTAAACTAAAAAACGATTCAACTATTGATGGAAAATTTTGATTATATAATTATTGGAGCAGGATCTGCAGGATGTGTTCTGGCAAACAGACTTTCTGAAAATTCAAATAACAAAGTCGTATTAATTGAAGCTGGTGGAAAAGATAATTATCCATGGATACATATACCTGTTGGATATTTTAAAACTATGCACAATCCCTCTGTTGATTGGTGTTATAAAACTGAGCCTGATGCTTCAATGAACAATAGGTCAATTCGTTATCCAAGAGGTAAAACATTAGGTGGTAGCTCTTCGATCAACGGACTACTTTATATAAGAGGACAAAGCAGAGATTATGATATTTGGCGACAATTAGGAAATACTGGTTGGGGTTGGGATGATGTTCTGCCATATTTTATTAAAGCAGAAAACCAAGAGAGAGGAAAAGATGAATTTCATGGTATTGGAGGGCCTCTATCAGTTTCTGATCAAAGAATTCAATTACCATTATTGAATGAATTTCAAAATGCCGCCGAAGAGTTTGGCATACCCAAAACGGAAGATTTTAATACAGGTGATAATCATGGATGTGGTTATTTTCAAGTTACTGAAAAAGATGGCTTTAGATGTAGTACTTCAGTTGGATATCTAAACCCAATAAAAAACAGACAAAATTTAAAAACGATAACTAATGCTCATGTGAAAAAGATTAATTTTGAAGGCAAAACTGCAAAAGGAATTGAATACTGGCAAGGTGATGAGCTTAAAAAACTAACTTGTAATAAAGAAATAATTTTATCATCTGGTTCGATAGGTTCACCTCAGATATTGCAAACTTCTGGAATAGGAAATTCTCAAAAATTAAAAAATTTAGGTATAAATGTAGTGCAGGAATTAAAAGGTGTGGGTGAAAATTTACAGGATCATTTGATGTTTAGACCTATATATAAAATTCAAGGACTTAAATCTCTAAATAAAAAGGTTAATAGTTTATTTGGAAAATTAATAATTGGTTTGGAATATGTTTTTAATCGAAGTGGACCAATGACCATGGGAGCGAGCCAAATGTGTATGTTTGCTAAAAGTGATCCCTCTTTAGAATTACCTGATTTACAATGGCACGTTCAACCAATGAGTATGGACACTTTAGGAGCAACTAAAAATCATGATTTTCATGCTTTCACACCTACTGTTTCAAATATTAGGCCTACAAGCAGAGGTCATGTTAATATCGTAGATAAAGATTCCAGAACATATGCAAAAATAAAAATGAATTATCTTTCAACCGATCATGATCGAATGATTGCAGCTAGAGGATTAAAACTTACAAGAAAAATTGTCATGGAATCTGAAACATTTAAAAAATATAAACCTGAGGAATATAGACCAGGTATTGACATTAATGATGATGAGGAACTTGTAAAAGCAGGTTCAGATTTTGCACAAACAATTTTTCATCCAGTTGGCACATGTAAAATGGGTCAAGATGATATGGCTGTAGTTGATGAAAAACTAAAAGTAAAAGGAATTGAAAATTTAAGAGTAATTGATGCTTCTATAATGCCAAACATTACATCAGGTAATACTAATGCACCTACAATAATGATTGCAGAAAAAGGTGCAGATATGATACTTACCCATTGATGTTTGCTGAATTATTTACACCAGAACAATTAACTATATTAACTCAAATTATTTTAATCGATTTAGTCCTTGCAGGAGACAATGCAATAATAATTGGTATGGTTGCATCAAAATTTCCTTTAGAGCAAAGAAGAAAAATTATTATTTTTGGAATTGGTGGTGCGGTTGTTTTAAGAATTATTTTAACTTTACTGACTGCATATTTACTTCAAATAACTGGGCTAAGACTTTTTGGAGGTTTGCTTCTTCTTTATATTGTCTACAAATTATATGTAGATGTCATTCAAGGTTCTGAAAATCATGATGATATAAAAGTTGATAATTCCAGTTTTTTCAAAGCGATTTGGACAATCCTCTTAGCAGATTTTACAATGAGCTTAGATAATGTTTTAGGAGTTGCAGGGGCAGCTGGAGATCATTATGGATTATTAGTATTTGGTTTGGTTCTATCAATTGCCTTAATGGCCTTTGCGGCAACTTTAATATCAAATTGGATTAAAAAGTATAAATGGATTGCTTGGGCAGGTTTGATTGCAATATTAATTGTTGCTATTGAATTGATTTACACAGATATTAAAATATTGTTTTTATAATGTATTTAAAAAATTATAATTTAAAGAATAAAACAGCAGTTGTGACTGGTGCTGGCAAAGGGCTTGGAAGAGCTTGCGCAATAGCACTTGCAGAAGCTGGAGCAAATTTGATTATAATTAGTAGAACTAAAAAGGATCTAGATGAAGTTTCAAAAAAGATTAAAAAATTAAAGTCAAAATGTAAATCTTATGTATGTGACATCACAAATTATAATGAAATTAAAGAAATTATAAATAAACAACCAAAAATAGATATTTTGATTAATAATGCTGGCAATAATATTCCTGAACATTTTACAAAAGTGAAGACTAAAAACATGGAATATCTTGTAAAGATCAATACGATGGCAACTTTTAACCTTGCTCAGCTGTGTGCTCTTAAGATGATAAAGTCAAAAAATAGAAAAAAAACAGGTGGTTCAATTGTCAATATGTCATCACAAATGGGTCATGTTGGAGGTCCTATTCGAAGCGTATACAACATGACAAAATTTGGTTTAGAAGGATTAACAAAAGGTATGTCTATTGATCTTGCTAAATACAACATCAGAGTAAATACAGTTTGTCCTACATTTGTGGTTACTCCTATGACAAAAAAATTTCTAAAAAGTAAAAAATTTAAAAAAGAAGTATTAGGAAATATTCCATTAGGAAAATTTGCTGAGCTTTCTGATGTTTCAAGTGCAGCTGTTTTTCTTGCCTCTGATGCTGCATCGATGATTACAGGAACCTCATTATTGGTTGATGGTGGATGGACTGCAAGATAATAACTAGATTTTTTTTTTTAATTTTTTGTTTTATACCTACACATTTAGTAGCAATAGAATTTACAGGAAAATTTCTACAAGGACATTTTATTATTGGACAGACTGATCCAACAGCAAAAATTATAATAGATAAAAAACAAGTTAAAGTATCTGAGGATGGTTTTTTTGTTTTTGGTATAGATAGAGACAGAAAATTTGATTTAACAATTACAAAAATTATTAATGGAAAAAAGGATAAAATAATAAAGAAAGTTCTTAAAAGAAAATATAATATTCAAAGAATAGATGGTTTAGAAGAAAGTAAAGTCACACCCCCAGAGTCTGTTTACAAAAGAATAAAAGAAGAAAATAATAAAATTGGTAAAGCAAGAGCAATTAACTCAGATTTACCTTTTTTTAAAAATCAATTTATTATGCCAGTTGAGGGCATCATTAGTGGTATTTATGGAAGTCAAAGAATTTTAAATGGCAAGCCTAAATGGCCTCATTATGGAATTGATATTGCTGCCAAACAAGGAACTATGATCAAATCATCTGGATCAGGAATTGTCACCATGGCAGAAGATGATCTTTATTATACCGGGGGAACAATAATTATGGATCATGGTCATGGCATCTCAACTATTTATTCACATCTTGAAAATGTAATGGTGTCTGTTGGAGATAAAATAAATCAAGGAGATATAATTGGAACTGTTGGTTCAACAGGAAGATCAACTGGTCCGCATCTAGATTTTAGAGTAAATTGGTTTCAAACTCGACTCGATCCAATGTCAGTGATAAAATAATCGAATGTACGATCAGCTAATGGTAAAAATTTGTAATTGGTGCATTCAATTTTTAAAAGATTTTGCGTCTATCACAGGTTTGTCCTATGAAGAAATAAATGTCTGGTTATTTATAGTAATACAACCAGGTTTAATAATATTATTTTTTGTACTTTGGAGATTAGAAAAAAAGAAAACCAAGTTATAATAATTAATAATGAAATTAACCTTGAGAAAATTTATTGCGGCAATTTCTATTTATCTAATTATATTGTTAACTTTCGTAATTATTTTTGAACCATTTGGAGGTTATATGAGCCGACAAGATTGGAACACCTTTTGGACTTGGGTATTTGTACCACCAATTGCATTTTCTTTAATTCTGTTAATTACTATTTGGGCAAAAGGCGAAAAAATAAAATTTGATGGATTTAAAGTTTTTAGACTTTTTAAAGGATCTAATTTAAATCGAATAAAATTATTGTCAGTAAAAAAATTTTTTATTGATTTTTATAAAGGTAACTTATCTCTTCCATTATCTTTTTATGGATTTGGATTTTTAGGAACAATTATTATTGGTTCACTTGCTGCTTTAATTTTTCAACATATCGCACCAGTCAGGTTAATTGTAGTACCTTGGCAAATTTATGCAATTATAGGAATATGGGCGGCTGCAGATAAATATAAAGGAAAAAAAATTTTTTCAATATTAGCAAAGTTAATTATGATCTGGTGGATAATTAATAATGTTGTTAAATTTATAATTTACATTAGTTAGACTTTAAAGTGAATTGTTTTCAGACTAGACTAGATCCTATGTCTGTAATAAATTAAATCATGCAAACATTAATACTACTGGCTTTAGTAATTGTTATTGGGTGGATATTGTTTAGACCAATAACAAAAAAAGAACTTGATAGATATAATGACAAAGACTGGCCTGATATGAATTTATAGAATGAAAAAATTTTTTTTAATATTAGTTTGCGTGATGTTTTCTTCAAATTCTTTTGGTAATGAAATAGTGGGAAAGTCTATGAAATGTGAAGCTAAAAAAGAAACTGTAAGAGGCTATCCATTTTACTTTTTTTTTGAAGATTTAGATAACCTACAAAGTTATTTCATAGATAAAACAGACGAAATCAAGTTTCTTAATTTAGACTATAACGAGGTAAAATCAAATAATATTGAAATAAGATATGTTGGTGAAATAGATAAAAATAATTTAATTTTAAACCACACTAAAGGTGGAGAACAATATAAATGCAGTTTTTTATCATCAAAAAAACAATTAAATAAAGAATTAGAGGATTTTGCCAAAATAGGCAGCCATAAATAGATTTTTAGTGAATTCTTTATAATTAAAACTTAAGAATTTAAAGAAGGTTGTTTCTTCATGTCCTCTTTTTTAATACCAGCTACTCTCACTGGTTTTTTCATGGCATCTCTTCTAAAAGGTTCACCTAATTCTTGATTTAATATCACTTCAATAAATGTTGTAATACCTTTTTTTTGATCCTCACAAGATTGTTTAATAGCTGCTGTAGTCTCTTCCATGGTCTTAACAGTTACACCTTTTAAACCACAAGCGTCTGCTACTTTTGCAAAACTTAATGTTGGGTCAAGTTCGGTTCCAACAAAATTATTATCAAACCAAAGAGTTGTATTTCTTTTTTCAGCACCCCATTGGTAATTTCTAAAAATTACCATTGTAATTGCAGGCCACTCCTCTCTTGCACACGAGCTCATTTCGTTCATACTAATGCCAAATGCTCCATCTCCCGCAAAACCAATTACAGGTGTATCCGGACAACCGATTTTAGCACCAAGTATTGAGGGAAAACCATAACCACAAGGACCAAATAAACCTGGCGCTAAATATTTTCTTGGCTTTTCAAATGTCGGATAAGCATTTCCAATTGCACAGTTATTTCCAATATCACTTGATATAATTACATCCTCTGGCATACCTGCTTGAATTGCTCGCCAAGCCTGTCTTGGTGACATTCTATCTGCGTCTCTCTCTCTAGCTTCTTTGTTCCAAACTGTTCCTTCGTCATCATCTTCGTGATCTAAACTAGATAATTTTTGTAACCATGCTGATTTTGTCTGATGAATTAAATCTTTTCTTTTCTGTCTATCAGTATCTCCAGCATTTGGAGATAATTTTTCTAATATCTGTGTTGCTACCAATTTAGCGTCTCCACTAATTCCAACTGTAACTTTTTTAGTTAATCCAATTCTATCTGGATTCATATCAACTTGAATTATACTTGCTTTTTTTGGCCAATAATCAATTCCATAACCTGGTAGAGTTGAAAAAGGGTTTAGTCTTGTTCCTAAAGCTAAAACTACATCAGCCTTAGAAATTAATTCCATGGCAGCTTTTGATCCATTATATCCCAATGGTCCAACTGCTAAGGGATGACTTCCTGGAAAACTATCATTGTGTTGATATCCTGAGCAAACAGGTGCATCAAGTTTTTCAGCAAGTTTTTTAGTTTCCTCAATTGCACCACCAATAACAACACCTGCTCCAGATAAAATCACTGGAAATTTCGCTTTAGATAATAAATCTGCTGCCTTAGCAATTGCATCAGCACCTCCACCTTGTCTTTCTAATCTGACGATTGGAGGAAGGTCTATATCAATCACTTGACACCAATAATCTCTTGGAACGTTTATTTGTGCTGGTGCTGAACCTCTTATTGCCTTTTCTATTACTCTATTTAAAACTTCAGCCATTCTTGAAGGATCTCTTACTTCTTCTTGATAACAAACCATGTCTTTAAATAAATTCATTTGTTCTACTTCTTGAAAACCACCTTGCCCCATAGTTTTATTTGCGGCTTGTGGGGTTACTAATAATAAAGGTGTGTGATTCCAATAAGCAGTTTTGATTGGTGTTACTAATCCTGTTATACCTGGCCCGTTTTGTGCAATGACCATAGACATTTTTCCTGTAGCTCTTGTGTAACCATCTGCAATCAAACCACCATTTGTTTCGTGTGCCACATCCCAAAAGGTAATTCCAGCATCTGGGAAAATATCAGATATAGGCATGAACGCTGAACCAATAATTCCAAAAGAGTGTTCAATACCATGCATTTGTAAAACTTTTACAAAAGCTTCTTCTGTTGTCATTTTAGTCATTTGTAGAACCTTTCTAAATTACTCTAGAACAATTTTTTAAAAATTAATTGTTAATTTTTGCGATTAATATATAAGATTTTAGAAATTTCAAACAAACAAATCGACACTATATAAATGTCAACAGATATTATAATTCACGATAAAAAGGACAATGTTGGGGTGGTAGTAATAGAAAAAATTACTCCTAAACAAGATTGTAAATGCTGGATTATGGAGAATGACAGCTCAGTAAACATTCAATCAGCAGATGAAATCCCTCTAGGCCATAAAATTGCAATGATTGATTTAAAAGAAGGGGATACGATTTTGAAATATGGTCACGACATAGGTAAAGTAGTCAAAGCAATTAAAAAAGGTCAACATGTGCATGTTCATAATGTCAAAACAAAAAAGTGGTAATTAGATGGAAATTCCAAAAAGTTTTTTAGGTTATAAAAGAGAGAATGGCAGAGCAGGAACAAGAAACCATGTAATTATTTTACCTGTCGATGATATTTCAAACGCATGTGCTGAAGCAGTTGCAAATAACATTAAAGGAACAATAGCTCTTCCTCATTCTTACGGAAGATTACAATTTGGAGCGGATTTAGAATTACATTTTAGAACAATGATTGGAACCGGTAGCAACCCAAATGTTGCAGCGGTTATTGTAATTGGTATTGAGCCTAAATGGACTAAGAGAATTGTCGATGGAATAGCAAAAACTGGAAAACCAGTTGAGGGTTTCCATATTGAACGTACTGGGGATATTGGAACTGTAATGAAAGCTTCAAAAAAAGCCCAAGAATTTGTTATGTGGGCCTCTGAAAAACAAAGAGAAGAATGCCCGATAAGTGATTTGTGGATTTCAGTAAAATGCGGAGAGTCTGACACTACTTCTGGTTTAGCCTCTAATCCAACTGTTGGAAATTTAATGGATAAACTTGAACCACTTGGAGTTCATTTATGTTTTGGGGAAACATCAGAACTTACAGGAGCAGAAAAAGTTTGCGCCACAAGAGGTGCCACAAAAGAAGCTTCAGATAAGTTTATGAAGACTTGGAGTGCCTATAACGATTTTATTTTAAAAGAAGCAACTGATGACCTTTCTGAAAGTCAGCCAACTGCTGGTAATATAGCTGGTGGTTTAACAACTATTGAGGAAAAAGCTTTTGGAAATTTTCAAAAAATAGGAAATTGTAAATTTGTTGATGTTTTAGAACCGGCTGAAGAACCAAAAAAAGGAAAGGGTTTATACTTTATGGATACGTCATCTGCTGCAGCAGAGTGTGTAACACTACAAGCAGCTGCGGGATTTAATATTCATTTATTCCCGACGGGTCAGGGTAATATTGTAGGAAACCCAATTGAACCAGTTATCAAATTAACTGCAAATCCATTAACAGTTAAATCTATGGGAGAACATATAGATTGTGATGTTTCAAAAATTCTCTCGAGAGAAATGAATTTATCTGAAGCTGGAGATGAATTAATTAAAACAACTTTAAAAGTTGCAAATGGTAGACTCACATGTGCTGAAGCTCTAGGTCATAGAGAATTCGTAATGACCAAATTGTACCGAAGTGCTTAAAATTTTTACTTAGCTGGTTTGCTAAAGTGCTTTTTTTTTAAATCAGATAAAAATCTTCGAATAAATGCTGCAGCAACACCTAACGCTATAGCAAAAAATATAGAAAATAAACTATATACAATTGGCATATCTTTTGAAAATTTTTGAACTAAAACTGATAATGGTGTTAAGTCTTTTTCTGCAACCTTAGTGATGCCGTTCATAGTATGATCAACAAAAAAAGTATCATATGCAATTGCAATTCCAACAATTAATAATAATACTGCTAATAGCGCTTTTAGTCCTGAACTTTCAATTGATTGTCCAATTTTTTGACCTGTTTGTACACCAATTATTGAACCAACAACCAACATTAAAACTAAAATTAAATCTATAGATCCATAATTGAATGCATGTAAAAACGTTACGATTACACTTACAAAAATAGTTACAAACAAAGAAGTTCCCGGAACTAATTTAGTCGGCATACCTATTATATAAATCATTGCAGGAACTAATATAAAAGCTCCTCCTATACCCATAATCGCTGCTATAAAACCTACAAATAAACCAATAATAATTGGTGTGAATGCACTCTCATATAATTTTGATTTAGGAAATCTCATCCTAAATGGAAGACCGTGTATCCAATAATGAACGTGTAATTTTCGTTTTACAATAGTATTTTTCCTAGCCTTATCAATCTCACCAAGACTTTCAACAAGCATTAAAGTTCCAATGATTGCCAAGATATACATATAAGCAAGTGAGATAACAGTATCTATTTTACCTATGTCTTTAAAGTAAGTGAATGTATAAATTCCAATAATAGTTCCTATTGCACCACCAATGACAATCATAAAACCCATTTTATAATCCAATGTATTTTTTAGATAATGAGTAGTAGATCCAGAAACAGAGGTAGCTAAAATGTTATTTGCTTCATTGGCTACAGCATAAGCTGGTGGAACACCTAAAAAAATTAAGAAAGGTGTCATTAAAAAACCACCACCTACTCCAAATAGTCCTGATAAAATTCCAACTAAAGCACTTAATAAAATGATTTCAATAGCAGTAACATGTACTTGTGCTATTGGTAAAAATACTTCCATTTAAAATAATTAACTTTTTTAAAAAAATTTATTTAAAAGTTAAAAAAGTTCCAAATAATATTACACCCCAGCAAGCTAATATTGCTGAAAAAATTCCTGTTTTAATTAATGCTGTTTTATAATTTAAGATTTTTTGTAGAAATTTTATATTTGAAAGGTGCATCTATATCCTCAATAGCACCAGCAGAAAAATTGTCAAACTTTAATTAATAAATTGTGGCTCCAAAAATTTTCACCTCTCCATCCTCAACACCAAGCACTAGCCTTCCTAAAAATTCTCCAGGCACCTCCTTGTTAGTCTGCTTAATTAATACAGTAATGTGATCGCCTCTTCTTAATGTTCCGAACGGTTCGTAGGTCTCATTTAAATTGGTGATAATCTTGTTGTTAGCCCATTGCTTTCCAAGCTCTACTTCGTTAGCCCCAAACAGCATTTGGGTAGAGAAATCTCTGGTAAAGCCACCATAATCTTTCATATTTGAGGCTCTTACGAGATTTTCCCAAAAAGGCTTGGCTATCTCGAATATCTCCTCGTCAGTTTTTTTCAAAAGGTCCATTAAGAAGTTTGGAATATGGTGTTACGAAGCCTTCTTCTTCTCTTTTTCGTCAACGATGTGATAAACAGGTACTTTCTCAAGAGTGAATTTTCCAGTTTTAGGGTCTCTTCTAGAAACTGTTAAACAATGCCAATTTTCATCATCTAGTTTCATATGATCACCTCTGTAATAATAACCTGGCCAACGAGTTTCTTCTCTAAATAATGTATGCTCTGTTACACATTGTGAGGTTAGAGCTCTGTGTTTAAGCTCCCAAGCTCTCATTAATTGATGATAATCCTCAGCTCCTACATTTTCCAAATCTTCTTGCAACCACTCTAAAAGTTCAAGAGCCCTCTTAAGCATATTGCCGTTCGTCATGTAATTTGAGGTAATTCCACCTACATACTCATCCATAATTTTTTGAAGTCTTTGCAATCCTTGAATTGGAGAAATATAGCTTGGTGAAACAGTTCCACCAGTGATTTCGTTTTGAGCTACTGTGTAAGTCTCTAAAGGTTTATAAACTGCCTTTTTAAAATCCTCACATTGTTTATCAGTAACATTTATTCCTTCTGCTTTTTTATCCTCTATATATTTAACTGCTGCTTTTGCAGCTAATCTTCCCTCTGTAAAAGAACCTGATGAAAATTTATGAGCACTACCACCTACTGTATCTCCAGCTCCAAAAAGTCCATCGATTGTAAGCATTCTATTGTAACCCCAGAAATATTCTGGTGGAGATAGATCTTCTGGTCCACTTACCCAAGCTCCAGAGCAAGTTGCGTGTGATCCCATAACGTAAGGTTCAGAGGTTGTTAATTCAGGATTTGTATATTTGGGGTCAATATTTTGTGATGCCCAAACTACAGCTTGACCAACAGTCATCCCTAAAAAGTTTTCCCAACCTACAGTTTCTAAATGAGGATCTTGGAAAGCTTCTTTGGTAACCATATGTATCGGTCCACCACCTGCAGCAACCTCTTGTATAAATGCGTGGTTTCTCAAACAAGTAGGAGTTGGATGATGATCAATATATTCTCCAACTAATTCTTTAGTTTGCTCATACCATTTTTTCTCATAATTTTCACCATTAGCATTTTGTGTATATGTTTTTAAATGTAAAAAGTATGCTCCAACCGGTCCATAACCATCTTTAAATCTGCATAATACAATTCTATTTTCCATTTGAGTCATCTTTGCACCTGCTGCAATAGGTAAAGCATAAGCAGATCCATTACTCCATGGTGCATACCAAGTTCTTCCCATTCCTTCTCCAACAGCTCTTGGTTTAAAAATATGTGATGCTCCACCAGCTGAAACTATAACTGCCTTAGCTCTGAACACATGAAAATCACCTGTTCTCATATTAAAACCAACTGCACCACCAATTCTATTTTCTTGAGACTCATCCATTAACAAATGAGTAATCATTATTCTGTTGTAAATTTTATCTGCAGATTTTTTTGCTGCCTCAGCAACAATTGGCTTATAACTTTCGCCATGAATCATTATTTGCCATTTACCTTCTCTTAAATATCTTCCAGTTTTTTCATTTTTCATCATAGGAAGACCCCACTCATCAAACATATGAACAGTTGAGTCTACATGACGAGCCATGTCATAACCTAAATCTTCTCTAACCATTCCCATTAAATCATTTCTGGCATACCTTACATGGTCTTCAGGTTGATTTTCATCCCATTGCATACCCATATAACAATTGATTGCATATAAACCTTGTGCGACTGCACCACTTCGATCAATGTTTGCTTTTTCAACACAAACAATCTTTAAATCTCTTCCCCAATGTCTAGCCTCAAATGTTGCTCCTGTGCCGGCCATTCCACCACCAACAACTAATACATCACACTCCTCATAATGTGTTTTGTGCTTAGCCATTAATAATAAACACCTTTTTTAAAAGACTCTTTTGGAACCGATGGTAATTCTTTATTGGTATTTAATCCTTCTGGCTCACTATATAATCTTTGTGAATTAATTTCTCCTTGGTTAGGAGTATCACCTTCAGCAAGTTTAGGAATAAATTTTCCCCAAGGTTTTGTTGTTATAGGTGAAACGAAGTTTTTCTCTGTTCCGTTTCTAAATTTAATTTTCCAAGAGATAGTTCCTTTTTCTTCTTCTCTTCTAACTCTAACGCTGTGACCCATCGGAGCAAAATCAGCATACCCTCTCACATCAATTGCATGATTAGGACATGCTTTAACACACGAATAACATTCCCAACAAAAGTTTGGTTCAATATTTTTTGCTCTTCTTATATTTTCGTCAATGTGCATGATGTCTGAAGGACATATATCTACGCAATGACCACAGCCATCGCATCTTGTCATGTATACAAAAGTTGACATAATTTTTATTTTTCTCCTTTTTCTATTAACATATTAATAATGTTTTGGCTCTTCTCTTTTTATGCCCAGGCCAAATTGTTCCGGGGCATCAGCTGGTGGAGGTAAATTATCCCTAGATCCATCTGCCTCTGCTAAATTTTTCTGAATAGCTGCTCCAGGTTTATAAAACATGTGAGCAAATTTCGACCAATAAACACCACCAAATAAAATTAGATTAGCTGCAACAAATAAAATTAAAAATAAATAAGACAAACCTATTTGTCCATTAAATTGAGTGAATGACCAAGCTAATCCAAATGTTGAACACGCAAGTAAAGCTAAAACAAATAAATCAGCTTTAATAATTCTATACCAAGGATGGGCTTCTGCTGAAACATCAACTCTTAAAAAAAACCAAAACCAATATCCACCTAAACATGTTAATATTGCTCCTGCATGCCAAATCATTGACCAAGTTTGAGAATTTGGTTTATCAGCACCTGTGTAACAAAAAACTAAAATAGCTGAAGACACCCAAAATAAAATTGTACCATACATTCCCAAAACATGTGCAAGTCTTCTTTTTCCAAAACCTAATTCAGAAGTTGTGCCAATATCAACTACTGTTGTTTTAGCAATAACAGAAACCTTTTCTCCAACACCTAATTTTTTTGTTGCTGAAAGCTTTGCTTTTTTCGCGTTGTTAAAAAAATAAGTCAAATTTTTATGATGTATCATTTGAATAATGGTTCCAATTGCAATTAACAAAACCATTGCAATGATAAAAGATTGCATTGCAAAGGGTGAAATGGTTTCTGATAAAATTGAAAATGGATTGTTACTTAACATTTCCGCCTTTTGTTAAATTTTGAATTAGTTTTAAAGTTTTATATCTAGTTGAATTTATAGATCAACCTCAAACTGGGGTCAATTTGTCTTTTATAACAGGCTAATTATTTCTTTTATAATGTTGTTTCCTTGGAATGACTGATCGCACTCCACCCTGGGGGTTGTCAACATCTCCTTCTCTTCTGGGAATCAGATGAAAATGACAATGTAAAATAGATTGACCAGATACAATTCCTATATTTGTGCCTAGATTAAATCCTTTAACTAACGGATCTTTATAGGTTATTTCTTTTTTAACAATTTTTATAAGATCATTACATGCAACTAATTCATCATTAGATAAGTCAAAATAATCCTTTATGTGTCTTTTGGGTATAATCAAACAATGATGTTCTGAAACTGGATAAGAGTCATAACTCGCATATGCCAACTCATTTTCATGAGCACATCCACTTTTTTTAACGTTACAAAATAAACAAGGATTGTTTGGATCTTTCATCTATTAAAATCTATAAGAATTGCATTTATTTATAACTGCATCATATTGTTTTGATAAAAACTTAAATTTTTTTAGGTTTTTTCTTTTCCATTTAAGCTCATTTATAGTTCTAACTGAAGCAACCCCTTTCCCAGATCCTATCAATAAAATTTCATCATAATCTTTTATCTCTTTAAGCAAAATATCTTTCTTAAAAATCTTTGTTATTTTTGTTTTGAAAAATTTATAAGTATTTCCCTCATAATAATCCTTTTTGGGAGTAAAAAATTTTTGATCTTTAACAAATAATAAATTTGAGGTTCCAGTTTCTAATAATTTCTTATTAGATACCAATGCAATATCTGATTGGGAATTATCAATTTTAGATAAAAAAGATAAGATCTTTTTGTATTTAAGATTTTTAAACTCTGGTTTTTCTCTTTTTAATTTTACTAACTTCAAATTAAAATTTAATTTTGGTTTTACTCTTTTCCTTAAGGATATTGAAATAACTTTTTTATTTATAGCAATTCTCAATAGATGATTATATTTCCTCTTTTTGGATAAATTTTTATTTATTATTTCTAAAATATCCGACCTTAATGATTTCTTTTTAATCTGATATTTTTTTAATGATGAAATTAGGTTTTTTAAATGATTATCAAAAAATAAAATTTTTGCTGGTTTGCCAAAAATCCACATTGTTGTAAAAATTCCATGATCTCCCCAAAGATCTTGGAATTCTATCTGTTTTAAGTCTTTAAGCTGATAAGATTTTTTTAATAAGTAGGTTACCATTGATAGTTAAAAAAGATTCTGGGTGAAATTGAAATCCATAAATTTTTTCCTTTTGATTTTCAAATGCCATTGCAACTTTTGAATTTAAACATCTCATAGTTATCTCAAAATTATTAGATTTGAAAGGCTCTTTTAATTTTAAAGAATGATACCTACCAACTTTAAATATTTTTCCT
This sequence comes from uncultured Pelagibacteraceae bacterium, assembly GCA_902612065.1. Lineage (GTDB taxonomy): Bacteria > Pseudomonadota > Alphaproteobacteria > Pelagibacterales > Pelagibacteraceae > Pelagibacter. The sequence goes on along the minus strand of CACMBY010000005.1, from coordinate 59,012 downwards.
TTTTTGAATAAAGATTTATGAGTGATTACATTTATATTTGATTGAAATCCATGATAAATTTTTTTTTGTTCAACAATTTTTGCGCCTTCACAAAATAAAATATGTTGAAATCCTAGACAGATCCCTATGATTTTCTTTTTACCTTTATATTTTTTATAAATTTTTGAGGTGATTGGATAATTTTTTGGATTACCTGGTCCAGGTGAAAAAATTATTGTAGATGCCTTCTTAATTTTATTTTCGTTAACTTTATCATAGTTATCGCACTCAACTTTATCAAACAAAGCAAATTGATGAACTACATTATGAGTAAAGGAGTCGTTATGATCAATTACATAAATCATTTAAATAAATCTATTAACGCTTTAGCTTTAAGAAAATTCTCGTTAAATTCATGATTGGCATTACTATCGACGACAACACCTGAGGCAACTGAAATTTCAGATATATTTTTAAAATTTAAAATTGAGCGTATAATTATATTAAATCTCATATCACCATTGAATTTTATGTAGCCAAAACTACCTGTGTAAATATTCCTGTTTTCTTTTTCCTGATTATTTAAAAGATTAAGCGTATTTATCTTTGGACACCCAATAACTGAACCACCAGGCATCATTGCTTTAATGATTTCAAAATTATTTATATTTTTTTTTAATTTACCTTTGATGAGGCTGACATAATGAAAAAGATCTTTGTATTCTTCTACGATTTTTTGTTTAGATAATTTTACAGTGCCCACTTTACAAATTCTTGATAAATCATTTCTTTCCATATCAACAATCATATTGTGCTCTTTGGTTTCTTTTAAATTTTTTCTAAAATAATCTAATGCCTTCATTTTATTTAAATGTTTTGTTTTTTTTACGGTTCCAGCTATTGGTTTTGTAGATATATCACTCCCCTTTTTTGTAATTAAAGTTTCTGGGGAACAGCTAATTATTGAATAATTATGATCTTTAATCATAAAAGCCTCGGGAGCTAGGTTAGTATTAGATAACCTCGAAAAAAAATCTAACGGATTAATTTTCGACTTTGTTTTATATTTAGTGCAAATTTTAATTTGATATGTTTCACCACTTTTTATTTTTTTCTTAAATTTATTGAATATTTTTGTGTAATTTTTTCTATTAATATTTATTTTAAAATTACCTGATTTAAAATTTTCAAAATCATAATTTAACTTGTTACTTAGTTTGATCTTTTTTTCTGGTTTATAGAAAATACCTTTAGGAAAATTTAAATTCTTTTGTTTTGGGATTTTAACATCAATCAGATTATTCAATAACTCATATCCAAAGAAACCAATAAAAAGGTCAGTATCTTTTGATTTCTTTTTATTTTTTTTAGTTAAAAAACTTTTAATATTTTTATTATTTAAAATAATTTTTTTTGAAAAATTAGTATAAAGATTAAAACCTTTTTTAGATTTATAAATAATGTAGGGTTTTCCTGACTGATGTATCTCTGTTAATTGATTTAATCTGTTCAAATTATTCTGTTTTTAGTCTTAAAACTGGTTCTTCTCTAATTGGTAGATGAATTATTGCTGCAAAAACCGATAATGCAATTGCTAAATACCACGCATAATCATATGACCCATATAGATCATAAAATAAACCCCCTAGATAAGCGCCAAAAAAAGATCCAACTTGGTGACTTAAAAAAACAATTCCATACAGAAGACCTAAATACTTTGTCCCAAACAGGTGAGCTACAATTCCACTTGTTGCAGGCACTGTTGATAGCCACAAAAAACCAAAACTTGCACCAAATAAAAATGCATTAATATTACTTGCGGGCATAAATATAAAAAAAATTATAGAAACACCCCTTAAAAAGTAAATTGCACTAAGGATAATTTTCTTACTCATTTTTGCAGAGAGGTAGCCACTTAATAGTGAACCAAAAATATTAAATAAACCGATCAAAGATAAAATTGCTGCTGCAGTCCAATCCTCAAGTCCTCTATCTATTACATATTTAGGTACATGCGTTCCAACCAAAGTTATATGAAAACCACATACAAAAAACCCTGATACAAGTAAAATATAACTTTTAGTTTTAAAAGCTTCTGAGAGAGCTTCCTTAAAAGATTGATCTGAAGTTTTTTCGACACTTTCCGTTTTAGATGGAGATCTAACAAAATATGCTGCAACTAAACCGGATAACAAAAATAAGCAAAAAACAAATAATGTATAGTTCCAACCAAACTCTGTGAGAGAAAAATTAGTAAAAATTGGTGAAAGAAAGTAACCAAATGATCCAACAGCAGTAACAAAACTCATTGCAATCGTTCTTGTAGATAATGGAAAATGTTTCCCCACAACTGACATAGGAATACTTATTGCTGTTCCACCAAGACCTATTCCAATTAATAAACCCATATGGATTTGAAAAAATATTCCAGTATTTGGACCCGTGTATAAAAAATAAACACCTAAAGTATAAAAAATAAATGCTCCGATTATAGCTATATGTCCTCCGTATTTATCTGCTATAGCTCCGAAGATAGGACCTGTTATACCCCACATCAACATCTGCATCCCGATTGCAAAACCAAATGCGGTGTTGCTTATCTTTAAACTCTCGTTGAAGTCCATAAAGAACAAACCAAATGTTTGTCTGACACCCAAAGAAATCAAAACAACAAAGCATGCAGCAAACAAAGTTACTATCGCTGTTTTTGAGCGAAAAAATTTTTCAGAACTCATCTTAAATGTCTTAAAGCTTGTTTGATATCAGCAATCAAATCATTAGGATCTTCAAGACCTATATGTAATCTTACTAAATGTTCATCTTTTGGTAAGTTCATATATTTTCTTTTACCAGTTTCTCTAAATTCTTGATGAAGCGCTAAACTCTCAAATCCGCCCCAACTATAACCATAGCCAAACAATTTCAGTGAATTTACAAACTTTCGAACAGAATTAATATTCTTAGCTTTTATCTTTAATCCCATTAAACCTGACGCTCCGGAATAATATTTTTTCCACATTCTAAAATTTTGTGAATTTTTTTTGAAAGGATATAACAATTTAATTCTTTTATTTTTTGATAAAAATGCTGCAACTTTTTTAGCATTTTCTCTATGTCTGTCTAATCTCACGTCTAACGTTCTTAATCCCCTAGTTATTAAATAAGCATCATCAGGTCCTAATCTAAGACCTGTAATTTTTTCTGCTGCTTTAACTTTGGAAAATACTCTTTTATTTACTGCTAAACTTCCACCCATAACATCTGAATGTCCAGAATAATATTTAGTTGCAGAGACAATTGACATATCAAAACCAAGTTTAATTGGTTTTAAGTAATAAGGGGTACCCCAAGTATTATCAATCGCAGTGTATAGCTTATACTTTTTTGCAATCGAAATAAGTTTACTCAAGTCTAGAAAATCAAAAGTATTGCTCCCAGGATTTTCTACAAAAATCAATTTTGTTTTCTTTGTAATATTGTTTTTTAATGTATCGAGGTCATGCGGATTATAAAAAACTGTCTTTATATTAAAATCTTTTAGATAATCTTCAGTTAAAATTCGTGTAGGGCTGTAAACTGGATCTGCAACTAACATTTCATCTCCAGGTCTAACAACGCTGAATATTGCTAAAAAAACCGAGCCAAAACCTGTTGGTGTCGTAAAAACATGATAACTTTCTTCAAGTTTTGTTAAAATTTTTTGTAATATATAAGTAGTAGAGGTCCCTTGTCTGCCGTAATCAAAATGACCACCTGTTGGATTTCGTAGAGCTTTTTTTTGAGTTTTTCTTATATGTTGCATAGACTTAAAAATAATTGTCGATGCTCTAACCACTGGTGGATTTACTGATTGGTTATGAAAATCTTTTGCAGTGTGTTTTAAAAATGTCTTAAAAGATTTACCCATAAAAAAATTGATATGATTAAAGGACAATGCTATATCCATATCAAAAATTCAATAAATTAATGAAAAGGATTTAATGAGTTACCCAAAAAAACATAGAGGCCGAAGAAAAATGGGGTCGAAAAAAAGAAGAGCTAGAAAAAAAAATAAGAAAAAATAGCTTATTCCTTTATCCAGCCGCCTCCTAATACTTTATAACCTAGAGCATCTTTATTATAGAAAACACATGCCTGGCCCGGTGATATTCCATCTTCAGGGCTTTCAAGATTTACATTCGCACCATTTTGATCACTTAGGTTAACGTTTGCTTTAAGCAATTTACCAGTAGATCTAACTTTTACAAAAATGCTGGATTTAAATTCTTGTTCATTTGCTAATAAATTAACATTTTTTAATAAAATATCTTTCTTTCCTAAATATTCTTTTGGTCCAACAATTATTTCATTTTTTTCAGAATTAATTTTAATAACGTATAAAGCTTCTTTGTCAGAAACTTTTATTCCCTTTCTTTGACCAATAGTAAAATTTATAATTCCATCGTGAACACCAATGACATTACCTTTTAGATCTTTTATGTTTCCTTTTTTAAATGAGTCTGGTCTGAATTTTTGAATTACTGATGCATAATCTCCACCAGGTACAAAACATATATCCTGGCTGTCTGGTTTGTCAGCAACATTAAGGTCTAGTTTTTTGGCAATTTCACGTGTTTCATTTTTATGAAGACCACCTAATGGAAATCTTAAATAATCAAGTTGTTCTCTAGTAGTATTGAAAAGAAAATAACTTTGATCTCTATTTTCATCGATAGCTCTGTACATATTTGTATTATTATTTGAAGTAACACTTTTCACATAATGCCCAGTGATTAAAGCATCAGCATTTAAATCTTTAGAAACTTCAAATAAATCCTTAAATTTTACTGTTTGATTACATTGAACACAAGGTATTGGAGTTTCACCTTTTAAGTAACTATCAACAAAATTATCTATAACTCCTTGCTTGAACTTATTTTGATAATATAAAATTTTATGTTCTATATCTAATTTTTGAGCAACTCTTTTTGCATCCATGATATCTTGACCAGAACAACATTGCTTTGACTCCGCGACCTGCTTTGCATCGTCATAAAGTTTTAAAGTAATACCAATCACGTCATATCCTTCTTTTTTCATCATGCCTGCTACAGTTGATGAATCTACACCTCCAGACATTGCAACAACTACTTTTGTGTCTGATGGTTTCTTGTTTAATCCTATTGAATTTAATTCTTTATTCATTTGATGGTATTTATACTTATTTCTAATATAAGTTAAATTAAATGATATTAGATTTTGAACCAGGAGACAAAGTTATCAATCCCTCTAATAAAAACTGGGGTATAGGTCAAGTTCAATCAATTATAAAAGAAAAAGTGACAGTTAATTTTGAAAATGTTGGAAAAAAAGTAATAAATACTAAAAATATAGAATTAATAAAGATCAATGAATAATTTAAATTTAAAAGAGATTGTCGAAAATTTAATTGATACATTTATTCACGCAGGAAAAATTTCTTTAGATTTAAGAAAACAAGGACTTATAAAAAAGATTAAAGCCGATAATACTCCTGTTAGTAATGGAGATTTAGAAGTTAATAAAATTGTTACTCAAAAAATTAAAGAATTAACACCTGAACTTCCCATCATTTCAGAAGAGACCTCTGATAATAAATCAATGAACAATCTTGAAAACTTTTGGCTCATTGACCCTATCGATGGTACCTACGACTACATAAATAATCTAGAGGAATTTACCATTAATGCTGGATTAATAATTAACAAAAATCCAGTAGCTGGATTAATTTATGCCCCTTCAAAAAAAAGAATGTTTTACTCCTATGGTCCAAATAATGCCTATGAGTTTACAAATGGTGAAACCAAGAATTTAGATTGTTCTGAAAATTTTGATAAAAATGATGTGAAATTTGTATCCTATTCAAACAATATTAAACCTGAAATAGAAAAATTACATAAAAAATTTAATGTAAAAAAATATGTAAGAATGAAAAGTTCTCTCAAATTTTGTGTCATTGCTGCTGGCGAATATGATGGATATGTGGCTGAGCCTCGAGCTTGTGAATGGGATATTGCGGCTGGTCATGCAATTTTACAACATGCTGGAGGAATAATTTCAGATTTTGATGGCAAAGAAATTAAATATGGAAAAAAAAATTTTAAAAATCCCAGTTTAATCTTAAAAAATAAAAATATTTAATATGGATGAGCAATTAAGAATAATACTAATAATTATTGTATCGGTATCTATTTTTGGCTTATTAGTATTTGTATATGTCAAAAATTATATCAGAAATAAAATCAATCAACTAGTTGAAGAAGAAAAGAAAAGAAAATCAAAGTAGTTTTATTATTTTTAAATAATCATCTTTTTTTAATTCCATAACTTTTTTTGATGTCTCAAAATCGAAGCCATTTCTTGCTAATAAAGAGATATCCTTTTTATAAAAAAGAGGTCTATTATCATCTATCCTGGCTGGTCCAATTCTTTTCTTTTTACAAATTTTAATTGCTGAAAAAAAATCTTGATCTGAATTATCCTCATTAATTTTGTTGACTGTATCTTTTATAAATTCATCATTAACACCTTTGCCAATTAAGTAGTTTCTGATTTTATTAATCGAACTTCCTCTTCGGATCATACTTTTGGCTTTACTTTCAGAATAAAATTTATCGTTAATAAATTTATTTTTTTCTAAATCAGATAAAACAATATCAATTAAATTTGTCACATCCTGTTTTTTTACATTTGGAACAGATAATTTGAGATATTTTTTTAGTAAATATGTTCTTAATTGTTGTTTAGATGGGGCATATTTTTCAACATATGCTAAAGCAAAATTTCTCATTTCATCTACAGTCACCTGTAATGTTTTTCTCTTATTTCTTATAGGAATCATTGTAAGATCTAATATAATATAATTTAAAATGATCGAACAAATTTATGCTTACTTTACAATTGAAATTCTCTACTTCTGGGTGAATTTAGGAGTTTTGCCTTTTTGGTTAGTATTAATATTTTTTCCACAATCAAACTTTACAAAATATTTTATTACTTCTATTTTTCCGATCACATTATTAGGAGGTGCTTACATATTTGTCCTTTATAAAGCTTATTTAAGCGCTTATGATTTCGATAGTAATTTTGAATTATATTTAAGTATTAGTAATTTATCAGGTTTGTTTTCAAGTAATATTTTTTTAATGTTATTTTGGATCCACTTTGTATCAATTAATTTATTCGTCGGTGGCTGGATTGTAAGAGACTCACAAAAGTTTTTTATCAATAAGGTTCTTGTTGGCATCCCACTAATAATCACTTATTTAATTGGTCCTTTAGGCATCTTTATTTATTGGCTCATTAGAATATTTTACGCAAAAAGTATTAACCTATATGAGTAAAATCATCGATTTTTACTTCGATTTTATTAGTCCATATTCTTACATTGCTTATAAAAAAATTAAATCAATGCAGAATAAAAATGGGGTCGATTTTAATTATAAACCTATTTTGCTAGGTGGTTTACATAAGTTAGGTAACATAACTGCTCCTGCTTTTAATGAGCGAAAAATGAAAAATATGAAGAACGATTGCGAAATTATAGCTAACAAAAATAATATATCTTTTAAATGGAACGAAAAATTTCCAATTAATACACTTTATTTAATGAGAGGATTTATTTCAATTGATGCAAATAAAAAAAGTGAATATTTTGATATCTGTTTTGATGCCTATTGGAAAAATAATATAGATATATCAATCGAAGCTAACGTAAACAAAATTTTAGATAATTGTAAAATTGATAAAAAAAAATTTTTTGAAGATATAAGTAATCAAAAAGTAAAAGACGAATTAAAAAGTTTAACTGACAAAGCTTTTCAAAATGATGTATTCGGTGCTCCAACTTTCATAGTCAACAATAAACTTTTTTGGGGACAAGATAGACTTGAATATGCTTTGGAAGAGTGTGTTTCTTAAACAATCTTAAATTTACTATTTTTGATAGCTCCAAACCCACCATCAATGTGTGAAACTTTTTCAAACCCCATATCTTTTAAAGATTTTGCTGCTAAAGCTGATCTCATTCCACCAGCACAAAATAAGATCATTTCTTTTTTTAAATCAAGTTTACCCTGTTTAAAATATGCACTTTCTGGATCAAGCCAAAACTCTAACATCCCTCTAGGAATATGATTTGAACCTTCAATTCTTCCCTCTCGTTCTAATTCTCTTACATCTCTTATATCAATTAAGTTGCACTCATTTCTATTGTATTTCTCATAAGCTTCATTGGTAGATATAGTCTTAATCTCCTTTAGAGCTTCACCTACAAGAGTTTGGGATGATTTAATTGTCATTATATTATAAATATTTATATCATAAATAAAAACATATGAAAAAGTTTTTCATTAAAATTTGTAAATTTTTGGGCTTCGAAATAATAGATCAAAATAAATTTATCTCTCCTTCATTAAATAAAGAATTGAATGAAGATCTCTCAATTTTAAATAAAAAATCTATAGTCTTGCCCTTAGGTCAAGTAAAAATCACAAGAAAAATAAATTCAATCTTAATAGTTTTAAGAGTAAATACAGAAATTGAAATTTGGGATCAAAATAAAAGAAGATTATTCGAAAAACCAAAAATAGAATACTCAATACGATCAATAAAATCATTGGTAAATTCTATCATCTTTTGTCAAAGTAAGTACTCGAATTTAAATATAGAAACAATAATTATAGATGACTCCTCAAAAAATGAAAATCTAGATAAAATTAAAAAAATAACAAAAGATATAGATGCCAAAATTATTTCTCTAGACACAAAAAAATTTGAGACCAAAATAAAAAAACAAAAAACATCAGAAACTTTTTCTAATTTAGCAAGTTTACTTCAATGTTTTGAGATTGGAAAAGAGATTGGAGAAGACCTAATTTTCTTTGTTGAAGATGATTATCTCCATTTTAAAACTATGTTGGCAGAGATGATTGCTACATATGAAAGAGTGTCATCTCAAATGGGTAAGGATATTTTTATGTGCCCTGCAGATTATCCTTATCTTTATATGAATAACGAAAAAACAAATATTTTAATAGGTGATAAAAGACACTGGAGAACAATTAGTAAGAGTCTATGCACTTTTTTGACTAGCAAAAAGTTATTAGATTCATACTGGGAAAATTTTTCAAAAAATTGTGAAGATCGTCATGATCCCTTTGAGAAATATATAAATGAGATTTATAAAAACGAGTTTTGTATATCTCCCTTGAAAAGTTTGTCTGTCCATTTGACAAATATTAATTCAAGTTACGGATTATCACCTTTTATAAATTACAAAGATTTATGGGATCAAAATGAATAAGCCCCTTGAGGGAGGGGCTTATTATTTAACTAACTTAAGAGAGAGTTTAGGGACTCTTCGATGAGTAATCGCGGAGATACACAGAGAGCGAAGAGTCCCTTATTGTTAACAATTAGTCACGTATTGCATATGCAATCACGCCAGTTTCAGTGACATCAGTACCTTTGGTTTCAGCTTCTTTACTTAACCTTAGGCCAATTGTTGCCTTGATAGCGCTAAACACTATGTAAGCTACAATAAACACAAATATGTTTACTGATAATACACCAATTAACTGGGTACTAAAATTTGCACCAGAATTTGTAGCTGGTACAATTAACGTACCCCAAATTCCAGCAAATAAGTGGGCAGGAATAGCACCAACTACATCATCTATTTTTAAAGAGAATAATAGTTTAGTACCATACACTACGATTAATCCACCAACAGCACCAATTAAAATTGCAGCAAATGGTGATGGTAATAATGGTTCTGCTGTTACAGCAACCAAACCACCGATACATCCATTTAACATTTGAACTACGTCAGTTTTACCATAATGCAATCTTGTTATAACTGCTGCACCCATAACACCACCTGCACCAGCAAGGAATGTGTTCATGAATATTTTTGATACAGCGATTGCATCCGTAGCAGTTCCCATTGCTAATTGTGAACCACCATTAAATCCAAACCAACCTAGCCATAAAATAAATACACCAATCGTTACTAATGGTATCGAAGATGCTGCAAACGGTTTAAGCGGTGCTGGAGCCCCAGATTTAGTAAATCTTCCTAATCTTGGACCAATTATCATTGCACCAGCTAAAGCAGCTGCACCACCAGTTGAGTGTACTAAAGTTGAACCAGCAAAATCAGAAAATCCTAACTCTGCTAACCAGCCTCCACCCCACTGCCAACCCATCACGATTGGATAAATAATTCCTGATAGAACTGCAGCAAATGTAAAGAATGGCCATAATTTAATTCTTTCAGCCATTGTGCCTGATACGATTGAAACAGTAGTTGCGCAGAATACCATTTGGAAATACCAATCTGAACCATCGGAATATCCTGTATCTAATTTACTACCATCTGCCCACGGAATAAATTTTCCAATATATCCACCTGGACTGATACCATAGGCTAAGTTATAACCTACAAGCCAGAACATTATACCTGCAATTGAGAATAACCCAATATTTTTTGCACAAATAACGGATACACTTTTTGATGTAACCATCCCAGACTCTAGCATAGCAAAACCACATGCCATGAACATTACTAGAAATCCACAAATCAAAAATAATAAGGTATTAAAAATAAAACCTACTTCAGCAGAAACTGTTGTATCTGCCATACCTGCACTACTCATGTTCAATAAAAAAATTAAACTAATAAGTGGCGCACTTATTTTTTTTATTAATTTAGTCATAAGACCTCCCTGTTATAGAAAGTGTTTGTATTTTAATAATTCCTAAAAACTAACGCTGATTATGAAAATTGGGTATGCAGATTTTGCATATAGAGACAGCCTTAACGCTTTTTGACGTTAAGGCTGTAAAATTAACTATTTATTGAATACTTCTTTTAAAGCTTTGGCAGGTAAGAATTTAACCTTTTGCGATGCAGCAATTTGAATTTGCTCACCAGTTCTAGGATTTCTTCCAACTCTCGCTTTTCTCTTAGCCACTTTATATGTACCAAATCCTGCAATTTTGACTGAATCATCAGCTTTTAGTGCATCTAAAATAGTGTTGGTAATCGTGTCAAAAGTTCTCTCAGCATCAGCTTTACTTAGATTTAAAGCGCCTGATAATTTGACAACTAATTGTTTTTTGTTCATTTTAGCTCCGGTTTTATTAGGTTATTTACTATCTTTATCAAAAGTATTGATAAATCAAGCCTTTTTTTAGTATCTAGCTAAAAGTTATACACAATATCTGGTGTAGTTAAAAAACCTCTATTTTTAAGGGTTATTTAAAGACTTTAAATGTATTAACTAAATAAGCCAAGATCTTTGAGATCATTGAATGTTGTAAATATCATCAATGTTAATAGCAAAAACATCCCGATTCGAAAAAAACCCTCTTGCGTTTTTTGTGATAAAGGGCGTCCTAACACTTTTTCGAAAGCATAAAACATTAAATGACCTCCATCCAACATTGGTATCGGAAATAAATTAATTAATCCTAAACTTATAGAAATGTAAGCCATCATGCTAATAAACGCCAACAGACCAAACTCTGCTACTTGACCTGAAATTTTAGCAATTCTAATTGGTCCACCAAGTTGTGAGGTATCAGCCTTTCCAAAAATCATTGCACCGATATATTTAAGCGAGGATATACTCACGAAATATACTTCATTTGCTGCGTGGTATATAGCTTGAGCAGGTCCTAATTTAACATGGTTAATCTCATTGTTGTAAGCACTTAATTTAATTCCAACGATCCTTTTATTAATCTTATTTCCAAGGTTATCTTCACTTAAAACCATTTTGGGTTTTACTTTTAATAATATTTCATCGTATGAACGTTTAACCTTAAAATCTATAAAATCATCTGTTGATAACGTTATAAATTTAGAAACATCCATAATACTTTTAACTTCATTTCCATCTATCTCTAAAATAATATCATTTTGTTTCAAACCACCAATCATTGCAGGACTATCTTTTTGTACCTCATTGATCATTGCAGGAGTAAAATCTTTTCCTGCAAAAGTATAAATGGAAAAGAAAATTAATAATGCGAGTAAGAAGTTTGCTAGTGGTCCACCAAAAACAATTAAAGCTCTTTGATACAGTGGTTTTAAAACGAATAATTTTTTCCTGTCTTCCTCGTTATATTTTTCTATTAATTTTTCTTGATCAGCTTGTGAAAAAACATTTCGATCTCCAAAGAATTTTACATATCCACCAAGAGGTATCCAGCAAATTTTCCATCTGGTTCCAGATTTATCATTCCAACCAAATATTTCCTTTCCAAATCCAATTGAAAAATCAGTTACTGCAACACCATATCTTTTTGCAAAATAATAATGGCCGTATTCATGAATGAATACCACAATCATGATAAGTATTAAAAATGGTAATATATAATCTGTCATCTTAGATGGATTGTTTTTTAATTAGTTCTTTAATTTGATTTATCATCATATCTGGTGATTTCATTGTGGGATAAATCTCTTTAGCTTTTTCATAACTTTTAATTGCCTTATTATAATTTTTTAATTGAATATTTACAAGACCTTGTCCAGCAAGAGCGCCGAAATGCCTTTTTTCTAATTCTAAAACTTTATCAATATCTTTTTGTGACTTTTCAAAATTACCAGATAGATAGAATACAGTTGCACGTTTATTCCATGCCTCAGCCCATAATGGATCTAAATTTATTGCTTTAGAAAAAATATCTATTGCTTGATTGTATTTTGACTCATTTACTAAACTTGATCCTTTATTTAATAACATTGTCAAATTTTCATCATTTGGATGTGTACTCCATATTCGCCAAATTTCTTGTTCAACTTTATATGCAGCTGAGTAATTTTGAGTTTTTAAATCATCAAACAATTGATTTAGTTTTTTAATTCTTTCATCTGCAATTGAATTATTTAAATATGAAAATACAATTAAAAAAATGATAAAAATTTTTTTCATGAGAACTAAAAGTATAATAAAACCAATACTGCTAATACAAATAATAAAGCTGCTGTTAAAACAACTAAATTAATTTTAACCTTAAATTTTTGGTAAATTTTCTCATTAATCTTTTCCCAAAAAAGAACAATTAAAAAGAATATGACTGCAGGAATTATAAATTTAAGCATATTTTTTTAATTTTTATCACCTACATAAACCGAAACGCCTCTCAAATTTACGTCGACATCAAATTTTTTATGTAAAGGAGGAAAAGCTCTTTGAGAACAATCTAATCTATCGCAGGTTCTACATGACACACCTATTGGAATTTCTGATGACTTTTCACTTAAGTTAACATTTTCGGTATATACAAAATCTTTAGCATATTTAGCTTCACAACCTAACCCTATAGACAAAATACTTTTTGCTCTTCCAAATCTTCCAATCCCTTTTTCAACAGTTCGTGCAATACAAACATATTTCTCTCCATTCGTCATTTTACTTACAGCGCTTTGAATAACTCCAGGTCTTGTAAATGCAGAATAAACATTCCACCTTGGACACGCACCACCATATCGTGGAATCTCAATTCCAGACAAAGAAAATCTTTTAGAAATATTTCCAGCCATATCAACCCTTAAAAAATGAAATGGAATTCCAGGTAGTTTTGGATCTTGCAAACAGGTTACTCTATGAGCTACTTGTTCAAAGGATGTTGCAAAAGTATTTTGTAATAATTCAAGATCGTATTTAAGTTTTTTACACTCTGAATGAAAAAGTTTGTAAGGCATTAATATTGCAGCGCCACAATAATTAAGCAAAGCAATTTTAGTTAATTTTTTAGACTCTTCTGATGGAAAAGTAAATTTACTTAAATAATCCTCAATCTCTTTAATTGCCCCCTCTTGTGCAATTTGCGCAGCTGCATGAAGTTTTTTTGTTTCAAGAGAACTATAATCACTTAATAGAAGTTCTTTTTTATTTTTGTTATAAATTTTAGAAAAAGGTTTATTTTCCTCTGGAATAACATCTTTGACAATAATGTCATATTCAGATTTTAAATGATCACAAAGAGCAACATATCTTGTACGATTATTTTTTTGAACTTTTTCAAAAACTTTATTGGCAAAATCTTCTAATTTTGGAAAATAGTTTTTATTTTCTTGAAGAAAGTCAGAAATAACTTCACCTGGAAAAGAGTTCTTTCTATTATCAACAATTTTTCCGGAAATTTTTTCAATCTTATTTACTAATTCATGATCTTTTTTTTTTAAAATATCTCCTAATCTTACAATTGCTTTTCCGATTTTTGGATTAGTTCCAACAAGATCTTTGACTTCTGGCCCCAAAATATCAAGATCCTCAAATAATTTATCATCTAAAATTTCTGATAGTGTATTTTCTAAATTTATATCATCTTTTGATGTTAATTGAGAAAGTTCAATATTTAACTTTTCGCAAATTTTTAAAAGTAGATCCCCGTCAATTTTTCTTTTTCCTCCCTCGATTAAATTTAAATAACTAGGTGAAATATTTATTTCTTGCGCAAGTTTATTGGCTTGAAGACCAAGTTGACGTCTAAAAGCCTTGATTTTTGGTCCTATTTTTAAATCGTTTTGACTCATATTTTCTATATGTAAATTTTGTAAATTTATATTTACAATTATTTTCCTTAATTTACAAGGTTTTTATTCTTTTTTGTAGATTTTGTAAATTTTGTAAATTATAAGATTTACATGGCTGATAAACAAAAAAACACAGAAAATGAAGCTCAAATCATTAAAAATGAGGATCTTGCTAGACATAATAACAGAGGTATTTACATGAGAGATGATCATTGTGATTGGGGTTCAAGTGGAATGAAAGATTTAGTTGAGACTCTTAACGACTCTAACTAAATCAAATTTTACTTTTTCATTTTAATTTTAACTTCTGAGGTAACTACCAATTATGAGTGCAGAAAACATCTCATACGAACTAAAAAGATTTACAGGCATTAAAAGAGATTATACCCCCGATGAAGTTGAAAGATTAAGAGGCTCAATAAAAATAGAATATTCCTTGTGTAAACAACAATCAGTTAAACTTTGGAAACTTCTTAATACAGAAAATTATATTAGTACTTTAGGATCTTTATCAGGAAATCAAGCAGTTCAACATGCTAAAGCTGGTCTAAAATCAATTTATCTAAGTGGTTGGCAAGTGGCTGCAGATGCTAATAGTGCTGGTGAAATGTACCCAGATCAATCTTTATATCCATATGATAGTGCTCCAAAACTTGTAGAGTCAATGAATAACGCCTTGCTAAGAGCAGACCAAATTCAACATATGGAACTAAAAGATGGTGATATGAAAAAAGAGAAAAGAATTGATTATATGCTCCCAATCATTGCTGATGGTGAAGCAGGTTTTGGAGGTCCATTAAATGTTTTTGAACTCACAAAAAAGTTTATTAAAGCTGGTGCAGCAGGTGTTCATTTTGAAGATCAATTAGCTAGTGAAAAAAAATGTGGTCACATGGGTGGTAAAGTGCTTGTACCAACAGGGACTATGATTAAAAATTTAAAAGCTGCTAGATTGGCAGCTGATATTGCTGATGTTCCATTAATAATTTTAGCTAGAACAGATGCGAATGCCGCGAAACTAATTACAAATGATTTTGACGAAAACGACAAGCCTTTTTTAACCGGGAAAAGATCTCCAGAGGGATTTTATTACGTAAAATCAGGAATAGAACAAGCAATTTCAAGAGGATTGGCATATGCGCCTTACTCAGATTTAATTTGGTGTGAAACAGCTACACCAAATCTTGAGGAAGCTAAAAAATTTGCAGATGCAATTCATGAAAAATTTCCTGGAAAACTTTTAGCATATAATTGTTCTCCATCATTTAACTGGAAGAAGCATTTATCGGATGAAGAAATTGCTTCATTCCAAAAAGAAATAAGTAAAATGGGCTATAAATTTCAATTTATTACACTAGCCGGCTTTCATACACAAAATATTGCAATTTTTGAACTAGCAGAAAAATACAAAAAAGAAGGTATGACTGCTTATTCTAAGATTCAACAACAAGAATTTGCTCGTGAAAAAGATGGTTATACAAGCGTAAAACACCAAAGGGAAGTAGGTACATCTTATTTTGATGCTGTTTCTAATACTATAAGTAGTGGAAAGAGCTCAACTACAGCAATGGATGGCTCAACTGAGTCCGAACAATTCTAATAAAAACAACTCCTCTTATATATTAGACTATTAGCTGGCCCAGAAATGGGTCAGTTAAATTTTCTGGTTATAAATCTAAATTTCCAAAAAAGTTTTTTAATTAATTTTTCTAAAATAAAATCATTAGTCATTTTTTTTCTATCTTTTAAGTCAATTATAATTTCATTAATTTGAAACTTACAGGCACCTCTAATATCAAAGTAATCTTTTTTCTCTAATTCAGAAAATTTTTCATAATAATTATTGGTAATATGTTCAATGAAAGAACCTGGGTGTGGTTGATTATTTTCCTCAGGGATTAAAGTTGCTTTGAAATAATTCATACTGAGCGCGTGGAAACCAATTGATGATCTCTCTGTAATACCATAATTATGCCTAAAATTATGTGCTTTTTTTTCAAATGTCCACCATTTGGATTTTAAAAAAGTTTTAAACTGTTTTTTTGTATAGATCCAAAAACAACAATAATTTTCTAAGTCATTCACGATGAAACTTTGATCGTCTATTTCAAAAAATTTATCTAATTTTTTTGAAATATGAATACTATGCTTTTGATTAGTCTCGTTATTCATTTCATATATGAAAAAACCTAGATGAAACCCTTTATTTGCTAATAAATCTTGATATTTAAGCCAATATTGTAGATTTACTTCTGAGAACTTTATGTCGTGCTCCAAGTAAGTAAAGTATTCATAGTCATTTTTTTGTTCTTCCATTAATGATCTACACTTCCATGTTAAATACCCTTTATTCAGTTCGCTATCACTTATTTGATGTTTGATAATTTTAGCATTTAAATTTTTATCATCCAAAAAATCATTGTGCGTGTGAATAAAAATATCATTTTTAATTGAAAGTGATTTAAGATTGATTACATTTTCTTCAAGATAATCAAAACGTCTTAAGTTTCTATAACCTTCTTTTTTTTGGGGATTTGGATTGTAAAAAGGTATATGAATAGATATAGACATTATTTGTTTTAAAATTATAAACATATTTATAACATTGCATAATGAAAAAAATTCTAATAACGGGTGGTACAGGTTATCTAGGAAGAAATTTAGCTAATTTTTATAAGAAAAAATATAAAGTTTTTCTTGGCGCTCGTAATAATAAACAAAATTTCTTGGTAAAAAATTTAACAAATTGTGAAGTAGTACCTTTAGATGTTTCAAATATTGAGTCTGTACATGATTGTTTAAATTACACTAAACCCGATATCGTAATTCATGCTGCAGCTACAAAATTTGTCGACTTATCAGAAAAATTTCCATTTGAATGTATTGATATAAATATACTTGGATCTACTAACATTGTTCGAGCCTGTATAAACAAAAAAGTTCCAACAGTAATAGGTGTTTCAACCGACAAAGCATCACCGCCAATCAAAAATATTTATGGTTTAAGTAAATCTTGTATGGAAAGACTTTTTTCATCAATAAAATCTTATAGTAAAACTAAATTTATTTGTGTGAGGTATGGTAATGTAACATGGTCTACTGGATCTGTTCTTCCAATTTGGAAACAAATGTATAAAAAAAATAAGACTATACTTACCACTGGTCCTTATATGAGGCGATTTTTTTTCTCAGTCAATGAAGCTGTAAGTTTAATTGATCAAGCTCTAAAACTTAAAAATAAATTAAATGGAAAAATTCTTTCAGCCGAAATGAAATCTGCAAAAATGATTGATTTCTTAAAAGTCTGGACAAAAAAATTTGGAGGTAAATATAAAATAATTCAATCTAGAAAAGGTGATCGACAAGATGAATATCTAATTGGTGAAGACGAATTAAAATATGCCAAAGAGATGAAAATTAAGAATAGAAAATATTTTGTAATCGATTTTAATAATCTTTTAAAAAAACCACTAAAAGAAATAGTGTCTTCTGAAAATGCAAAGAGATTAGCGCAGTCTGAAATTGAAAAAATTATCAAGTTTGGTCTGAAATCTAATGACTTATAGAAAAATAAATCATGCTTTTATAATGGCAGCTGGACGTGGAACCAGATTAATGCCACTTACCAAAAAAATACCTAAAGGTTTAGTTAAATTTAAACAAACATCATTAATCGCAAGAGGCATTAAAAGACTGAAAAAATATATAAATTTTGTTCATATTTCAGTTGGTTATAAAGGGCCTATTTTAGCTAAACATTTAATAGAAGAAAAAGTTTCATCAATAATAAATACAGATAAAAAAGGTAATTCTTGGTGGATATTCAACTCTATATTTAAATCATTTAACTCTCCAATTTATGTCTTAACTTGCGACAACGTCACTAACATTGATTTTAAAAAACTTGAGAAAGATTATTATAAAAAAGGTCAGCCTCTATGCATGTTAATTCCAACAAAACCAATTAAAGGATTAACGGGAGATTTTATTTTTAAAAAAAAGAATATTGTTAAAAAACTCTCAAGAACACAAAAATCTGATATTTACTGCACCGGTATTCAAATATTAAATCCAAAAAAGATAAACGATAAAATTAAACCAACTGATGACTTTAATATTCTCTGGAAAAAACTAATTAAAATCAGACAATTATATGTTTCTGATGTAATGCCAAAAAAATGGTACACAGTTGACAATTTAGATAACCTCAAAAAACTCAAAAAAATTTTTAAATAAATCTTTTAGGACTTTATGCTGTAACCCTTTTTAAGTAATATAGAGACAATAATTACGCAAACTGACAAAAATAACACCATTAAACCCACACTTATCCAAATATTAAAATCTGATATGCCATAGAAAGAGTATCTAAGGCTACTAATTAGGTAAACAACTGGATTAAAATAAGTAACCACTTGCCAAAATTCAGGTAACATATCTAATGAATAAAGACTTCCACCTAAAAATACCATTGGTGTTATCACAAAAGATGGGATTATTGACATCTGTTCAAAGTCCTTGCTAACTAAACCAACTAAAAATCCAAATAATGCAAATGTAAAAGAAACGAGAACTAATAAAAAAATCATTAGCAATGGATATTGAACTTGTACATCAGCAAAAAATTGTGCTGTCAAAAAAATTACAAAACCAACAATCAGTGTTTTGGTAGCTCCAGCACTTACAAATGCCAATACAATTTCATAAGCGGATATAGGTGCAGCTAAAATCTCATAAATAGTCCCATTAAATTTTGGAAAAAATATTCCAAAAGAAGTATTACTTATTGATTGAGTTAATAGAGTTAACATCAGCAATCCCGGAACTATAAAAGATCCATAACTAATACCATCAATTTTTTGAACGTAACCACCGATCACAGAACCAAAAACAATAAAATATAATGATGTTGAGATTACTGGTGATAAAAGAGATTGACCTAAAGTTCGTCTAAATCTATCCATTTCATGAAAGTAAATAGCTTTAAATCCATAATAATTAATTTTCATTATTTTCCCTTACTAAAGTTACAAATATTTTTTCTAAATTACTTTGTTCTGTTTTTAAATCTCTCAATTTTAATCCTGAATCTTTTATATCTTGTAAAAGATTTGTAATCCCTGTCTGTTTTTCTTCGAGGTTATAAGTGTAAACTAGCGACATTTTATTATTTCCGATAATTAAATTATATTTTGTTAATGAATCTGGAATATCTTGAATTTCCTCTTGTAATTCAACAGATAAAACTTTTCGGCCCATTTTTTTTATAAGTTCTTTCTTTTGTTCTACAATGATAATTTCTCCTTGATTAATAACTCCTACTCGATCAGCAATCGCTTCAGCTTCTTCAATATAATGAGTTGTTAAAATAATTGTAACACCTATTTCTCTTAATGATTTTACCACCTTCCACATCTCTTGTCTTAATTCAACATCTACACCAGCAGTAGGTTCATCTAAAAATAAAATTTTTGGCTCATGAGATAATGCTTTAGCGATTAAAACTCTTCTTTTCATTCCACCTGATAATTTTCGCAAGATTAAATCCTTTTTGTCCCAAAGACTGAGTTGTTTTAAGACTTTTTCAATATGTGTTGGATCTGGTTTTTTTCCATACAAACCTCTTGAATACGAAACGTTATTAAAAACAGTTTCAAATTGCTCTAAAGTTAATTCCTGAGGAACGAGTCCTATACGTGATCTTGTTTCCCTATAATCTTCAATGATATCAAAGTCTTCAACTGTAACTTTTCCTGATGATGGTTTTACAATGCCACAAATAATACTAATCAAAGTAGTTTTACCTGCACCATTGGGTCCAAGCATCGCAAAAATTTCTCCTTTTTTGATATTGAGGTTTATATTTTTTAAAGCATTAAAGCCATTATCATAAACTTTTGAGAGATTATTAATTATTATTTGATTTTCTGACATTCGGTCAGTTATATAACTATTAATTCACTTAATACAATCAACTAAAATTTGATCTTTTTAGCTTTAAGAACCAATAAAGGTAAAAAAGTTGCGATGATAAAAGACAAAAATAATAATGATTGGGATATAAACGGACTAAATATTTCTTTTGATAACAATATTCCAACTAACAAACTCTTTGAGAAATCTGGTGAAGGAAACAACAAAAATCCAGCTATAAACCCAATAATGATTGATATATATGCGGTTTTTTCATCAATCTTATTATAAAAACTATAAAAAACGGTTATCACGAACGCACAACAAAATAAGTCAGCCAGTAAAAACAAATATAAAATATCAAAGCCATAAGATGCAATTACAAAAGATATTACAGATAAAAATACAATTATATATTTTGAAAAATTTATATAATTAGTCTTTTTTTTAAATTCAAATGTAGCTTTTCCATCGACTATAATTAAACTTGATATTGCATTGATTAAGGTATCTACTGTGGAAATAGTTAATGCTAGACCTAAAATAGTAATTACTATTGATAAAAATATTGCTTGTTCATTTAGTAATAAGTAAAAAAAACTTAGATCAGGCCTTATTGATGAATTGAGTGAAAAACCAACAAGTCCTGTGAAACCCATAAAAAAAACAATCGGCACAATTATCAAAAAAGATATAATCAAACTTTTTTTTAGAGTTTTATAATCTTTTGCTGCATAAATACGTTGCCAATTGCCTTGATGAAATAGATTTGTTGCTGCAACAGCAATAAAAAAAGTTAAACCAGAAGTGTAACCAGGCAAATAAGATCCACTTAAAAGATGCGAATTTTTTTCTTTTACAAAATCAAATGAAAATTTTGATCCTGTGAAAGACAAAATATATATTAAAGAAATCAATAATAATAAACCAATGACAAACATTTGAATGTTATCAGTCAATATTGAAGCTTTTAATCCACCATATAAAGTATAAGTTAAAGTACACAATAGCACAATTAAAGCAGTGAACCAAAGTTCAGTACCTGAAATATAGTTAATCAAAACTGCAACCGCTGTAACTTCAGCACATAAGAAAATAAACATATAAAAAATTGTCATCAGCAAAATAAGTTTAAATAAACTTTTACCAAATTTTTTTCTTAAAAATTCAATGAGCGTGGAACCTTGAGGAAACTCTTTTCTAATTTTTTTTCCAAGATAAATAAAAAAAAACATTGGAAAAGCTGTCCCAAGGGAATATCCAATTACTGCACCTAAACCGCCCCAAGTTGCAGCTGAAGCAGGACCAAAAAGAATCCAAGCTCCTAGCGCAGACGCTGTCAAACTTGTTGTTAATGAGAGAAATCCAATATTTCTATTTGCAGTTAAATAATTTTTTAATCCTTGATAGTTTTTAGAATAATAAATTCCAAATGATAAAAAAATTAAACATATAACAATTACTAAAGATAATGCGGTTGATTGTGTTAAAAAGTATGTTTTATCCATCGTTCCCTTTCTGAATTACCGGACAGGTTCATAGGGTTTAATCTCAGTCTGTTAAGACACCCCTTTAAACATATTAATTTATTTTATTGAATTAGAAAAGAGCAAATCAAAATCTCAAAATTAATTTAAATTGATTATAGTTTTATTTTATCAATTTGTGCGTGAGCTTCTTTAATTGATTTTTCATAATCTAGAGCCATTTGATCCGCACTGATTGTCTCAACTTTTTCTATACCAAAGAAATTCAAAATAAATTTCAACCAAGGAGTTAAAAAGTCTTCATTACTATTTAACTTAGTTCCTCCTGATGTAATTACTAAATAAGCTTTTTTATTTTTTAACAAACCTTCTCTTCTACCATTAGGTTTAAATTTAAATGTTTCTCCAATTCTTGCTGCCAAATCCGACCAAGCTTTTAAAGTTGCAGGAGGGCCATAATTATAAATTGGTGCTGAAATAATTATAATATCACTCTCTTTAAGTTCTCTTACGAGTTGATTGGAGAGCTCAAACATTTTTTTGTGATTTTCATTTTGATCTTTTTCATCAATATTCATTCCAGATTCTGTTAAACCACTCACAAAAACCATTTCTTCATTTAGATCTCTATATATAACCTCATCTTGAGGTTTTTTAATTTTTTCTAGTAACTTTTTAGCTAAAGCTCTTGAGGTCGAACCCTCTTTTCTAGCACTTGAGTCAATTTGATAAATCTTCATAAATAATCATCCAAAATTTTGCAAAAAAGGAAATATATTAAGTAAATAATAACCTAATGCTTGTAACTGATTTGTTAATATTAATATACCTGTAATTAATAATATTACACCACCAATTTTTGAAATTAAATTAATGTTCTTTTTAAAATTTTTTGAAAAAATTAAAAATTTTTGTATTAAATAACCGGATAAAATAAATGGTAACGCAAGACCTAAAGAATAAAATAATAAAAGTATTATACCTCTATTGATACTCTCCTCTGTTGAGGCAAGTGCTAAGATTGATCCAAGAATAGGACCTATACATGGTGTCCAACCAAAAGCAAAAGCCATACCAATTAATATTGGACTAAAAAAATTAGTGTTACTATTTGTGTGAAGCCTTTTTTCGTAATTCAAAAATTTTAAATTAATAATTCCAATTAAATGTAAAGACAAAATACAGATTACTAATCCAGCACCAATTCTTAATTCATTCGAATTTTGTAATAATACTTGGCCTAAAAAAGTTGAGGCAGCTCCAAAAATAATAAAGACAATTGAAAAACCAATTGTGAAAAGAATGACAGGAATTAAGTTTATATTTTTTTTTTCTATTAATTCATTGAGCGAAGTACCAGAAATATAAGAGATATAACCAGGTATTAATGGTAATACACATGGGGATAAAAAACTTATCAGACCCGCGCCTAAAGCAATAAAAATTTCTAACATCTAATAAATAAAATTTATATCATTCCTTATAAGGAACAACCTGATGTTTTTGAGTACCAAGTTTATCTATGCCTAGAACTACTTCCTCCCCACCTTTTAAAAAATGAGGTGGTTTCATGTTCTCTCCAACACCTGGAGGTGTCCCGGTGCAACAAATATCACCAGGATGTAAACTCATACACGAGCTCATATAAGAAACTAAAGTTTTAACATCAAAAATCATTTTACTTGTATTTCCAGTTTGCATCCTTTTCCCATTTACATCTAAAAACATATTTAAATTTTGATAGTCTGGTAATTCATCTGTAGTAACTATAAATGGGCCTATTGGACCGAAAGTATCAAAACCCTTTCCTTTGTCCCAAGTTAGACCTCTATTCTTTTGAAAATCTCTTTCACTAACATCATTAACTAGAAAAAAACCAAGAACATGGTCTAAGGCGTTTTCAATACTGACATTTGTAGCTTTTTTTCCAATCACAAAACCAATTTCAACTTCCCAATCAGTATGGTTAGATCCCTTAGGAACAATGATAGGATCGTTTGGTCCAGTAATACAACTAGTAAATTTTGAGAAAATAATCGGTTCTTTTGGTATTGGCAAATTTTGTTCTTCGGCATGATCTTTAAAATTTAAACCAATACCAATAAATTTTGATGGGTTAGAAACGCATGCACCTATTCTAGAACTTGAATTAAGCTTTGGTAAACTTAAAACATCTGTTTTCTTTATTTTTTCTATTGTATCAAAATTCAATGTATCGGGATTTAAATCATTAATTATTGATGATAAATCTCGATAATTATTTTCTGCATCTATAATCGCAGGCTTTTCTTTACCTGTACTGCCTATTCTACATAGTTTCATTTTTTCTCCTTTTTAATACGTTGCCCTTCCACCACTTAAATCAAATACTGCTGCTGTGCTGAATGAATTTTCTTCACTAGCTAACCAGCACACCAAGGACGATAATTCATTTACTTTTGCAAACCGATTTCTTGGTATCTTAGATAGCATATAATTTATATGTTCTTCTGTCATCTGGTCAAAAATTCTTGTTTTTGCTGCTGCTGGTGTGACGCAATTAACTGCAATATTTTTATCAGCAAGCTCTTTACCTAAAGATTTGGTAAGACCAATCACACCTGCTTTAGAAGTGCTATATGCGCTCGCATTTGGATTTCCTTCTTTTCCAGCAATAGAAGCTATATTTATTATTCTGCCGTAATTATTTTTGATCATGTGAGGAACTATTGCTTTACAGCAATAAAAAGTTGCGTTTAAATTCAATTCAATGACTTTTTTCCAGTCATCTAGAGGATATTCCCAAACTTTAGCATTCATTCCTGTCATACCTGCATTATTAACAAAAATATCTATATTACCAAATTTTGACTCAAGATCTTTAATTGAATTTTCAACATTTTTAAAATTTGTGACATCAACTTCTTGAGAATGAAAATTTTTAGAGTTGATTTCTTTTTGTGCTTTATCAATTTCAGACTTATCAATGTCCCAGATAATTACTTTTCCACCAGACTCAATAATTCTTTTTGCTATTGCAAAACCAAATCCCTGAGCTCCACCTGTTATAACTGCATTTCTATTTTCAAAATTATATTTATTCATTTTCTTTTCTTTCTTAATAGTGGAAAAGCAAGAGCAATTAAAGATAAAATAAAAAAAGTAACTACAATAGGTCGAGTCAAAAAAAGCAACCAATTTCCTTCAAAGATAACTAAAGATTGTCTTAATGTTCCTTCAACTAATTCTCCTAATATTAATCCTATTATAACTGGAACAACTGAAAAAGCATATCTTCTCATAAAAAACCCAATTACTCCAAAAAATAACATTATCCATACATCTAACATTGATTGACTTAAAGAGTAAGTTCCACAAACAGAAACAGCAAATATCATTGGCCATAATAATTTATTAGGGACTAAAGTTATTCTTGCAAAAATTTTAGCTCCAAAAAAACCAAATATAAAAAATAAGATATTTGCAATTAACATTGATCCAAAAATTCCATATAAAAATTCTGGTTGTTCTCTAAATAAATCAGGTCCAGGCCTAACACCATGAATTATCAACCCAGTTAATATTACAGCCGTCGTAGCACTTCCGGGGATCCCTAATGCTAAAGTAGGAACCATAGCACCACCCGTAGCTGCATTATTTGCTGCTTCAGCACCTGCTATCCCTTCTACTGAACCTTTTCCAAATTCCTCAGGATTTTTAGACCATCTTTTTGCTTCAGAATATCCTATAAGAGATGCAACTGTTCCACCTTCTGCCGGTAATACTCCAATAAAAGATCCAATTCCTGAAGACCTTAATATGGTTTTCCAAGTTTTTTTATAATCCAATAGTGATGGAAGTTTTACAGCTTTTAAAGCTACTCGTTTAAAAACTTGATCCAATAAAGTTGACTGAGTTAACATTTCACTTATTGCAAACAATCCCACAACTACAGGAATGAAACCTATTCCTTCTGACAATTCATTAATTCCATAAGTAAATCTTTCAATTGAAGTCATAAAATCTTTACCAATTGTTGATATCAGTATTCCAAATGCTCCAGCTATTAAGTTCTTAATTGGGCTTCCTTCACCAATAGATGCGAGCATAGTTAAACCAAAAATCGCTAAAGCAAAATATTCAGGCTGTCCAAACTCATAAGCAAGCTGTGCAAGTAAAGGTGCAAAAAAAACTAAAACAACCACACTAAAAATACCTCCAATAGTACTTGATATTGTTGCCATGCCTAAAGCTCTTCCAGCTTCTCCTTTTTGAGCAAGTGGATAGCCATCAAGACAAGTTGCCGCCGCCGCTGGTGTTCCTGGAGTATTAATTAGGACTGCCGTGATCGCTCCACCATAAGTTGCTGAACAATAAATTGCTGTTAACAAAACAATTGCTGATAGAGGATCTAAAGTCATAGTAAATGGTAAAATTAATGCACCACCTGTTGTTGGTCCAAGACCAGGTAGCACTCCAAGTATCAAACCAAATAAAGTTCCAAAAACTAAAACAATCATTAGTTTTGAACTAACTAAAGGTGCAAACATTAAAGAAAGGTTTTCCATTTATACTTGATAGTAAATATTTGTGATTATACCAGGAGGGAATCTCAATCCTAAAATCGTTTCAAAAAAAATAAATACGATTATCGGAAAGATGATACTTACTAATATTAAATAAATAACTCTTCTTTCACCCCAGCAATAAGAAACAAAAACAGATAACAGCGATATAGCTAAAAAAAAATCTAATGTTTTTGATATAAAAATAAAAAAAATGAAACTTAATAATGTTAAGAAAAAAGGTTGGGGTAATTTTTTTTTAGTTTCCCAAGGCTTTTTAAAAGATAAATAATAAACTATTGAAGTTAAAATAATTATTAAAACTAATAATCCTTTAGGAAAAGTAGCTGGCTGAATACCTCTATTTAAAATTGGAGGAACAATATCAAATGAAAAAGTACTAATTAATAAGACTGTTGAAATTAATATTATTATAAAAGAAACTTTAAACTCATCTTTAAAAAAAAAGGGCAAACTTTTGTTTGCCCTTTTTTGTTTTTGTACATTGTTCATATTCAAATGTACTTTAATTTATACTACTTAATGTAACCTAAAGCTTTAAGCTGTGCAGTCATTTCAGTAAGCATTTCTTCCATTTGCTTACCCCACTCATCAGCACCAACTACACTAGTCTCATCAAGACCAATTTCTGTTAAAAAATTTTTATAGTAATTGTGGCTCATTGCTTTCAACATTCCCGCTTCTAATTGTTTAACTCTTTCAGCCGGAGCTCCTTTTTTAGTTACAAAACCTCTAACAGTAGATAAAGAAACTGGTATTCCTAATTCTTTAGCTGTTGGAGAGTCTTTAATTTTAGCCATTCTATTATTTGCTAACACAATAGAAACACATAAAGTACCATCATTAATTTCTGTTAATGCTTCACCTAAGTTTAAAACTCCTACATCAATATCTCCTTTAACTAGGTTTGTTTTAATTGGTGCTACACCTTTATATGCAACAATAGTTGGATCTTTTAATCCACCTTTTTTTGTAAAAGCTATCGCACTAACATCATCAATTCCACCTACATGCGTTGTTCCATATTTAAGTGATTTTGATTTTTGAGTGCTAATAAATTTTTTAGCATCTTTGATGTCTGCCTTACAGTTAACCACAAATAATTGTGGATCATCAGTACCTCTAGCTAAAGGCTGCATATCACTAATCTTAACTTTAGTTTTTCCTAAAGCCATAGAAACTGCATGTCCTGTAGTCCATGTTAAAGTATGTTGACCATCAGCAGGTAAGCTCATCATATAATCCATAGATACAGCTCCACCACCGCCTTTTTTGTTAACTAATTGCATGTCTTGTTTAAGAACTCTTCTAGCTCTTAAAAGCATCATTCTAGTAGTTACGTCAGTACCACCACCGAATCCTGCGTGAGTAATAGCTTGTATAGCACCATCTGCTCTTGCAGATACAGTCATTAAAGGTATTGCTATAACAAAAAATTCAGTCACAAAGAATGCAGCGGCTAAGAAAAGTTTAAAACTTTTTTTCATTATTTCCCTCTTTAGTTAATTTATAATTAATTATTTAATCATAATCTGATACAAACCGTAAAGAAAAAAATGCCAGAAGATAAAATTAATATTGGTCTCTTATTGGGTGATCCTTCGGGGATTGGACCTGAACTTGTATCAAAATTATTGACTGAAAAAGTTACTGATGCGGTAAATATAGTTGTTATTGGTGAAAAGAATATATTAGATAAAGGTGATCAAATAACTGGAAATAATAATAATTTAAAAATTGTAAATAATTTTGATGAGATAAATTTCAGTGAAGGAAATAAATTCTTTTTAGATATATCAAAAGGTAAAAATCATAGTTATATACTTTCAAAGTGTTCTAAAGAAGCTGGTCAAAGTGTACTTGAGGCTCTTAATCTTGCTTTAGATCTTGCAAAACAAAATAAAATACAAGCTATCAACTTTGGTCCTTTTAATAAAACGAGTATGATAATGGGAGGAAATAAACATTCTGATGAACTTCATTTAATGGCTGAAAGATTAAATGTAAAAGATTTCTTTTGTGAGTTTAATGTTGTAGATAATTTTTGGACTGCAAGAGTTACTTCTCATATACCTATCAGTGAAGTCCCAAAACATATTAAAAAAGATAATATTCTTAAACCAATTAAATTAATAAATGAAGCTATGAAACTTAATGGTATCACAAAACCAAGGGTTGCTGTTCAAGCATTAAATCCACACGCTGAATTTGGTACAGAGGAAGAAAATGAAATAATTCCAGCTATAGAAGAAGCAAAAAAACAAGGAATTAATGCTGACGGTCCTTTACCTTGTGATACATCATTTATAACTTCTTTTAAAAATAAAAATCACGACTGTATTGTTGGTATGTATCATGATGCTTTACAATCAGGTCTTAAAGCTTTTGGATTTGATAGAGGGGTCACTGTACAAGGTGGATTACCAATTCCTATTACTACCCCAGCTCATGGAACTGCTTTTGATATTGCGGGAAAAAATAAAGCAAATTTAGAGCCTACCTTGCAATCATTCAAGATAGCACTAACAATGGCAGAAAATAAATCTAAACAATGACAAAAATTAAAGACATTAAAACTTCCATTTATAAGTGGACAGGTGAAATAGTTCCACCAGCTCAAAATTTTTGTACAAACCCAACTGATGCTCTTAGAGAGTCTGGAGATAAGATGAAATCATTTAGATTTCATCAATGGATGGTATGCGAAGTTATAGCTGATGACGGAACTGTGGGTTTAGGCAATGCAGCGCTTGCACCAGAGGTAACAAAGAAAGCTATAGATTGTTATTTAAAAAATTTAGTAATTGGTGAAGACCCTTTCGATTATGATTACTTATGGGATAAAATGTATAGAAGTACAATGGCCTGGGGAAGAAAAGGAATTGGAATGATTGGAATTTCAGCAATCGATCTAGGAATTTGGGACTTAATGGGTAAGTTAAAGAATAAACCAGTATTTGAATTACTAGGTGGGAGAACTAAAGATAAAATACCAGTGTATGCTTCTAAATTGTACAGCCAACCTATAAAAGATTTACAAATTGAAGCTGATAAATATTTAAAAGAAGGGTTTAAAATGTTCAAGATGAGATTTGGTTGGGGACCTAAAGATGGTGTTGAGGGTATAAAAAAAAATATTGAATTAGTAAATGCTGTAAGAGAAGTGGTAGGATATGAAACTGATCTTATGCTTGAAGCTTATATGGGTTGGGATTTAGAATATTCAAAAAAAATAATACCTGAACTAATAAAATTTAAGCCAAAATGGCTTGAAGAGCCAGTGATACCTGATGATATTCAAGGTTATGCAGAGTTAAATGCAATGGGAGATGTTCCTATTGCAGGAGGTGAACACGAGTTTAGTTATTTGGGATTTAAGCATTTATTAGAACTGAAAGCGGTTAGTTTTATTCAATATGATGCAAATAGAGTTGGAGGTATAACTCCTGGTCATAAAATAAATACTTTAGCAGAAAAATACAAAGTCCCTGTAATCCCACACGCAGGACAAATGCATAACTATCATTTAACTATGGCACATAAAAATTGTCCTTTCTCAGAATTTTTTCCTGTGCATCAAGTTGAAATAGGCAATGAATTATTTTATTATTTATTTAAAGGTGAACCAGAGCCAAAAAATGGTTTTATTGACTTAAATGATAATATTCCAGGATTAGGAATATCAATTAATGAGAAATATAAATCAGACTTTAAAATATTAAATTAATTTAATAATTTGTAGTTCTTGCTAAACGAGCTGCACCCCGAACACCGCTTGCATCACCAAATTTGGGTTTTAAAAAAGTCCCCTCAAATTCACCCCCTGCTACAAATTTTTTCATTTTTTGTTTAATTTCATCTAAAAAATTTATTTCGTTAGATACCCCACCCCCGAAAACAAACACATCTGGATCAATAATATTAACAACAGTGGCTAAGGACATAGCGAGTTGATCTTTATATTTATCAATTAATTTTTCTGCATCTAAATCAAGTTTTCTATGCATCTCAAATATCTTTTGGGCAGATAAATCCTTTTTAAACTCGTTTTTGAACGCTTTAGAAATACCTATACCCGCAACAAAGTTTTCTATTTCCCCAGCTCTTAAATTGGTTTTTTTTATTTGAACACCTTCAATACAAGCGCTCGGTATTTGATTATGCCCCCATTCTCCAGTAATCCCATTAGGTCCATTGACAATTCGTTTATCTATAACTAAACCGCCTCCAACACCAGATCCAAGAATTACCCCAAAAACTATTTTGTAATGTTTTCCGGAACCATCTATTGCTTCTGATAAAGCAAAACAGTTTGCATCATTTTCACAATAAATTTCTTTACCAATCTCACTCCTTAAATCTCTTTGTAAAGGTTTGCCATTTATCCAAAAAGAATTAGGCGCATTTTTAACTAGTCCTGTTTGAATAGAATGAATCCCTGGATGACATACACCCACTGGTAATTCTTTACCAGCTTTACGCTCAAGTTCGATAACTATTTTTTTAATCATGGATAATGTATCTTTATAATTTTTTGGAACTTCAGTTCTTTCTCTATGATGCTCATTACCAACATCATCTAATAAAACATACTCTATTTTACTTGCTCCAAGATCAATACCAATCTGCATATTTTATCTCATTAATTTATTTACTTCTTTATTAATAAAAAGTTTTGGGATTTTACATGTTGTACTAAGTCTAATTGGTTTATTTGTTTTAGCAGATTGCATAGTTGATTGTATCAAGTCAAGAACATGCAAAGATACTTCTCCATTGCATCTATGTATCTTTTTTTTATCAATACAATAAGCCATTTCTGCAAGACCAACTCCTCTATAATTAGCGTTAGTAGGTGACTCATTTGCTCTAGAACTTTGCGTTCTAATATTAATTTTTCCAAGTGGCATGCGATTTGTTTTAAATTCTTTCCATGGGCTTCCTAATTTTTTACATAAATATACTGAACCGCCAAACATATTAGGATCTGGCACAATCATTGAACCTTTGGTTCCATAAAGTTCAATATGATTTCTTTGATGAGCTATAACATCAAAAGATAAAGTCAGTCTGATTATACTTCCATTTTTAAATATGATTGTTGTAAAATACGTCGTTGGACATTCTACCTTAATTCTTTTTCCTTTTTTAGGACCAATACCAATTGTTCTAAATCGTGAACCTTTCATTAAACTTGCTGCTTTTACCTCTTTTGCCGGACCCAATAAATTTACTAATGCTGTGAGGTAATAAGGTCCCATATCAATTACTGGACCACCTTCTTTTTTTGCAAACCATGGTTCTGGATCTGGATGATAAGATTGAACCCCTGGAAAAGCAAAAATCGCATTACCTAAATTTACTTTGCCTATACTTTTACTTTCTAATAATTCTTTCGATTTTTGATTGCCTCCTCCTAAAAAAGTATCTGGAGCATTTCCTAAGTATAATTTCTTTTTTTTTGAGAGCTTTAGTAATTCTTTTCCATCTTTTAAATTAATTGCTAATGGTTTTTCTGAGTATACATGTTTACCATTTAACAAAGACTTTTTTGCAATTTGGTAATGAACTTTTGGAGGGGTTAGATTTAATATTATTTCAACCTGTTTATCTTTTAGTAAATTACTTACCGAAACTGCTTTAATTTTATAAATTTTAGCACATTTCTTAGCTGCTTTTTCTTTAACATCTGCACATTTAATGATTTTAAAATTTTTGAAATATTTGTGAGCTCTGAAATATGTTTCTGCGATATGACCGCAACCAATTAAGCCAACTTTAAATACTTTGCTCATTAGGGTTATACTCCCTGTCTTTGTTTTGCTTTACCTTCTTTGTGTAATTTTAGAGCTTTTTCATTTTCATTGGTTTTGGGAATTTCTAAAGTTGGACTTTCCCAATAAGCTGATCCTTCAAGCCATTGATACGAATGAGTTTTGATTGAAATAACGTAAGTCACTTTTGATTTCTTCGCTCTTTTGAAAGCTTCCTCTAATTCACTGATAGAACTTACCTCTTCAGACTTTGCGCCCATACTTTCTGCATGTTTTGCAAAATTTACTTTTACTAAATTTGATACATTTGAACTCTCAAACAAACAATTGAATTCTTTTCCACCTTTAAATAATTGAAGTCTATTAATGACAGCGTGACCACCATTATCACAGACAATTACAATTAGTTTATTATTAGTTATTACAGATGAATATATATCTGAATTATAAAGTAAATATGATCCATCACCTACAAATGTTATAACTTCTTTGTTTGGGTTGGCCATTTTAATTCCTAAAGCTCCAGAAATTTCATAACTCATACAACTAAAGCCCCACTCTGTTTCATGAGTATTAAGTTCTCTTGGTCTCCAAATTTGAACAACTTCACCTACCAAACCTCCAGCTGCAGTGACAGCGATATCACTTGGATCAGATTTTCTATAAATTGCACCAACTGCATGAGCATAACTTGGGAGTTTTTGATTAGTTGGTCCACTTTCTTTATCAACATATTCATTCCAAGATTTAAGTTCATCTCTGGATTTTTTATGCCATTCCTCGGATGCTTTCCAATCACCTAAAGCTTGTGATAGTTCATTTAGAGAAACTTTTGCATCTCCAATAATTGATTGTGCCATATGCTTACTTGCATCAAATCTTGCAACGTTAATTGATACTAATGAAAAATTTGGATTTTCAAAATTGGACCATGACCCAGTTGTGAAATCTCCTAACTTAGTTCCAATAGCAATCGCTAAATCAGTTTTTTTTGCAAAGTTGTTTGCTGCTTTTCCTCCTAAACCTCCAATAGGTCCTAAAAAATGAGAATGATCTCTTTTCATAGAAGAGTAACCCATTACAGTTTGTGTTACAGGTATATTGTGTTTAACTGCAAAAGTAGAAAGTTCCTCCATTGCATCTGAGTAAAAAACACCTCCACCAGAAATTATGATTGGATTTTTTGATTTTTTAATTTTTTCAGCTGCCTCTTTAATTTGAAAATCATCAGGTCTTGGTCTTCGTATATTATGGATTTTTTCTTTAAAAAAATCCTCAGGATAATCAAAAATTTCTCCTTGTATATCCTGACATAAAGATATGCATACTGGACCACAATCAGCTGGGTCTAATAAAACTTGCACAGCTTGGGGAAATGTTTGTAAAATTTGTTCTGGTCTAGTTATTCTATCAAAATATTTTGTAACTGGTTTAAAAGCATCATTTTGAGTAATTCCTGGATTATTAAAATGTTCTACCTGTTGTAAAACTGGATCAGGCATCCTGTTTGCGTAAGTATCACCTGGAAGAAATAAAATTGGCAGTCTATTACTCATCGCAACTGCTGCAGCTGTTACCATATTTGTAGAACCAGGACCTACTGAACTTGTTGCTACAAATACTTGTTTTCTTCTTTTTGCTCTAGCGTAAGCAATTCCTGTTAAAGCCATGTTTTGCTCATGATGACCTCTATAAGTTGGAAGTTTATCTTTATTTTCCTCTAAAGCTTGTCCTAAACAAGCTACATTACCATGACCAAATATTCCAAAAGCACCAGCGAATAAAGGTTCTTTTTTACCATCGATAAGAATTTTTTGAGAAGTCAGGAACTTTACAATTGCATGAGCACATGTAAGCTTTATTTTTTTCATAATTGTAGATATATTCTCTTAAAATTTCGCTTAATTAACCATAAAATAAAAATTATGTATAGTAAATTTGGGCAGTTCATTGATGGTAAGTGGCAACAAGCGGAAAAAAAAGAAACTTATGATGTTATAAATCCTGCTACGGAAGAAATTATTGGCCAAGCGTCTAAAGCGTCTTCAGCAGATGTTCAAAAAGCTCTTAAATCTGCAGAGAAAGGTTTGGAAGTTTGGAAAAACACTTTACCTTGGCAGAGATCATATATTATTAGAAAAATTGCTGATCTTTTAAGAAAAAAACAAGATGTTTTAGCAAAATGGTTAACGATTGAAGTTGGAAAACCTTTAGCAGAGGGAATTGGCGAAACTGGTGGGGCTGCTGATATTTTTGAGTGGAATGCTGAAGAAACAAAAAGAATTTATGGACAAACAGTCGAAAGTCGATTTCCAGATACCAGAGTTCATGTTTATTATCAGCCAGTTGGAGTTGTAGCAGCTTTAGTGCCATGGAATTTTCCTTTAATTCTAGCAGCAAGAAAAATTTCAACAGCATTAGCTGCCGGATGTTCAGTAATTTGTAAGCCTGATGTAATTACTCCAGGAACAGTAATGGAGTTAGTAGATATTTGTAAAGAAGCGGGAGTCCCTCCTGGAGTTGTAAACTTATTATCAGGAGACCCTGAAAGTATTTCAAATGAGTTGTTAGAGTCTGATATTATTAAAAAGGTTTCTATTACTGGATCAACAAGAGTAGGTAAATTAATCTTAAAAAAGGCCGCAGACAAAGTTCAAAGAGTCACTATGGAGCTTAGTGGACACTCACCTTTTATAGTTTTTGATGATGTTGATATAAATAAAGTTGCAGATATGGCAATTACTGCAAAATTTAGAAATAATGGTCAAGTTTGTATTTCACCTAACAGATTTTATATACAAGAAAATAAAAAAGACGAATTCATTAATGCGTTTATTGAAAGAACAAAAAAATTAAAAATTGGTAATGGTTTAGATGAGGGAGTTCAGTTAGGTCCTCTAACAACTGCAAAAAGATTAGGAGAAATTGAAGAATTAGTTGAAACAACTAAAAAGGAAGGAGCAAAAGTTTTATTGGGTGGAAAAAGACCTCAAGGTTTTAACAAAGGATATTTTTATGAGCCAACAGTTTTTGACAATGTAAAGGATAATTTTACAATAATGAAACAAGAACCATTTGGTCCATTAGTTCCAATGTTGTCATTTAAAACTTTTGATGAAGTAGTTGAGAGAGCAAATGATAATGACTTAGGATTATGTAGTTATATTTATACAAATTCTATGGACAAAGCTCACAGAGCTTCAGAATTAATGGAAACTGGTACTGTGGCGGTTAATACTCCTGCAGTTGCGATAGCTGAGGCACCTTTTGGTGGAATTAAACAAACTGGATATGGACGTGAAGGTGGTTCAATGGCAATTAAAGATTATCTTAATATAAAGTACACTCACCTTGGTTTGAAATCTTAAAATGAGACCAAATAAAATAAAAAAGATGATGAGAGATGGTGAGCAAATAATTAATGGCTGGTTACAAATTCCTAGCTCTTTTTCAGCGGAAGTAATGTCTCATCAAGGTTGGGACTCGCTTACAATTGATATGCAACATGGTGTTATAGATTATCCAAATGCATTACAAATGCTGCAATCAATTTCATCTACAGATGTTACTCCTTTAGCAAGAGTAAACTGGAATGAACCAGGACAAATAATGAAAATTTTAGATGCAGGGTGCTACGGTGTAATTTGTCCAATGGTGAGCAACAAATTTGAAGCTGAAAAATTTGTTCAAGCATGCATGTATCCCCCTAAAGGGTATAGAAGTTTTGGACCAATTAGAGGATTAATTTATGGAGGTTCAGATTATGGAGATTTTGCAAATGATGAGATTTTAAAAATGGCAATGATAGAGACAAAAGAAGCCTTAGATAAATTAGATGAAATTATGAGTACGCCTGGAATAGATGGAATTTATATTGGACCTGCTGATTTAAGTCTGGCTATAGGTCAAAAACCAGCTTTTGATAATCCTGAAGGAAGCCCAACTTATGAAAAGATTTTGAATATATTGGAACATGCAAAAAAAAATAAAATTTTTGCAGGTATTCATAATGCTAGTCCAGAGTATGCAAAAAAAATGCTTAATTTAGGATTTAATTTGGTAACCATTGGATCCGATCAAAGGTATATGAGTGCAGGTGCAAAAGATGCTGTATCTAAATTAAAATCAATCAAATCAAAAGAAGACTCTAAAGCTTACTAAATTTAAGTGTCAGATAAAAAAAAAATTTTGATAATTCAACCTATTCATAAAGCGGGGATAGATCTCATAAAGAATAACCCAAATTATGATTATGAGATTATTGAAAATATAGATGAGAAAGATATTAAACAAAAAATTTTGGAGTGTGATGGTCTATCAATTAGAACAGCAAATTTATCTAGCGAATTAATCAATATATCAAAAAAACTTAAGATTATATCTCGCCATGGCGTTGGGTACGACAATATTGATCTCAAGTCTTCTAAAGAAAAAAATATCACCTTGGCAATTACGGCTACAGCAAATGCTGTTGCGGTGGCAGAACATGTTATGTTTATGTTGCTCAATATATCAAAGAGAAAAAACATGTATGATGAGGCTGTTAAAACAGGAAATTTTTCTAATAGAAACAAACTTCCAAAAACAATTGAACTTTGGAAAAAAAATATTTTAATTGCTGGATTTGGTAGAATTGGTCAATCTTTAATTAGAAGATGTAAAGGATTTGAAATGAATGTTTTTGTTTATGATCCATTTGTTTCAAAAGATATTGTTGAGGAATTGGGTGGAAAAAAAGTTGAAGATCTTACAGAAGCAGTAAAATCTATGGATGCCATTTCTTTACATATGCCTCTTAATGAAAAAACGAAAAATATTATAAATTATGACTTACTTAAAACAATGAGGAAAAATTGTATAATTATTAATGCTGCAAGAGGTGGAATGATTAATGAGAATGACTTAGATAAAGCATTAAATGAAAGTCTTATATTTGGTGCAGGTTTAGATGTTTTTGAAACAGAACCACCTAAAGAGGATAATCCTCTGCTAAAAAACAATAAAGTTTTTTTAAGTCCTCATACCGCTGCATTTACTGAGGAATGCATGATAAGAATGGGAAAAGAAACAATACAAAATATAATTGATTTTTTTGAAAAAAAATTAGACAAATCAAAAATTATTAAACTTTAATTATGCAAATAAATTTCAAAAATTTTGGACTATTAGAAGCATTAGTATTGTTATCATTAGTATATGTGGTTGGGATGTTGATTTGGACCGCAAGTACAAGGCCCGCAGTTGAAGCAAAAGCTAACTTAGTCAAAGAAAATCATAAGAAAGTAGTTGATTTTATCAATGGAGAAATAAATAATTGCGGGAATAATGATGAAGGTAAATTGACTGTTTGGGGTGATCCGTGTAATGGCGAGTGGTCCTCATCCAAAGTTGTGAATTATATAAACAAAAATCTTAATATAGAGAATCCTTTTTCAGAGGATACTAAAGTAAAAACTGATCCTGATCCTAGAATTAAAGCAGAAGGTAAGGCGGGGCAATCAGTTGAGATGGGTGTTATATTTGTGATGTCATCAAATTTTTTACCTGATCCTGGATCTGAATGGGTTGTTGGTACTTGTTTTAAATCTCCATGTGTTGCTGCTGGAAATAATGAACTCACTTCACTCTATAGATAATCAATTTTTATAAATTTCAATTTCAGATTTTTTCAATGTATCTGTAAGATAATTATAACCAATTTTCGCATATTCTAACGGATTTGCTTTTGCCGGATCCTGCTCTGCCTCAACCACCAACCATCCTGAATATTTATTATTTTTTAATACATTAAATAAAGGTTGATAATCAATACAACCATCTCCTGGTACTGTAAACGCACCCTCTAAAAAAGCACCTCTAAAACTTAAATCCTCTTTTAAAGATTTTTCAAGAACTTGTTTTCTTATATCTTTACAATGGACGTGCAAAATTCTTTCATGATAATTTTGTAATATGTATTTTGAGTCCCCTTTTGCAAATAACATGTGTCCTGTATCTAATGTTAATTTTACACTTTCATGAGTATTTTCTATAAGTCTTTCAGTATCTTTTTGAGTTTCAATTACTGTTCCCATATGATGATGATATGCTAAAGGCATTCCTTCATCCTCTAAATATTTTCCTAGTTCAGAAATTTTTTCACAAAACTTCTGCCATTCGTCCCTTTCCATTTGAGGCCGAGTTGATAATTTTCTATTAGGATCTCCTTGAATAGAACCAGAAACTTCCGCAAAAACTATACAAGGTGCATCACAATCTTTAAATAAATCTAGTTGTTCTTGAATGGATTTTTTTTCTTCCTCAACAGAATTTTTTCTTAGATTAGCACCATACCATCCTGAGCAAAGTTTAAGATTAAATTGATCTAATTTTGGAATTAATTCCGAAGATTTCTTTGGAAATTTTCCGCCAGACTCTATGCCTATATAGCCTGCTTCATTGGCTTCTTTTAAACATTGTTCTAATGAGGTGTCACCACCTAACTCAGGCATGTCATCATTACTCCATGCAATGGGTGCAACTCCTAATTTTACTGACATAAGAAATTTTTTTAGTTAAGTTATTATTTTAATACAAATTTTAAATGATTGATATAGCTTTATTTGGACTTGGTAGAATTGGTATTATGCATGGAAAAAATTTAATGCATAGTAAAGATTTTAATCTTAAATATATTTATGACATTGAACAAAAATTATCTAAAAAGTATTCAAAAACATTAAAAACAAAAGCTATAAACAATCCATCTTTGGCTTATAAAGATAAAGATATAAAAGCTATTTTTATTGCCTCAACAACATCAACACATATTAAATTTATTTTAGATGGTGTTAAGAATAAAAAAATTATCTTTTGTGAAAAACCACTGGATTTAAGTATTAAGAAAATTGAGTCCTGCAAAAAAAAAATTAAAAGATTAAATCCAAAAATACAATTAGGTTTTAATAGACGATATGACCCAACACACAATAATTTAAGAAAACAATTACTAAGTGGAAAAATAGGTAAATTAGAAAAAATTATTATCACTAGTCGTGATCCTGCCCCACCAACTATGAAATATCTAAAAGAATCTGGTGGTATTTTTAGAGATATGATGATCCATGATTTTGATCTTGTTAGATTCTACCTTGGTAATGATGAGCCTGCGAAAATAATAGCTTCTGGTAGCAACATATCAGACAAAAGATTTGATAAAATAAAAGATTTTGAATTAGCATCTACCATAATTAGATCTAAAGCTGGTGTTCAGTGCATAATAACTAATTCCAGACATTGTAGTTTCGGTTATGATCAAAGAATAGAATTATTTGGATCAAAAGGTATGTTAATTTCAGAAAATAAAAGACAAAACGAGACATCTTTATATTCTGCACAATCAACTTCGAACAAATCTCCTTTGCTTAATTTTTTTATTGAGAGGTATAAAGATGCTTATAAAAATCAACTAAAGGATTTTGCAAAATTTATAAGAAAGAAAATTCAACCTCTTGCAGGATTTGAAGAGGGAAGAAAAGCTCTGATAATTGCGAATGCAGCTCAAAAATCTTTACAGTCAAAAAAGTTTGAAAAACTTAATCTTTAATTGAATCAACCATAAGTAGAATGCAACCTGTCTGCTTTACAACCAAATAATATTTTGATTAGATTTTATTTTTAAAAGTTAACTTTAATTAGAGGAAAATAATGAAAACAATAAAAAACTTTATATTAGCTTTAGCTGCATGGGCAATGATGTCTGTATCTGCTTTAGCTGTAGATATAATTGTGGTTTCTCATGGTCAAGCAAATGATCCTTTCTGGTCAGTTGCTAAAAATGGAGTTGATGCTGGATGTAAAGACATGGGAGTGTCTTGCAAATACACAGCACCAGCTACTTTCGACATGGTAGAAATGGCAAAATTAATTGATAATGCTGTATCACAAAAACCGAAAGGTATTGTGATAACATTACCAGATGCTGCTGCTTTAGGAAAATCAGTTAAAGCTGCGATTGCTGCTGGTATTCCTGTAATATCAATGAACTCTGGATCTGATGATTATGCATCTTTAGGAATTAGTGCACACGTTGGACAAACTGAGTTTGAAGCAGGTGTAGGTGGTGGACAAAAAATGAAAGCCGCTGGTGGAAAAAAAGCATTATGTGTTAACCATGAGGTAGGAAACGTTGCACTTGATAGAAGATGTGCTGGTTTCAAAAAAGGTTTTGGTGGATCTGTTGATATTTTAGGTACTTCAAATGACCCAACAGAAATTCAAAAAGCTGTTGCTGCAAAATTAGGTG
Organism: uncultured Pelagibacteraceae bacterium; assembly: GCA_902612065.1. Lineage (GTDB taxonomy): Bacteria > Pseudomonadota > Alphaproteobacteria > Pelagibacterales > Pelagibacteraceae > Pelagibacter. The sequence goes on along the minus strand of CACMBY010000005.1, from coordinate 18,441 downwards.
GTGGCTATGACACTATTCTAACTTTAGGTGCTGGATTGTCTGGTGAAGCAGCATTGAAAGCACTTGAGTCAGCTGGAAAAGTTGGTTCTGTAAGATTAGGAACATTTGATATGTCTCCAAATATGTTAAAAGCTGCTGCTGCAGGAAAAGTAGAGTTTTTAATTGACCAACAGCAATATCTACAAGGATATTTACCAATAGCTATCTTTGGACAATATATGAGATGGGGAACAATGCCAGCAGGTGTAGTAATGACTGGACCTGGGTTTGTAACTCCTGACAATGCGTCTAAAGTAATTAAATGGGCAGCTCAAGGTTATAGATAAAAATATGAATTTAAGGCCTGACTAATGTTAGTCAGGCCTTTTTTTTAATCATCTTTAAATTATAATTTTTATATGTCTGTAAAATCAGAGAGTATTCAATCTAAAAAAGATAGTGGACAAGATGAAAGACTTAAAAAAATTTCACCTCTTAGAGTTTTATTAAACAGACCAGAGCTTGGTGCTTTGGGTGGCTCAATTTTAGTTTTTATTTTTTTTGGAATAGTTGCTGGTGACACTGGAATGTTTAGCGCTTATGGGACATTAAATTTTTTAGATGTTTCAGCTAATTTAGGAATTATTGCTATTGCTGCTGCAATGTTAATGATCGGTGGAGAGTTTGATTTATCAATTGGATCAATGATTGGTTTTGCAGGAATCTGTATCGCTATACCTGCAATTTATTGGGGCTGGCCTTTATGGACGAGTATTATTTTTGCTTTTGCTATGGCAGTACTAATTGGTTATTTCAATGGTATAATGGTAGTAAAAACTGGTCTTCCATCCTTCATAGTAACTCTTGCAATGTTGTTCATTTTAAGAGGGGCAACTTTGGCTATTACGAGATTAATTACAGGAAGAACTCAAGTACCAGGGTTAAGAGTTTTAATAGAGGATGATCCAATCGCTTGGTTGTTTGCAACAGATACTTTTCAATGGTTATTCACATGGCTAGGATCGATGAAATTAATTGCACTGAGAACTGACGGTACACCATTAGCTACAGGTATTCCACCATCAGTAATATGGTTTATTGCTCTTACATTATTTGCGACTTGGATACTTATGAAAACTAGATATGGAAATTGGATATTTGCATCAGGTGGAGATAAAGTTGGTGCTACAAATGTTGGTGTACCTGTTGGAAGAGTAAAAATAAGTCTATTTATTGGAACAGCTGTGGCATCGACAATATTTGCTTGTATTCAAGTTTTAGATGCAGGTTCTGCAGATACTATGAGAGGAACTTTAAAAGAATTGGAAGCAATAGCAGCTGCCGTGGTTGGCGGTTGTCTTTTGACTGGAGGTTATGGCTCTGCCATCGGAGCAGCATTGGGCGCTATTATTTTTGGCACTGTATCAATGGGAATTTTTTATACAGATGTGGATACTGATTGGTTTAAGGTTTTTTTAGGCGCAATGATGTTAATTGCAGTAGTATTCAATAATTATATTAGAAAAAAAGTTACGGAGACTAAGTGATGTCTGATTATTTAGTTCAATTCAATAATATAAGTAAATTTTTTGGTAAAGTAATTGCTTTAAAAGACGTCACCATGAAACTTAAAAAAGGCGAAATAATGTGCTTACTTGGTGACAATGGAGCTGGAAAATCTACTTTGATAAAAACTTTAGCAGGCGTTCATAAGCCTGATGAAGGTGAAATTATTTTTGAAGATCAAAAAATAGTTTTTGACTCACCACGAGATGCTTTGGATATTGGGATAGGTACTGTTTATCAAGATTTAGCATTAGTTTCCCTTATGAGTGTAACTAGAAATTTTTTTATGGGCAGAGAGCCACAAAAAGGTTTACCTTTTTTCAAAACTTTTGATATTGAAAAAGCAAACACTATAGCTGCAGAAAGAATGGGACAAATAGGTATTGATGTGAGAGACCCATCACAAGCCGTCGGTACGATGTCTGGAGGTGAAAGACAATGTCTCGCTATTTCTAGAGCAATTTATTTTGGGGCAAAAGTTTTGGTATTAGATGAACCAACATCAGCATTAGGTGTACATCAAGCTTCAATGGTCCTGAAATATATTGTTAAAGCAGCATCACAAGGTTTAGCTGTAATTTTAATAACACACAACGTTCATCATGCTTATCCTGTTGGAAATAGTTTTACAGTTTTAAATCGAGGAAAAAGTATGGGGACATTTCAAAAAAAAGATATATCTAGAGAAAAACTTTTAAGCATGATGGCAGGTGGTGAGGAATTAGATAAGTTAGAAGTCGAACTTAAAGAAATGGACCGAATAGAAAACAATTAGACAAATATACCACTTCTACAGACATAAATTTTGCTGTAATATTTTTTAAATAAAGAAAGGGGTAACATATGAAAGCATATATAATGGGAAACTACACTGAAAAAGCTTTTCAAGGTTTTTTAAAAGATCCTAAAAGTGATAGAAAAGCAGTAGTTGAACAATTAACAAAAGCTATGGGTGGAACAATGCATAGTATGGATATAGTTAGAGGTCCATATGACTTTATAGTTGTAAATGAACTTACAACGTTTGAAGACTTTGCGGCAGTAAAACTTGTAGTAGAAGCATCAGGTGCAGTTAAAAATTTAACAATGTTAGAAGCTATTGATTTTAATAAAGCTACTGTTAAAGCAAGTGAAGTTGCGTCAGGTGCATACAAAGCGCCAGGACAATAAATAGATTATTACTTCCAGTACGCGGGCTGGAAGTAAATTTATTTACTTTTTCAATTTAGAAGAAAACTTAAGATTAGTATTATCAAACTTTTTTATATTATTTTTAATATAATTATCCATAATTTCTAATTTATCTCCTTCGAATTCTGAGACTTTTCGAGTATTTAAATCAACATATAATGCAAGGACTTCAATCGTAGATGCTAAATATTGCTTTTGCTTATGGATCATTTCCATCTTGTATTGCAACCTTTTTTTATCGTGATCAAAAAAAACTAAATTTACATCTACCTCATCATTCATCTTTAGTTCTTGATTATATGTAATATGAGACTCAACAATCATCGTACTTTTTCCGGTAGTCCTTGCAGAATACTCACCCATTTTAAAGGTGTCATTTAATATATCAGCCCCATATTTATCAAAGATCAAAAGATAATAAGAAACATTCATATGATTGTTATAATCAATCCAATCCTTCACAATTTTTTGTGAACTTAAAAAAATCGGCATTGTTAAATAAATTTAATGATTTGGATTATCGTTATCCACTACGAGGCATATTTCAGATTTAGTTAAAAATCTTCTTCCAGTTCCATTATCTAATGAAAACATTCCACCAATTCCTTTTACAGCATCTATCGTAAGATCAGTATGTTTCCATTTTTCATATTGATCACCATTCATATAAAATGGAACTCCACCTATTTCGCCAAGTTTAATATCGTTATCTCCCAATGGAAATTCACCTTCTTGGAAGCACATAGGTGCACTCCCATCACAACATCCACCTGATTGATGAAACATTAACTTTTCACCATATTTTTCTTTAAGTTCAGATAATAAACTAAGTGCCGAATTTGTTGCAGATACTTTCATATTTTTTCTCTGGCCCATGATATCGAATCATGGACCAGTATATATTATTTGATTAAAAGAAGCCTAATTTTTTCTCAGCGTAAGAAACATGTAGATTCTTATTCTGTCTGTAATGATTAAGCATCATTTTGTGAGTTTCTCTGCCAACTCCAGATTGTTTGTATCCACCAAATGGTGAGTGAGCTGGGTATGCATGATAACAATTAGTCCATACTATCCCTGCTTGTATTGCTCTACCCATTCTATAAGCAATATTACCATTTCTAGTCCAAACAGCTGCTCCTAAACCATAAAGAGTATCATTGGCAATTTTTAATGCCTCTGCTTCATCTTTAAATTTAATTACAGACACAACAGGTCCGAAGATTTCTTCTTGAGATATTCTCATATCATTTTTTGCTTCAAAAACAGTTGGTTGAATGTAATTACCTTTTTCTAATCCACTGTTAAGTTTTGCAACACTTCCTCCTGTTAGGACTTTCGCACCTTCTTTTTTCCCTAGATCAAGATAAGATTTAATCTTCTCCATTTGTTCTACGGAAGCCTGTGCTCCAATCATAGTTTCCATTTTTAAAGGGTTGTCTTGAACAACAGCTTTTGTTCTAGCTATAGCTCTTTCCATGAATTTATCATAGATTGACTCTTGAACTAAAGCTCTACTCGGACAAGTACAAACCTCACCTTGGTTAAGATTGAACATAACGAAACCTTCAATACATTTATCGAAGAAATCATCATCTTTATCCATGATATCCTCAAAGAAAATGTTTGGAGATTTTCCACCTAATTCCAAAGTAATTGGAATTATGTTTTGTGCAGCATACTGCATTATCAATCTTCCTGTTGTTGTTTCACCAGTAAATGCAACTTTAGCAACTCTTTTTGATGATGCTAAAGGTTTACCTGCCTCTAATCCAAAACCACTAACAATGTTGACAACTCCTGGAGGTAATAAATCCCCAATAAGTTCCATCATCACCATTATCGATGCTGGCGTTTGCTCGGCTGGTTTTAAAACTGAACAGTTACCTGCTGCAAGAGCTGGTGCTAGTTTCCATGTAGCCATAAGTAATGGGAAGTTCCAAGGAACTATTTGACCAACTACTCCTAAAGGTTCAGGTATGTTGTAAGAGTATTGAGAATTGCTAATTTCTGCAATTGATCCCTCTTCTGCTCTTATTACACCAGCAAAATATCTCCAATGATCAACAACCAAAGGTAAATCTGCTGCCATACATTCTCTTATTGGCTTTCCATTATCTAAACATTCAGCTGTTGCGAGTAAGTTTAGATTTTTTTCTAAAACATCAGCGATCTTATATAATATGTTTGATCTTGTTGTGATGTCTGTTTTTCCCCACTCTGGGAAGGCTGCGTGAGCTGCATCTAATGCTGCTTCTACGTCTTTTTCGTCTGATCGTGCAACTGAACAGATTTTCTCATTTGAGATCGGGCTTACATTATCAAAATACTTGCCTGATTTTGGTTCTACAAATTTTCCATTAATGTAGTTTCCATATTTTGCTTTGAACGGAAATTTAACCTTTAAATGAGAAGTATCTAATACAGATGACACTTTCATTGCTTCTGCACTCATTTTTTTCTCCTCTTGTTATTTATATAAGTTAATTAAAAACCTTTTTGGGAATGATGTAAATGGGTCAATAATGTTTTCAACTAAGAATTGTATTAATCGAGCTTTATTTTACTAATTTTATTGTCTGCTTTTCTCACAAAATAAATTCCTACTGATACTGCAATGAGAGATATCAAAACTTTGAAAGTTATCAATTCCTTCAGGAAAATATAACTCAAGATAGTTCCAAAAATTGGAATTAAATATGAAACTTGTGACTGAAATATCAGTCCATTATTAACTAAAATTCTAAATCTCAATAACCATGCAATTCCAGTAGAAACTAGGCCAAGATATATCACGGATATTGTTGAATCTAACCTTGGCGAGACATTCCATGGTTGTTCAACAATACTTACAATAGGTATCAAAATCAAAACTGCCCAAACCAGTATTGAGCCAGTTACATTTTCATTTTTTTTCTTACTAATTTTTAAGGTTAGAACACCACCTATTACATAACAAGTTGAGCCTAATAGAATTAGTATTGCGGAAAAAAAATTATTTTCATTAATCAAAAGATTATCAGAAAATAAATAAAGTATTCCAGAAAAACCAATTAAGATCCCTATTGTTTTGATGAAATTGAATTTCTCATTCTTTGTATAAAAATGGCCAAGCACAGTTGAACTTAATGGTGTAGTTGACATCAATATCGCAGCCAAATTACTTTGAACTGATTGCACGCCGTAGGCAATTAAAAAAAAAGGAGCTACTAGATTTATAAATCCTATAATTGCGAACCAATACCAATCTTTTGAAAAAGCTTCGATCTTTATCTTTTTATAATAACAAAGCAACAAAACTGGTATTGCTCCAAAAAACACTCTTAAAAATGCAATGGTAATTGGTCCAAATGAATAGGTTGCAATTTTGATATTAAAAAAAGCTGATGCCCATATTAAAGCTAACAAAATTAATAAAAGATAATCTAATAGTTTTGGTTGTCTCATTCGGTAATATCTTCAATTGTTCCTTTTGTAATTTTCTTTAAATCTGAGAAATTGATTTTAAATATACAATTTGGATGACCTGCAGCAGCAAATAAAAAATCAAACCTATTTAAAGAATTATCTATGTAAATATCAACATTTTTTAAATGGCCTACTGGTGAAACACCACCAATAGTATAACCAGTAATTTTTTTTACATCTTCAGCATTAGCCATAGAAACATCATCAAATTTAATATTTTTCTTAATTTTTCTTAGTGAAGCTTTCTTATCTCCAGCAACCAAAAATAAAGTAAACTTATTATCTGTCTTAAAAAGTAAGCTTTTAACAATTGCTCCTACCTCACATCCTAAAGAAGATGCGGCTTCTAAAGCAGTTCTAGCTGAAGTTTCTAAAACACTTACACTTAAATTTTGATCAAATTCTTTAATAATTTTACCAACTCTTTGAACTGGTTCTTTATCGAGTAATGTCATTATTCAACTCTGAATTGTTAGTATTTTTAGTCTTTTAATTATACACTTATGTAAAAAATGCATAGGTGTTATTAAGTAAATGAGGATTATTTATCAGTCTTTATTTGGTATCACAACCCACTGAATAACAGAGGAGATATATGAGCGCAAAAAATGTATTAAAAGTTTTAAAAGACAAAGAAATTGATTACGTTGATCTAAGATTTACTGACCCTAGAGGTAAACTTCAACACGTCACGATGGATACTAAAGTAGTTGATGAAGATATGTTAAACGATGGAATTTTTTTTGATGGCTCCTCAATTGCAGGTTGGAAAGCTATCAATGAATCTGACATGATTTTAAAGCCTGATTTAAGCAGAACTGTGGTTGATCCATTTACATCTCATAATACATTGAACATTTTTTGTGATATTTTGGATGCAATAAAAAAAGATCCTTACGAAAGAGATCCTAGAGGAACAGCAAAAAAAGCTGAAGCATATTTAAAAAAATCTGGAATTGGTGACAAAGCATTTTTTGGTCCAGAAGCTGAATTTTTTGTATTCGATGATGTAAGATTTAAAAATGACATGAATGAAACTGGCTTCAAAATTGATAGTACTGAAGGCCCTTACAACACTGGAAAAAAATATGAAAATGGAAATATGGGACATAGACCTGGTATCAAGGGTGGTTACTTCCCAGTTCCTCCTGTTGATAGTGCACAAGATATGAGAAGTGAGTATTTGAAAGCAATGAAAGACATGGGTATTAAAGTTGAGAAACATCACCATGAAGTTGCTCCAAGTCAGCATGAACTTGGAATGTATTTTGGAACTTTAGTTGATCAAGCAGATAACTTGCAATTATATAAGTATGCGGTTCATATGGTTTCACATTCATTTGGAAAAACTGCAACTTTTATGCCTAAACCAGTAAAAGGTGATAATGGATCAGGTATGCACGTGCACCAATCAATTTGGAAAGGAAATACAGCATTATTTTCAGGAGATAAATATGCTGGCTTATCCGATTTAGCTTTACACTATATTGGTGGAATTTTGAAACATGCAAAAGCTATAAACGCTTTTTCAAACGCAACAACCAATAGTTACAAAAGATTGATCCCGGGATTTGAAGCCCCAGTGTTATTAGCGTACTCAGCGAGAAACAGGTCAGCTTCATGTAGGATCCCTATCACTCTAAGTAAAAAAGCTGCGAGATGCGAAATTAGATTTGGTGATGCAGCTGGAAACCCATACTTAACTTTTGCAGCAATGCTTATGGCTGGACTAGATGGTATTAAAAATAAAATTGATCCAGGTAAATCTTTCGATAAAGATCTTTATGCTTTATCTGAAAATGAAGTTAAAAAAATCCCTACTGTTTGTGGCTCATTAAGAGAAGCAATGGAAAGTTTGGATAAGGACAGAGATTTTTTAAAACAAGGTAATGTTTTCACTGATGATCAGATAGATGCCTACATTGCTTTAAAATTTGAGGAAATACATAATTTCGAACACACACCACACCCAATAGAGTTCGATATGTATTATAGTTGTTAAAAATTATTGTCTAGTAGTGGCAATTTTGTTTTTGCCAGAACCTTTTTTAACAACGTAATCTTGAGTTCCATTAGCTCCTGTTTCCACAGATTTGATCAAAGATCTTTGTAAGCTTTTTCTTTTTTCTTTTCTGTCTTCAGACGCTAATAAATTTCTAAATTCAAAAACGTTCATGTAATAATTATATACTAGATATGCATTTTAAGCAATACAGCTATGCAACTTATGGGATACTAAATTTTATTCTACTTTAAAGGATTCCCCACAACCACATCTCTCTGTTTCATTGGGATTATTGAACACAAAAGTTGAGGAAAAATCCTCTTTTTTATAATCCATTTCAGTACCTAATAAATACATCACTGCAGCAGAATCTATAAAAACCTTAACTCCCTTGTCCTCAATTACCTCATCATTCGGGTTAAGTTCTTTAGAATATTCCATTACATATGACATGCCTGCGCATCCTCCAGATTTAACTGAAACTCTCACTCCTAAAGCATCTTTTTCAGCACTAGACATGATTTCTTTAATTCTGTTTGCTGCATTTTCACTTAGTTTAATTATAGGATTCATCACAAATTTAACTCCAACTTAGCAGCATCTGACATCATATCTTTGTTCCAAGGTGGGTCCCAAACTAGTTGAAGATCAACATCATCAATTTCTTCAACTTGCATAGCTCCTTCTTTTACTTCTTTTGGTAAACTCTCTGCAACAGGACAATTTGGTGTGGTTAAGGTCATTTTAATTTCAGCTTTTTTTCCTTTTACTTGAATATCATAAATTAAACCAAGTTCATAAATATTAACTGGTAACTCAGGATCATAAATTTTTCTAATTTCGTTTATAATTTTTTCTTTTATTTCCATAATATTAATCTTCTGTGCTCACTTGCTTTCCGTCATCTTCCATTGCAGAAATCAAAGTATGCCATGATAAAGTAGCACATTTTACTCTCATAGGATATTGTTTTACTCCTGATAGACACATTAGTTTTGTTTTATCATCTTCCTCTAAAATCGTAGACTTTAATTCAGGATTTTCTTTTATCATTCCAAGAAAATCATCTATGATCTCCTTTGCTTCATTGTCACTTTTGCCTTTAATCAAATCTGTCATTATTGAAGCTGAGGCCATTGATATTGCGCAACCACTTCCTTCAAAAGAAATATCTTCAACTTTTCTTTGATTATTCAATTTTAGATAAACATGGACATTATCCCCACATAAAGGATTATTCCCTTTAGCATCTTTATTAAAATTCTCAGTCTTCCTCAAATTCCTTGGATTTTTTCCATGTTCTAAAATTATTTCTTGATATAATTCTTTTAAATTCATTTTAAATCAAAAATTTTTTTACATTTGTTTATAGACTCATTTAATTGATCAAAATCACTTTTAGTATTATAGACACCTACTGATGCTCTTGCACTTGCAGGTATTTCAAGTTTGTCGTGTAATATTTGACAGCAATGGTGTCCAGCCCTAATAGCTACTCCATCTTCATCAAGTATTGTCGCTATGTCATGTGGATGTACCCCTTCAATCGTGAACGATATTACACCGCCTTTATTTTTTGGATTGCCAATTATTTTTACTGAATTATTCTTTTTTAAAATTTCTTGACCATATTCTATTAATTCTTTTTCATGTTTAATTATATTTTCAATTCCAATACTTTCTAAAAATTTGATAGACTTATCAAAAGCTATCACCTGTGCAGTGGCCATAGTGCCTGCTTCATACTTATTTGGAAGATCACCATAAGTAATACGATCTTTTTTAACTTCTTTAATCATTCCACCACCACCTTGATAAGGTGGTAATTCTTCAAGCCATTTTTTTTTTCCATACAAAATTCCAAGTCCAGTCGGTCCATACATTTTATGACAAGAAATTGCATAAAAATCACAGTCCAGATCTTGCACATCAAGTTTCAAATGTGGTGCACCTTGACATCCATCTACAACAACAATTATATCTTTTGCGTGTGCAAGCTCAGTAATCTCTTTGATTGGTAGGATTGCACCAGTGACATTCGATAGATGATTAATGGCAATCACCTTTGTTTTTGGCGTAATTTTTTTTTCAATATTTTCAATTGGAATTTCTCCCTCTTCATTTATTTCAGCAAAATTAATCTTTATATTTTTTGATTTTCTCAAATAATGCCATGGTACATAATTTGAATGATGCTCTAACTCAGTGAGTAAAATTTCGTCACCTTCATTCAAATACTTTTGGCCAAGTGTATTAGCAACTAAATTGAGGGCTTCAGTTGCACCCTTAGTAAATACAATCTCATTTTTATCTTTTGCATTAATATATTTTTGGACAGAAGATCGTGTATTTTCGTATAAATTTGTAGCTGCCACTGCCAAATAATGAATACTTCTGCCCACATTTGAAAATTCTTTAGTATAGAATTCATTTATTCTATCAATAACAACTTTAGGTTTTTGAGAAGAATTAGCACTGTCCAAATAAACTAGATCATTGTTTTGTATCTTTTCATCAAAGATAGGAAACTCTTTTTTGATATTATCTATGTTCATTTTTTTAAACCAATCATTTTTTTTAATAAATCTTTAATTTCAGCGTCAGTAATCTTTTCGATTACATCAAGCAAAAAACCATTTATTAATAGTCCTTTAGCTTGTTTATAATTTAGTCCTCTAGACATTAAATAAAAAATTGAATTATCATCAAGACTACCAGATGCTGATCCATGAGAACATTTAACATCATCAGCATAAATTTCTAATTCAGGTTTTGCGTTAAACTCTGAGGTTTCGTCTAACAAAATTGCTTTACTTAATTGATATCCATCTGTTTTCTGAGCCTTTGAGTCTACATATATTCTTCCTTGATAAGCAGACTTTGTATTTTTTCCGAGCACACTCTTAATTAACTGATAGCTTTTTGTATTTTCAACCAAATGATTTATAGTAGTTCTTATTTCGTGCTGTTTATTATCATCTAACGAAAAAATACCATTTATAAATGCTGAAGAATATTCGCCTTTTAGATTACAATTTATCTCATTTTTGAAATAATCTGAACCTGCAGAAAAAACAAAAGTTTCAGAAATACTATTTTGTTTTTGATCTAAATTATTAAATGAATATTTTAGATTTTTATTCAACGACTTATCAATTTTATAATTTTTAAGAATCGCATCTCTATCCAAATTAAAATTGTAAAAAATATTCATAAAATTTTTTTCACTATCATCACTAAAGAAATCTATTAATTTTAGTGAGCTGTTTTGTTCAAGTTCAAAATCTAACCTTAAATTAATATTCTTTGATTTCATTTTCTCATTGGATAAATGATAAATGATTAAAGGTTTTTTTAATGAGTAGTCTTTTTTAATTAAAATTTTAAAATGTTTATTACTTAAAGCAATATTCAAATCAATTAATGAATTGTTGTTTTCAGACTTATCAATTGTGTAAGAGTCCTCAATTATTTCAATCTGTTTTTTATCCTCATAACTAAAGTCAATTTTTTCAACTCTTCCATTAATAAAAATAATTTTATTATGTTCTAAATCATCAATAAAAATTGATGGATCAATCTTATTTTCAGTTGAATAGTCATTATAAAAGCTCAAATCTGAAATATTATTAATAATTATTTGATTTATATCTAAAAACTTCCAATTTTCTTGTTTTCTATTTGGGAAACCATTTTCAATAAATTTATTTAGGTAAGACTTTTTTATCTCAATATCTCTATTAGAAAAATTAGAAACTTCTTGAATTTTGTTAAAATCTATTTTTAATTGTTCCTTCATCTAATTAAAACTCTCATATCCTTTTTTTTCTAATTCTTCTGCAAGTTCAGGTCCACCTGATTTAATAATCCTTCCATTCATTAAAACGTGAACGAAATCTGGCTTAATATAATCTAATAGTCTTTGATAATGAGTAATGATTAAAAAAGAATTTTCATTATTCCTTAGTGTGTTTACACCATCTGCAACTATTTTTAGAGCATCTATATCTAAACCTGAGTCTGTCTCATCTAAAATTGAAAGTTTTGGCGCCAGCATTGACATTTGTAGAATTTCATTTTTCTTTTTTTCTCCACCAGAGAAGCCTACATTTAATTGCCTATTAAGTTTTTCTTCATCAAATTTAAGTTCCTTAGCTTTTTCTTTTACGAGTTTTAAAAACTCGATAGCATCAAGTTCTTTTTGTCCACGAGCTTTTCTAATTGCATTTAGAGAAGTCTTTAAAAAAATATTAGTATTTACTCCAGGAATTTCTAAAGGGTATTGGAAGGCTAAAAATATACCTTTGTGCGCTCTTTCCTCAGTTTCAAGTTCAAATAAATTTTTATTTTCAAATAATATTTCTCCAGATACCTCGTAACCTTTTTTTCCCGATAAAATATTAGATAAAGTACTTTTTCCAGAGCCATTAGGACCCATTATTGCATGAACTTCACCTGGGTTTATATTTAGTGAAAATCCTTTTAAAATTGACTTATTTTCAACATTTGCGTTTAAGTTATTAATTTTCAGCATTAACCCACGCTCCCTTCAAGACTAATTCCAACAAGTTTTTGTGCCTCTACAGCAAACTCCATTGGTAATTGCTGAAGAACTTCTTTGCAAAATCCATTAACGATTAACCCAACAGCTTCCTCAGGATTTAATCCTCTTTGTTGACAATAGTGCAATTGCTCCTCACTTATTTTTGATGTTGTTGCTTCATGAGCAACATTTGAGTCAAAATTTTTGTTCTTTATATAAGGAACAGTGTGTGCTCCACATTTATTTCCCATTAAAAGAGAGTCGCATTGAGTATAATTACTAGAATTTTTTGCTTTTGAATTTATATCTACTAATCCTCTATAGGTCATATCAGAAAATCCAGCACTAATACCTTTGGAAATTATTTTACTTTTAGTATTTTTACCAAGGTGGATCATCTTTGTCCCAGTATCTGCTTTTTGATGATTATTTGTAATTGCTATTGAATAAAATTCTCCAATTGAGTTATCACCCTTTAAAATACAACTAGGGTATTTCCAAGTTATAGCAGAACCTGTCTCTACCTGTGTCCAAGAAATCTTAGAATTTTTTCCCTTACATAGTCCTCTTTTAGTTACAAAATTATAAATTCCCCCTTTTCCATTTTCATCTCCCGGGTACCAGTTTTGAACAGTTGAATATTTAATCTCTGCATCATCAAGAGCTATTAGTTCAACGTTAGCAGCGTGTAATTGATTTTCATCTCTCATCGGCGCAGTACAGCCCTCTAAATAACTCACATAACTTCCTTTATCAGCAATAATCAAAGTTCTTTCAAATTGACCAGTTTCTGATGCGTTAATTCTGAAATAGGTCGAGAGCTCCATTGGACACTTTACACCTTCAGGAATATAAACAAATGACCCATCGGTAAAAACTGCAGAGTTTAATGTCGCAAAAAAATGATCTGTTGTTGGAATTACTGTTCCTAAATATTTTTTTACTAAATCAGGATGTTTTTGTATTGCCTCTGACATTGAACAAAAAATGATTCCATGTTTTGTTAATTCACCTTTAAATGTTGTGGCTACTGAAACAGAATCAAATACCGCATCGACAGCTATTCCATTTAATCTTGCTTGCTCTTGAAGGGGAATTCCTAATTTATTATAGGTTTCTAAAAGTTTAGGGTCTAATTCATCTAAGCTCTTGGGTTTATCCTTCATGCTTTTCGGAGCCGAGTAGTAATATAAATCTTGATAATCAATTTTAGGATACTTAGGTTTTTGCCAGTTAGGCTCTTTGAGAAGCTTAAATCTTTCAAATGCTTTCAATCTAAAATCCAACATCCATTTAGGTTCTTTTTTAATATTTGAAATAAACTTAATTACATTTTCATTTAGACCTTTTGGTGCTTTAATATTTTCGATATCGGTTGTAAAACCGTATTTATAATCTTTTAAATTTTCTATATCTTTTTCTCTAGTATCCATTTTATAATCTTCTTTCAAAGTTTTCTTTTACTAAGTCGTCTAAACTTTTTTTATCAAAAAAATTATTGATGTGAGTTTCAAGTTCATCCCAAAGATTATGAGTTAAACATTTTGTAGATTTACCATTACATCCTTTTTTTGACTCTTTTTTACATTGGACAGTTTTTACTTTTTCATCTACTGCATCAAAAATATTTGTTAATTTTATTTCTTTAGCTTTCCTATTTAAAATATATCCACCTTGAGTTCCTCTAACGCTTTGAACAATTTCTTTTTTTCTCAATTTTGAAAAAATTTGTTCTAAATAATCTAACGAAATGCCTTGTCTTAAAGATATATCTCTTAGAGAAACTGGATTAATTCCATCAAATCTAGCCAGATCCACTAAAGCCATTACCGCATATCTGCCTTTAGAAGTAAGTCTCATAATTCCTTATTTTACTGGGGTATATATAAACCTGACCAAAATAGTCAAGTATCATAGTAAAAAAAAAGCTAACATTTTGTCACGCAGTTGTGATAAACCTAATTTTTTTTTGAGAATAATAATCAATAACAATTATGGAAAATAAAATATTAGAAATATTTATTCCAGGACCCGCAGGTAGACTTGAAGCCAAATATTATAAGAGTAAAAAAAACACTTCACCAATAGCTTTAGTTTTACAACCACACCCTCAGTATGGAGGGACAATGAATAATAAAGTTGTTGTAGAAACTTTTCATACTTTTATGGAAAATGATTTTTCAGTTTGTAGAGTAAATTTTAGAGGTGTAGGAAAGAGTGATGGAGAATTTGATAATGGCCAAGGTGAATTAGCAGATGCTGCAGCGGCTCTTGATTGGTTAGAGAGAGAAAATTTTGATAATTCTCAGTGTTGGGTTTCAGGTTTTTCTTTTGGGTCATTGATTGCCATGCAACTTTTAATGAGGAGACCAGAGATAAATAGATTTGTTGCAATCTCTCCCCAACCAAATGTTTATGATTTTTCATTTTTGTCTCCTTGTCCAACTTCTGGGATAATGATCTATGGAAAAAAAGACGAATTGGTGCCGGTTGAACATATCAATGAACTAAATAAAAGATTAAGTGCACAAAAAGGTATTAAAGTTGAATTTCAATCAATCTCAGAAGCAAATCATTTTTTTTCAAAGAATGAGAACGCACTTTCAAAATCTCTTGATAAATATATAAAAAAAGAAACAGCTTTGTATTAAAAATTTTTGACTAAAACTCCACCAGTCACTGATTTTTGACATCTAGTCGTATTTGGAAATGAAATCGGCATACCTTTTAGTGATCTTATAGCTAAAAAAGCAAAAGCTTGGGACTCAATAAAGTCTCCATCTAATTCATATTGATCAATTGAATTAAGATTTATATCATCAAAATTACTTTTTATACTATCTAAGAGATATTTATTTTTTCTTCCTCCCCCGCATACTAACCATTTACTTTTTTGAGAATTATTCTTATTGTGAATAAAACTCATTCCATTAGAAATTAATTTAGCGGTGAAATCAGTAATGGTTGCAGCACCATCTTCTAATGAAAGACCTTTTGCAAAAAGAATATCAAAATTTTTAATATCTAAAGATTTTTCAAAATTAGATTGTTCTGTAAAATTGTCCAAAGCTTGATTTAAAATTAGTTTATCTGTTTTTCCAGATCTTGCTACTAAACCTTCATTGTCATACCCTTTTTTTGAATTTTTTCTCATCCATTCGTCTATCAAACAATTGCCAGGTCCAATATCACAGGCAAAAATTTTTTCCTCTAAATCCAAATTATTATATTCTATTGTAGAGGTAACATTAGAAATACCTCCAATATTAAGAATATTTATAGGAAAACCCAAATTAAATTTTTTATTCAATTCATTTGCTAAAGCATTATGAAAGATTGGTGCTAGAGGAGCACCTTGCCCCCCATTTTCTAAATCATTTTGTCTAAAATTGTAAATAACTTTCTTTTTTGTTAATTGAGATAGTAGCAACCCGTCACCCATTTGTTTTGTAGTTTTTTTTTCGGGAGCATGAAATATTGTTTGACCATGGAAGCCAATTAAATCAACATCAGATTTTGATAGTTCAAGGCTCTTACTAACAGCCTTAAAATGAAATAAAGTTATTTCTCTTTCTAAATCTTTGATTTCAACTTGATATTTGATTAAATCATCTGGACTTAAGATTTTATCCCTAATTTTAAGTATTTTTTGTGTTAATTCTTCATCATATTGAAAGTATTTATCAAATAATATTGAAAATTCTTGACTACCATCTGACCTAATTATGGATACATCTACTCCATCTGTTGAGGTACCACTCATTAAACCCATTGCTGTGTAAATTTTATCCATTCTTATTTTTTTTTATTAAATAATGTATATTGTGGAACTATAGACTTATGGATAAATTTTTAAAAGAATTTAAAGATAGAGGCTACTTCTATCAATGCACGAATGAAAATGAGTTATCCAAATTAATAAATAAAGAAAAAATTAAAGGTTACATAGGTTTTGATTGTACTGCTGAAAGTCTTCATGTTGGAAGCTTGCTTCAAATCATGTGTCTTAGACTTCTTCAAAAATATGGGCATAGACCGATTGTTTTATTAGGTGGAGGGACTACCAGAATTGGAGATCCCTCAGGTAAAGACAAAACAAGAAGAATTTTAACTGAAAAAGAAATAGATAAAAATACAAAAAATATTGAAAAAATATTAAAAAAATTTTTAAAAAATAACGATCCAAAAACAAAACCTATTTTTGTAAATAATTATTCCTGGCTTAAAAATTTAAATTATATTTCATTTTTAAGGGAAATAGGAAAACATTTTACAATTAATAAAATGCTTACTTTCGAAAGTGTTAAAACTAGATTGGATAGAGAACAATCTTTAAGTTATATGGAATTTAATTATATGATTTTGCAAGCTTATGATTTTTTAGAGCTAAATAAAAAAGAGAATTGTTCCTTGCAAATTGGAGGTTCTGATCAATGGGGAAACATTGTCAATGGAACAGAGCTTATAAAAAGGTATTCTAGTAAACAAGCTTATGGTTTAACTACCCCTCTCATTACATTATCCTCAGGAGCAAAAATGGGAAAAACTGAGTCAGGTGCTATTTGGTTAGATGAAAAATTATTATCATCATATGACTATTGGCAATTTTGGAGAAATATCGATGACAGAGATGTAATAAAATTTTTAAAAATGTTCACAGATTTAGATATTAAAGAAATTAACAAAATGAAGGATGAAGACATTAATAAACTAAAAATTAAGCTAGCTAACGAGACAACTACTATGCTTCATGGTTTAAAAGCTGCTAAAAATTCAGAACAAGCCGCAAAAGAAGCTTTCTCAGGAACTTCGCTTGGTTCAAATTTACCTTCAATTAAAATTAAAAAAACTGATATTGAAAATAAAATGAGTATTATAGATCTCGTGATCTTATCTAAATTAGAAAATTCGAAAAGTGAAATCAGACGTCTTATTAAAGGAAACGCAATAAAACTGAATGATGAAATTATATCTCAAGAAAATCTGATTATTTCTTATGAATTATTCAGACAAAATTATTTAAAACTTTCTGTGGGAAAAAAAAGACATTTAAAAATTGAGTTAAGTTAATTATTTTTAATTTTTTCCAATGTTCTTGTAATAAATCTGGGTGTTAAGGTTTTGACAGGATTTACTGAAGTTTTTAAATTTTTTGGAGGGCCTTTGATCTTAAAACTTACTCCAAATACTCCCTCACCAGTTTTTTTTCCAACTAATATTTCACCTAGCATAGGTAATGAACCAATAAAATTATTAATTGTTGTGGCTGGCACTAATGTGCCCTTTAAACTAATTAATTTGTTTTTTTCAACATAGCCCTCCATTAAAATAGATATTGCAGGACCAATCGCATAAATTTCTTCTATAGTCATTAAATCACCCTCATTTTTAAAATTCATTTCAAATTCCGTAAAACGTATACCTTCTCCAGATAAAATATCGGCAATACCTTGTAAGGATGCTAACGTGAGAATCTTTGTCAATATAGGTAACTCTTTTAATTTAAAATCATAAATTTTTATTTGTGAAACAGATTTTTTTGATTTTTTTGAACTGAAGAAATCGAGTGATCCTTCATCAAAACCTTTTATAAATTTATATCTTTTTACGATTGGTTTTGCCTCATCAACATACAAGGTAGTAATTTTATTATTATTATCTTTATTTATTGTAAGTTTTAGTTTTTTAT